>CALAGS010000082.1 GCA_937891665.1 uncultured Burkholderiales bacterium | reverse complement strand
ATTGCCGATCAGGCTCGCACCATCCGCATTCCCGTTCACATGATCGAAACGATCAACAAGATGAACCGCATTTCGCGCCAGCACTTGCAGGAGTTTGGCTTTGAGCCCGATGCCAGCATCTTGGCCGAGAAAATGGAAATTCCGGAAGACAAGATTCGCAAGATCATGAAGATTGCCAAAGAGCCAATCTCCATGGAAACGCCCATCGGTGACGACGACGACAGCCATTTGGGTGACTTCATCGAAGACAGCGCCAACACAGCGCCTATCGATGCCGCCATGCAAGCCGGACTGCGTGACGTGGTGAAAGACATCTTAGACAGCCTCACACCCCGAGAAGCCAAAGTGCTGCGCATGCGTTTTGGCATTGAAATGTCAACCGACCACACGCTTGAAGAAGTGGGCAAACAATTTGACGTCACGCGCGAGCGCATTCGTCAAATTGAAGCCAAAGCACTGCGCAAGCTAAAGCACCCCAGCCGAAGCGACAAACTGCGCAGTTTCATCGATACGATGTAATTTGACCCACGCCATGCGCTGCCAACATACAGCGCACTAAAAAAGGCCTTCCAGCTCATCACTGGAAGGCCTTTTGATTGGAACCAAATTTTTTATTCGCTGGCCATCACGATGGCAGCACCTATGGCCAGGACACTGCCCGGCAATGTCCAGTTGTTGGGCTTCTCTTGTGGCTGATCTGGGGTCACTGGCGACAGATTCACAGACAACTTTGGCCTGCGTGCATCGACCACCCTGGCAACACCCACCTCGCCTTTCACTTGCTTAGTGAACTCTACAAGAGGGCCTTCCACAGTTCGGACTGAAACGGTGTTGCCTAAATCTCGGAGCAAGTTGAGCAATTCGTCAGTTGCCTCTCGCGTCCATTCTTGACGCCATTTCTTTTGCGCAGAATGTGTCAACCAACGGCCAGTATGGCGGTTGAGTCTTGGCGGGCACCCAATCAGAATCCAATTTGCTGCGCCATTTTCAGAACCCTTGGCAGGCAACATGGGGACAATTTGTTGGAGTGCATATTGCTTGTCGTCTAGGTAAACAATGAATGTTTCCATTTATTTTCTCCTGTTTAAAAAGTTGTCAAACCGTTTCAGTTTCAGTCTCGGAGTTCTCCTGTTTTCTAGTTGCCCACCAACCCAATCCCAAAACTCCGACAATGGCAACGGCATACGTTGCACCACGGGCTATGAGATTGATGGTTTCGCCGCCATCAAAAATGGGGTCTAAAAGTTTTTCGTTGATGACCATTTGGGCAGCAGTAAAGGCCAAAACGGCAGCACCCAGATTAATGATCACTGGCCATTTTTCGACCAATTGCAAAACCAATTTGCTGCCCAGCACCACAATGGGAATGCTGATGAGCAGGCCAATGACAACCAGCGTAAAGTCACCATTGGCAGCGCCTGCGACACCTAATACATTGTCAACGCCCATGAGTGCGTCAGCCACAATGATGGTCTTCATGGCGCCCCAGAAAGTTGTTGCGGTACCGCCTTGGTGTTCGTCCTCAGACGTATCCGTGATGAGCTTGTAGGCAATCCACAAAAGGCCCAAGCCTCCTACCAACATCAGGCCAGGAATTTTGAGGAGCCAGACAACGCCCACGGTCATGGCAGAGCGAATCACAATGGCGCCCACAGTGCCCCACAGGATGGCTTTGTTTTGATGCTCCGGCGGGAGGTTGCGCGCAGCAAGCGCAATGACGATGGCGTTGTCGCCAGCTAAAACCAAGTCGATAAGAATGATGGCCAGCAACGCTGACCACCATGGCATTGAGAACAATTCCATGAAAGACCTTCAATAACGATCCGAACAAGCCACGAATATCAGAATGACACGCGTGACACGAGAGATCGAAGGTCTTGCTTTGCTTGTAATGAATCAGTTATATGCCCAACAAACCGGAAGTAAAAACTCCGTAATGACGATTTGTTGATCTCTACGTGCGCCTGCTGGCTATACTGAGCACGAAGAAATTGAGCTACTCCCCAACGATCTTTCGATTAGAAATGAAGTCGCTCAGATTGCCAACTCAACTTTGCTTTAAGCCCATATTTTGTAGGGGATTTCGGGGCAAAGGTGCTTAACTCTTTTTGGCAACCAAAGTGAGAATGTCATAACTGGCCACCAACTCTTTGTCTTGGTTAGTCACTTCTACATCCCAAGCCACCACGCCCTGCCCTTGGCCATTGGCGTCTTTCTTGTTGCGGTCAATTTTGCGTTTGCATGTCAACCGCACCTGAATGCTGTCGCCCAATCCGACAGGTTTCACAAACCGCAACGTGTCCAAACCATAATTGGCCAAGACTGGACCAGGCTCCGCCACCACAAACAAGCCAGCCGCATCGGATAAGACCAAATAGCCATGCGCAATGCGCTTGCCAAAGGCAGAGGCTTTGGCCGCTTCGTCGTCAAAGTGCATGTAGAACATGTCACCTGTGAGTTCGCCAAAGGCTTTGACATCGGCTTCACCAATGACCTTGGAAGCTGTCAACAATGACTCGCCAATTTGCAATTCTTCAAAATAATGTTTGAAGGGGTGCGAACCGGATTCAATGACTTTGGCACCGCGTGCGTATTCGCGCGTAATGGCGGTCAGCATGGTTGGGGAGCCTTGCACAGCGGCTCGTTGCATCATGTGCGTCACCGCACGAATACCGCCCAATTCTTCACCGCCACCTGCACGTCCTGGTCCGCCATGCTTGAGTGAGGGCAAGGGAGATCCGTGACCCGTCGATTCGCCAGCAGACTCACGGTCAAGCACATGCAAACGGCCGTGGTTGGCGGCCAAACGTGGCACCACCTGCGCAGCCACGGCAGGCGTCTTGGTGATCAATGAGCCGACCAAGCTGCCTTTGCCTCGTTTGGCCAAGGCCATCGCATCCTCCATGCTGTCGTAGGGCATGAGCGTGCTCACAGGGCCAAAGGCTTCAATGTCGTGAACACTGTCGGTGTTCAAGGGTTTTTGACACAGCAACAAAGTGGGCTGGAAGAAAGCACCCTGAGCCACGCCCTCGCCCACCAAGCTGAAATTGGCATCGCCACCAAATACCAACTCGGCACTTTGACGTAACAGGGCCACCCGTTCAGCCACATCTGATTGTTGCGACTTGGAGGCCAAGGCGCCCATCTTCACGCCTTCTACGGATGGATCGCCCACCACCACCTTGGACAGGCGTGCTTTGATTTTTTCAGCAATTGCATCAAGGTGCTTGCGCGGTACGATGGCACGTCGAATGGCCGTGCACTTTTGGCCGGCCTTGACGGTCATTTCGCGAACCACTTCTTTGACGAACAAGTCAAATTCTTCATCATCGGGGGTCACGTCATCGGCCAAGATGGCGCAGTTCAAAGAGTCGGCTTCAGCGTTAAAGGGGATGCTGTTGCGAACCAAGTTGGGGTTCACGCGCAACTTGGCGGCCGTGTCGGCTGAGCCAGTGAAAGTGACGACATCGGCCACATCCAATCGGTCAAGCAAGTCGCCCGTGCTACCAATGACCAATTGCAATGCGCCCTTGGGCAAGATGCCCGATTGGTCAATCATTCGAACCAAGGCTTCAGTCAAGTAGCTGGTGGCTGTAGCGGGCTTGCCGATGCACGGCATGCCGGCCAAGAAGGTGGGCGCAAATTTCTCCAACAAGCCCCATACGGGAAAGTTGAAAGCATTGATGTGAACGGCCACACCGCCACGAGGTACCAAGATGTGCGTGCCCGCAAAGGTGTTTTTCTTACCCAAAGAAGCAACAGGGCCTTCGTGAATTAAATTGCCACTTGGTAACTCGCTGGAGGCCATGCCTGCGTAAGCAAACAAAGTGCCTGTACCACCTTCGATATCGACCCATGAGTCAATGCGCGAGGCACCTGTGTGGGCTGAAATGGCATACAGCTCCTCTTTGCGCTCGCCTAAATATTTGGCCAAGGCACGCAAAGCTGAAGCACGTTGCTGAAAGTCCATGGCAAGCATGCTATGGAGACCCTTGGTGCGTCCGTATTGGAGGGCCTCTTCAAAGTCCAAGGATTCTGCATGGGAGAAGGCAACTTCTTTGCCATTGATGGCGCTGTGGAGGACTTGTGCAGCTTGCTGACCGATCCAGCGGCCGGCGACAAAACTTTGGAGGATGGTGGTCATTTAAAAAGGTCCCATGCTGATTTGAAAGATCAAAAACGTGCAGCAGGCAACCAAAAACAGAATTAACCAACCGCTCAGACTGGAAATATTATGCATGTTTTTAAATATCAAATACCGCTTCATAATTAGGGTAAACCCTTTATTCGGGTACAAATATCTCATAAGCCTATGAAAGACGTTGTAGAGCAATAAAAATCACGCAATGACACAATGACAAGCATGAAATTGTGGATTTTCAATCTGAGCATGTTGATCGGCCTCATGGGTCATACAAGCTTTTCACCCGTTATGGCGCAAACTGCCAAAAGCAAGCCCTCTGGCTACGAATTGATGACGAACAAACAATTTGGCAACTGCATCGCCTGTCACGACATGCCAGGTGTTCAAGGTTTGGTGAGTAATTTTGCACCGCCCCTTCAAGGTGTGGGTCTGAAATACTCCGAAAAGGAATTGACCCAGTGGGTTGCGGATGCACGAAAATTCAACCCAAACACTTTGATGCCGCCGTTTGGTAGCACGCATGACTTGAAGAT
>CALAGS010000081.1 GCA_937891665.1 uncultured Burkholderiales bacterium | reverse complement strand
CGTGGTCAACGTGAATTGATCATTGGTGACCGTCAGACTGGTAAAACAGCTGTGGCCATCGACGCCATCATCAACCAAAAAGGTCAGAACATGACCTGCGTCTATGTGGCGATTGGTCAAAAAGCTTCTTCCATCAAAAACGTGGTGCGCGCGTTGGAGCAAGCTGGCGCCATGGCTTACACCATTGTGGTGGCAGCCTCAGCTTCTGAATCAGCCGCCATGCAATATGTGTCAGCCTACTCTGGTTGCACCATGGGCGAGTATTTCCGCGACCGCGGCGAAGATGCATTGATCGTTTATGACGATCTGTCCAAGCAAGCGGTGGCTTACCGTCAAGTGTCTTTGCTCTTGCGTCGTCCACCAGGCCGCGAAGCTTACCCTGGCGACGTGTTCTATCTTCACAGCCGCTTGCTAGAGCGCGCAGCCCGCGTGAACTCCGACTACGTCGAAGCTTTCACCAAAGGCGCCGTCAAAGGCAAAACAGGTTCACTCACAGCTTTGCCAATCATTGAGACGCAAGCCGGCGACGTGTCTGCCTTCGTGCCTACCAACGTGATTTCGATTACCGATGGCCAGATCTTCTTGGAAACATCTTTGTTTAACGCTGGTATTCGTCCCGCGATTAACGCCGGTATTTCTGTGTCTCGTGTGGGTAGTTCGGCTCAAACCAAAGTCATCAAGGGTCAGTCTGGCGGTATCCGTACCGACTTGGCGCAGTACCGTGAATTGGCTGCGTTCGCGCAGTTCGCTTCTGACTTGGACGAATCTACACGCAAACAACTCGACCGCGGTGCCCGCGTGACAGAACTCTTGAAGCAAGCTCAGTACAGCCCCTTGTCCATCAGCTTGATGGGTGCTTCTTTGTTCGCCGTCAACAAAGGTTTCATGGACGATGTGGACGTGAAAAAAGTGCTGTCTTTCGAAAGCGGTTTGCACGCGTACCTCAAAGATAAATGTGCCGCCCTGCTGGCCAAGATCGAAGAGAGCAAAGCTTTGGACAAAGATGCCGAAGCCGAGTTGAACGCTGCTGTGGCCGCATTCAAGAAATCTTTTGCTTAATTTCTACCTGACCAAAAGGAGCCTCTGATGGCATCGGGCAAGGAACTACGCACCAAGATCAAATCGGTGGAAAACACCAAGAAGATCACCAAAGCGATGGAGATGATTTCTGTCTCCAAAATGCGCAAGGCGCAGGAGCGCATGCGCACGGCGCGTCCTTACGCCGAGAAAATTCGCGGCATCGCGAGCCATCTCGGCCAGGCCAATCCTGAGTATGTGCATGCATACATGAAGCACTCTGACGGCAAAGCTGTTGGCTTCATTGTGGTGACCACCGACAAAGGTTTGTGCGGCGGTTTGAACACCAACTTGTTGCGTGCAGTCACCACCCAATTGCGTGCCACGCAATCGGCTGGTAAAACTGTACAGGCAGTGGCCATTGGCAGCAAAGGTTTGGGTTTCCTCAACCGTGTTGGCGCCAAGGTTATCTCGCACGTTACTCACTTGGGCGACAAGCCCCATTTGGAAAAACTCATCGGCCCCGTCAAGGTCATGCTCGATGCGTATGCCAATGGTGAGTTAAGCGCGGTCTACCTCTGCTACAACAAATTCATCAGCACCATGGCCCAGCAGCCCACCATCGATCAGTTGTTGCCTTTGTCGGCCGACAAGATGGAAGCTGAAACCAAGGCGTCTGGCACGCAGCATGGTTGGGACTATTTGTATGAACCCGATGCACAAGCCGTCATTGACGACTTGTTGGTTCGTTACGCGGAAGCTTTGGTTTACCAAGCTGTTGCAGAAAACATGGCCTCCGAGCACGCTGCTCGCATGGTGGCCATGAAAGCGGCAACAGACAACGCGGGCAATGTGATTGGCGAGCTCAAGCTCGTTTACAACAAAACCCGTCAAGCAGCCATCACCAAAGAATTGTCTGAAATCGTTTCTGGCGCTGCGGCGATCAGCGGCTAAGACAGTCAAGACAGTTCAGCTAATTCAAATTATTGGAGCGAAAAATGCAAGCCCAAGGAAAAATTGTTCAATGTATTGGTGCCGTGGTTGACGTGGAATTTCCGCGCAATCAAATGCCCAAAATTTATGATGCTCTCAAAATGGACGGCTCTGCCCTCACATTGGAAGT
>CALAGS010000080.1 GCA_937891665.1 uncultured Burkholderiales bacterium | reverse complement strand
CCGGGAGGGCCAACCAACAGCAAGCCACGCGGAATTCGGCCACCGAGTTTTTGAAACCTAGCGGGGTCCTTTAAGAAGTCGACGACTTCTTTCACTTCTTCTTTGGCTTCGTCGCAACCTGCTACGTCGGCAAAAGTAACTTGGTTGGTGTTTTCATCAAGCATGCGAGCTTTGCTTTTGCCAAAGCTAAAGGCACCGCCTTTGCCGCCGCCTTGCATTTGGCGCATGAAATAAACCCAAACACCAATCAGCAAGAGCATGGGACCCCAGCTGACCAGCAAACTCATGAGCAAGGAACCCTCTTCGCGAGGTTTCACATCAAACTTCACGCCATTGGCAATGAGGTCGCCAACCAAGCCACGGTCTAAGTAGGTGGCAGTGGTTTTGATGCGGCGATCGTCGGTGGTGACGGCTGAAATTTCGGTGCCGCCTTGACCCTCTTGAATGGTGGCCGTTTTGATGCGGTTGCCTTTAACCTCTTCTAGGAAGTCTGAGTAACCCAGGTAACCTGAGCCGACACCCGAACGGTTGTCGAATTGTTTGAATACAGTGAAGAGCACCATGCCAATCACAAGCCATACGGCGATCTTTGAAAACCAAGGGTTGTTCAAGAAGAGCTCCCAGTTAAACATCTAATGAATGAACATTCTAGACTTTTGAAAGTGCTACGGGGACAATTTACCTTGACTTAGCCTTAAAAGTAGAAGGAAATTTACTGTTCTGCGTTGCGATTAAGTCGATTCGGCTGAACTGGGCCTGTTTTTAGGTTCAATTCCCACCAAAAACTGCTCTGAGGATTTGTCTCGAGAAGCCTTGGGTTTGATCGGTTTGACGATTTTGAAGGAGTCCTTGAACAGCTTCACCAGCTGGCTGTAGCCGCTCCCGTGAAAAACCTTCACCACCAAGGCCCCTTGAGGCTTCAGGTGCATTTGAGCAAACTCAACCGCCAACTCAATCAAATGTGTAATTCGTGCAGCATCCACAGAATCAATGCCCGACAGATTGGGGGCCATGTCTGACACCACCACATCGACAGGGCGATCGCCCACCAGGGCTTGAACTTGAGCCAGCACATCGGCTTCCGTAAAGTCGCCTTGAATGAAATGAACACCCTCAACTGGCTCCATGGGCAACAGGTCCACAGCCAAGATGGTGCCGTTCAAATCACCCACCGCCGCGCCCCCAGGCGACAGCTTGCGACGAACATATTGGCTCCAAGCCCCAGGCGCTGAGCCCAAGTCAACCACCAAGTTGCCTGGTTTGATGAGGCCAAAAGTTTCGTCAATTTCTTTCAGTTTATAGGCAGCCCTCGCCCGATAGCCCTCTTTTTTGGCCAACTTGACATAGGGGTCATTGACGTGGTCGTTCAACCACGACTTGTTGACTTTTTTACTTTTAGTTTTTACTTTCATGATCTTCCGTTCAAGCAGGGATAATAGCGCTATGCCCCAAATTCAATTGACTCCCGCCCAACGCAAGGTTCACCGAGCCGAAGCGCACCACCTCGACCCCGTTGT
>CALAGS010000079.1 GCA_937891665.1 uncultured Burkholderiales bacterium | reverse complement strand
CCAGGGCACTTTTTGAGTCTGCACTAGAGATGGTCGCCAAGCATGAAGGCATTGATCTCAAAGCATCACCTAAAAATTCTGATTGATTTTTTGTAACTTATCGCAATGAGTTATTGATGAAAAATTCAGCAGCTGACAACCAAGCGTGACTTTTGCGCTTCACCGATATGCCCCACAACGCTGGCATCGTTGAAACCATGGCGCTTAAAAACAGCCAACACCTCAGGCAGTGTTTCAGGAGAGCAACTGACCAACAAGCCGCCGCTGGTTTGCGGATCTGACAAAAGCTTTTGGCACTCAGTGGGTAAGCCGCTTTCTAGCTTAATTTCTGAACCATAGCCGTCCCAGTTTCGACCTGAGGCACCCGTGACGTTGCCCTCTTTGATCAAAGCCGACACCTTGGGCAACAAAGGCACATCAGACCATTTGATGTGCGCCGTTAATTTGGCACCTCGAGCAATTTCAAGGGTATGGCCTGCCAAACCAAACCCTGTGACGTCTGTCAAAGCGTGCACGCCAGCCAACTCAGCCAACTCGGGGCCTGGGGTGTTGAGCTTGGTGGCGTTGGCCATCATTGAGTCATAACCTGCTGCATCAAGAACCTCTTTTTTGAATGCCGCCGATAAAATCCCAACACCAATAGGCTTGCCCAGAACCAGCACATCGCCAACGCGCGCGCCGTCGTTTCGTTTGACACGATCTGGATGAACCAAACCCAGAACAACCAGTCCATAGATAGGCTCCACTGAATCAATGGTATGTCCGCCCGCAATTGGAATGCCGGCCGTATTGCAAACCGATGCACCGCCGGCCAAAATTTTGCCAATAGTGTCTGTTGACAGCACATTGATTGGCATGCCGACCAATGCCAAAGCCAATATGGGCTTTCCGCCCATGGCATAAACATCGCTAATGGCATTGGTGGCCGCAATGCGCCCAAAATCGAACGGATCGTCAACGATGGGCATGAAGAAATCGGTGGTGGCAATCAAAGCTTGGTGATCGTTCAGCTTGTAAACCGCGGCATCATCGGATGTGGCGATGCCTACCATCAACTCTTTGGGAATGGGCATTTGCAAAGTGCCTTTGAGAATTTCGGACAACACCGCAGGGGCAATTTTGCAACCACAGCCCCCACCATGCGAGAGAGAAGTCAAACGGGGTTCAGAGGGGTTCATGTGATTTCTTTGATGCGAAAAAAAGGGATTACTTGAAGCGCTAAGGATTCAGGGCAAATGGCAGGTAGGCACAACGCTTTCTACGATTGTAAGCAAGCCTTGAAGCCTCAGGGGCATTTGAAATGCCTTAGGCCGTGCCAGTGGGCAGCTTAACGCGCCTCTTGGCCACAGCACTAACGCCCTGCTCGTCAAGCATCCACTGAACTGGCTGCGAAGCTATTTGCAAAGCAAGCCGACGAGCGTTGATCTGCAGGCACGAATCTGAACTTTTTTGCAGTTTTTGCAAAAGCCAACTGGGAATGATGTCAAAGGATGCGCTCAGTATCAAGGCAAAAAATGGCTTTTCAGTGAGGTCAACTGGGTAAGACTCTATCGACTGAAGCGTTTCGCGTGTTCGCTGATCAAATACCAACTCGGGCTCGTATTGCGACATTTCGTGTATGGCACCACTGAAAGTGACCGGCAAATTTGTAGCACCTAGCATCTCACCCACTTTGTTCATCTCGACCATGTACCTGTCGCAGTCTGATGCAGACAAAGGCTGCAAGCTGAGGTGTTGATAGGCATTTAAAAAAGAGATTGTTTCAACCAGATGCACCCATCGAAGCAGATGAGGTTCATTGGCACAATAAGCCTGCCCCTTCAAATCGAAGCCCCGAATTTTGGCGTGGATGCTGTTCACACGATCAATATGCTGCGTAGCAAGGTCGACACCGCCATAAGTTGTAGCCGCAACAAACAAGGCTGTTCTACCTAGCCTTGCCTTGAGCTGCTGGCGAAAGTTTGAGTGGTCCCATACCGCGGCCAAAGCCCTAGGGTGCAGCGCCTGAATCATCAATGAAGACAACCCCCCCACCATCATGGCGGAAAAATCGGCATGAACTTTCCAGACAACAGAATGGGGGCCAAACAGGCCAAGGTCGCCAAGTGGTTGCTCAAACTCCTTCAATGAAGAAGACGCACCCGTCATGTTTTGAAGCCCTTTTCCAATGGCATCAAAAGCCAGAGGCTTCACGATTTTGACGATGCT
>CALAGS010000078.1 GCA_937891665.1 uncultured Burkholderiales bacterium | reverse complement strand
ATTTCCAGCGAAGGTCGTCAGCCTGAAGAGTTGATGCAAGAGGTGGAAAACTGGATTGAGTCGGAAATGCGCCGCCTTGATCCCGAGGCTTATACAGACGCTTGATCTAGAAGCTCAACAATGCGCAATCCTCTGCAACTTGTTCTTGATTTTTTAAGTCCGCTACATGAGCGGACACCGCAGGCTTTAGACAAATCACCTAGAACTTCCGATTCGACCAACACGCCAAAACCTGGCGCATTGAGAACGACAGTGGGCTCAAGTGCCCCAGTTCAAATGCCCGACGAAGTTTCAATTGCGCATCCTCGCGCCAATCGAGAAACAGTATTGGAAGGCATGCGTGTGGCCTATTTGTTCCAACGCGTGCGTCGTCGCTCAATTGGTTTTTTGGTGGGGCCTGATGGGCTTGAAGTGCGCGCGCCCAAATGGGTCACCTTGAAAGAAGTCGAGTTGGGCCTGCAAGAGCGTGGCGAATGGGTGCTGCGCAAGTGGGCTGAAATGCAAGAGCGGCAAAAAAACATTCGACAAATTGAATGGCGTGAAGGCGCAAGTCTTGACTATTTAGGCGCACCCATTCATTTGCTTTTAAGCCCTCAAAATGGCCGAAGTGAGCTGAACGATCAACGCCAATTGCTCTTGGCCTTGCCGCACAGCGCTGAGGCTTCGCAAATTAGAGATGCGGTGCAAGCCTGGCTAATGCGAGAGGCCAAGAACTTGTTTGAACAGCGGCTGAATCACTTTGCGCCCTTGATGGGTGTGCAGTGGCGTCGTTTGAGTTTGTCCAATGCAGGGTCGCGCTGGGGCAGTGCACGCGTGGATGGTGCCATTCGCTTGAACTGGCGACTGATTCACTTAAAGCCAGAAGCCATTGACTATGTGGTGGTGCACGAGTTGGCGCATTTGCATGAAATGAACCACAGCCCCGCGTTTTGGAAAGTGGTGGCCGATATCTTGCCTGATCACTTAGAGCGACGCAAAGCTTTGCAAAAAGAGAATTTGGCGAATTGGGCTTGA
>CALAGS010000077.1 GCA_937891665.1 uncultured Burkholderiales bacterium | reverse complement strand
GGCGTGATTGATGGTTCATGGTTTTGTCCTGATAGGGAGCTTGGCGATATGTCGGTGTACAGATGGAATCATGGACCTTAATTGAATTAGAGAGTCCAACAATTCAATTTAATCATGCTGCGCTCGGGGGCTTAAAGGGAGTTGGGGGAATTGGGGTCAGATCCCGTTATTACTTCCTTCATCCGTTCGCCCTGAGCTTGTCAAAGGGAATTGAGGTCAGATCCCGTTATTACTTCCTTCACCCGTTCGCCCTGAGCTTGTCGAAGGGCCAATATCAAACCGACTGCACCGTGAACTTCACGCCCAAAGCGTTCGCGACTTTCATCACGGTTTCAAAACGGGGCTTTGCGCCTGGGGCCAGCGCTTTGTACAGGCTCTCCCGGCCAAGACCGGCATCTTTGGCGACTTGCGTCATACCTTTTGCACGGGCCACATCGCCAAGGGCAAGCAAAAGAAGGTCGGGGTCGTTGGCTTCCATCACGACCGTCATGTACTCAGCGATGGCGTGATCGTCTTTAAGGTACTTGGCCGCATCAAACGGAATTAGCTTCAGCGGGGCTTTGGCCTTGGCCATCAATCTTCTCCAATTTGAGTAGCTAGTTTCAATGCGCGTCGAATGTCTCGCTTCTGCGATGACTTGTCGCAGATTGTTGGCTTTCGCAGGCCCGTTCGCTCTGAGCTAGTCGAAGGGCCAGCCGCTAGCGCAACGGGAAATAGCGTCTAACCCGATTTTTTCTACTGAACCACTGCGTCCAAAGGCGCAGGCGTAAGAACCTGGGGACCAATGCTGAATGTGGCGCTTTGAATCTTTCCTTGCTCTACGACATAGACGCAAACCAGTTCCACTCTTCCCGGGCCTTCTGGAAAAGTGCGAACCACATCTTCGTGATCAATGACGACCTTACCAATCACCACGCGCTTCAAAAGTAGCGCGTGCAAATTGGGCTCTTTGAAGCGCTGCGCCGTACGGGCCCGAATGGCTTCATGGCCTTGGGCCAAGAGGCCGCCGCCGAGTTCAAACTGCTTCGCATCTTCGGCGTACGTTGACAGCCAAGCGTCAAGGTCCTTGGCGTTGTACGCATCAAGCTGCCGCTGAACAACGACTTCGGGTGAGGTGAAAGATGGCATTTGAATCCTGAGCCGATTGATGTTGAAGGATTTAAAAAATGGCGTCCTGCTCCATGTCTACTGACAGGGCTACACCTGGCGTGACCGAACTTCAGCCACGGCAGAGACCAGAAGGCGCAGACCAAACGCACCCACCACACCACTGGCCAGGCGATTGAGCAACTGGCGATTGCGTGAGTACGCGAACTGAACGGCGGGGCGAGAGAACGCAAGAGCGAGAAAGGTATGCCAAGCCAGTGCATTGGCGAAGACAAGCGCGATGCTGGCAGCCAGCAAGCCAGGCGAATGCTCCGCGGGTAGGGCTGTGGCGAACACACTGCCAAAGAACAGAGCGGACTTAGGGTTCAAGAGGTTCGTGATGAAGCCGAGGCGGAACGCTGCCCATGCCTGCAGGTGCACGGCCACTGACTCGGAGGCCGATGCACCCGAGCGCCACAGCCTGACCGCCACGTAGCCTAGATAAAGGGCACCAGCAATTTGCAGCGCCAGACGTACAGCGGGATGCGCTGCAAACAGCGCGTTGACGCCAAGGATCGCCAGCAAAGCCCAAATGACCGCCACGAAGCTGATGCCTAGGCTGGCATACAAAGCGCTGCGGCGGTGGCCGCTGGCCGCGAGCTGCGACACAAGGAGCACATTCGCACCAGGAGTGATGAGCACAAGCCAGTGGAGAAGTGCGATGGAAAGTAGGGTTGGGAGCATTTGTGCGACCTAAAGTGGAGATAACCGGACGAGGGCAATGAAAATGGTGTCTGACCCCATTTCTACTCAAGATGCCCTTGCTTTTCGAGTTCAGCGGCCGCTGTTTCGAAGCCGGAGAAAAATTCTTCAACTACTTTG
>CALAGS010000076.1 GCA_937891665.1 uncultured Burkholderiales bacterium | reverse complement strand
TGATTCCCACTTCAGAAGTGACCTTGACCAATGTGGTTCGCGATGAAATTTTGGCAGAGTCAGATTTGCCCATGAAGCTCACAGCGCATACGCCTTGCTTCCGCTCAGAAGCGGGCAGTGCTGGGCGCGATACACGTGGCCTCATTCGCCAGCACCAGTTTGACAAAGTCGAGATGGTGCAAATTGTTCATCCAGAAAAAAGCTATGAAGCGCTGGAAGAAATGACGGGCCATGCAGAAGCCATTTTGCAGAAACTGGGCTTGCCTTATCGCGTCATGCTGTTGTGCTCTGGCGATATGGGTTTTGGTGCTACCAAAACTTATGATTTGGAAGTTTGGGTGCCTGCTCAAGCCACTTATCGTGAGATCAGTTCGTGTTCTAACTGCGAGGCGTTTCAAGCACGTCGTTTGCAAGCCCGATTTAAAAATGCGCAGGGCAAGAATGAACTTGTGCACACCTTGAATGGTTCTGGTTTGGCTGTCGGCCGTGCGTTGGTGGCTGTGCTGGAAAATTATCAAAATGCAGATGGTTCTGTAACGGTGCCTGAGGTGTTGCGGCCTTACATGGGTGGCATCACAGAATTGCGCGCTTAATGGCGGCTGATAGAATTTGCGGCAGTGACCAGCCGCAATGTTGAGTGCAGGAGAAGTGGCAGAGTGGTCGAATGTACCTGACTCGAAATCAGGCGTGGTGGCAACATCACCGTGGGTTCGAATCCCACCTTCTCCGCCAAGTCAATAGCCTCGCTAAATTGCGGGGCTATTTTTTTTGCTGAGCTCGCTGGGTGAGGGTGTATTGGGCGGGCGCCTCATGCTGGGGTACCAGAAATCGTTGCCCGCCCAATACACCCTCACCCAGACTGCGAACAGTAGCTTTGGTAGTCGGAAATTTCCCGCCTGCTAAAAGTTGAGTAGAAAGGCTAAAGGGGGCTGACGATTTCTGGTACTCCAGTATGAGGAAGCCCCCTTTAGCCTTTCTACTCAACGCTTCAGCCGGCAGAAACTACCTTCCACCACTTTGCAAAAGAATCACAACGCCGGTCAACCTGCGAAAACAAACAGGGAGTCATTTCACTCAACATGGGTGCAGGCAAGAATGTCGTAACATGCGCCTCACTGAAACCACTCACCTGATTTGCATTTTCCAGCGCGGCAATGATTGACGAAGTATTTCCATACCAACGCTCCGTCGTAAGTTCCGCCATCCGAGAGTTGACAAACTGCCACCGCTTTTCACTCCAAGGCCAAGCGAGGTGAAACTCCGCGACGTACACGCCAATAATGACCGTGTTGGCGGAAAGATGCTCAGGCAATTCACCTAGGCTCCAAGGATGAACCAGCCAAACATCACGACCACTCACCGTATTTGAGTTGGGTGAACTCAGGTTGAGGTGAGTCGGAGGCTGAGTGAGCAACAGGGGCTCGTCAATTGCAGAGTCATCAGCGTGGACTGATGACGAAGCAACAGACAAGGGACTTCTAGCAACGTGGTCTAACTCTTCGTAAGTGGTGTCAATCACACTCCCTGCGCTGTGCCATGCTGATGGTGCATAACGCGATACGTTTTCTGCGTTGAACAGATAAGGCTTATGGCTGCCCGTGCCACCCACCCACTGCCAACTCAAATGATTGCTGGCCAGGTCGCCATCCAACAAGTGTCCATACATCCAGTCAGCCCCAGCACGCCAATGCACCTTGCGCAGGTGCACCATGTAACTGGCCAGCCACATGCGTGCATGATTGTGTAAATAGCCAGTGGCATATAAAGTTTTGACAGCCATGTCGATGGCGGCTACACCTGTGCTGGCATGAAGAATGTCAAATGGAATTTCGTCTGCATAGGCTTCGTCGGGCAGCACGCCTTCATGAAGTGACTTGAAGATACCGTTGCCTCGGTGCTGCCAAACATGGCGAAAATATTCACGCCAACCCAATTCAAAGACAAACTTATCTTGAGTCCTAACCGAGTGATGCAAGCGCACACCTTCTAAGACTTCTGGCAAGCTGATAAATCCGTGAGTGATATAGGGTGAAAGTTGCGTGACTGCGCCATTCAGTGCATTTCTGCTTCGAGCATATTCTGCAGGATCAACAGATGCAATGCGAGCAAGCGCTGCTTCACGTGTAGGAGAGAAAAGCGTCATGTCAGCTGAATGATTTTGAACGAGGGATAAAGCAATTGAGCAGCTGCACAGGCACCTCAGGAACTTGAGTTTTGAGATAAATCCGAATTAAAGGCGCCGCCATCCAAGGCTTGGTATGACCACTCCAAATGCCACGCGGCACAATTTT
>CALAGS010000075.1 GCA_937891665.1 uncultured Burkholderiales bacterium | reverse complement strand
AGGGGCGTAATGCCAGCATTGGCTACTGAGGTCTTGATAGCCAATCTAGACAAGGCTTTTCCCAAGCCTTCAAAACGTTTGGTTTGCATGCCTTGTGCTTCGTGCAGTCGGATTTCGCGATGGGCCAATGCCGTTTCTTCTACCGCATAAGACAGTTGGTCTGTGGCTTGTTGAGAATGTTTGATCAATGCGTAGAGCCTTCGGCTGAGGACTTTCATGAGCCAGGCTACAGATGGAATCAGCAAGGCCACAATCAAGCTCAATTTCCAATTCAAGTAAAGCAAATACCCAATCAATGCAATCAAGGTGAGGCTGTCTCGGACCGTGCCGATCACTGAATTGACCAAGGTCTGGGCACCCACTTGAACTTCAAAAACCAGGGTGTTGCCAATCGCGCTGGAATTTTGCTGGCGAAAAAGTGGCAAAGCGGCATCTTGCAAACGTTTGAACATTTGCATACGCAAGGCCAACAATCCCGTCTGGGTGATTTTGGCAATAGCCACGTGTCCCACAAACATGCCCATGCCGCGAATGCCGAAAAGACCAATCAATGCAAATGGAACCAGCCAGATAGGAAAACTGTTTTGCTGAAAACCCTTGTCCAACAAGGGTTGCAGCAACGCCGGCACCATCGGTTCGCAAAGTGCAACAAGCACCATGCAGACAACAGCGGTAACCCAGCCGTAACGAGGGTATTTGAACAAGCGAATACAAGTCAGAAGACGTTGTAAAAAGTGGGGTTGTGATGACATCGGGTCGATAACTATTTTCAGTGTGTGATTATCACCCTTGCAAGACGGTTGCATGGTTAGAATAAGAACAGTTAACTACCATCGCAAAATATGCCCAGATTTGTCATTGCTTTCGCTGCCCTTTTGGGGCTAGTCTTTGGTTTTGCAAATGTCGCCCGCGCAGAATTCAAAGTTGAAATTTCAGGTGTTGGTATCACCCAAATCCCCATAGGAATTTCTGATTTCAAGGGTGCGGATTCTGCCCCTCAACGAATCACGCAAATTATTGCGGCTGACCTTGACAGAAGCGGCCAATTCAAAACATCTAAACTCGTTATTGCCATTGATGAAAACACTCGGCCTGACTTTACAAGCATCAAAACCAAAAATATCGACGGCTTGCTGACAGGAAGCGTGACCCGCCTTTCAGACGGAAGGTTTGATATCCGTTATCGATTGTGGGATACCGTCAGAAACCAAGACTTAGGTGGCCAAAGCTTCATTGCATTCACGCCAGATTTGCGTTTGGTTGCGCACAGAATTGCCGACCAAGTCTATGAAAAGTTAACGGGAGATAAAGGTATTTTCTCCACCCGCATCACTTACATCACCAAGCACTCTAACCGCCACATGTTGTGGGTCTCAGATGCAGATGGAGAAAACGCACAAGCAGCCTTGACCAGCCCCGAGCCGATTATTTCCCCGAGTTGGTCGCCCAACGGAAATGAACTGGCTTACGTTTCTTTTGAAGGCCGAAAGCCTGTCGTTTATGTCCACGATGTCAGCACTGGCAAGCGACGTGTATTGGCCAATTTCAGAGGATCCAACAGTGCGCCCGCCTGGTCGCCCGATGGCAAGTCCCTTGCTGTTACTTTGACAAAAGAAGGCGGTTCGCAAATTTTTATCATTGATGCCAAGGGCGGGGATCCCAGGCGCATTACGCAATCAAGTGGCATTGATACAGAACCGGTATTTTCACCTGACGGCAGCGCCATTTACTTTGTCAGTGACCGCGGCGGCTCTCCACAAATTTACCGAATCCCATCCTCTGGAGGACCTGTTCAACGCGTTACCTTCAATGGCAACTACAACATTTCACCTACTTTGAGTGCCGATGGCAATTTTTTAGCATTTATTTCACGTGCAGATAATTCTTTTAAAGTATTACTCATGGATCTTGCTACTGACAAAGTAACCACTTTGACCGAAACCAACCATGATGAAAAACCCAGCTTTGCACCCAACGGCAAACTTATTTTGTACGCCACTCAGGTGCAAGGTAAGGAAACACTGATGACGACAACCTTGGATGGCAAGATCAGTGCAAAACTTTCAGGACAGACATCAACCATTCGGGAACCCAATTGGGGACCTTTTTTGAAACCATGAACATCGGAGTACTTTCATGAACAAAACACTTATCTCTCTTTTACTGGCTCTTCTTTTGACAGCCTGTGCATCCGGCGTCAAACTCAACGAAGTGCCTGTTGTAGATAAAAAAGGTTCTGACTTATCAAGTGGAACATCGAATTCTGGAATGTCTGAAATCAGCTCTTCAGATTCCTCATCCAGCCAACAAGTTCAACAACCCAAGTCGTCTGTCGAGCCCGTCAATTCACTGGGCAATGACAAAGCTTCTAACCAGGACAAAGCTTCTAACCAGGACAACCTTTCCGCTGGCC
>CALAGS010000074.1 GCA_937891665.1 uncultured Burkholderiales bacterium | reverse complement strand
AAAAGCCTGCAAAGGCTTGGCGCTGGCCATTGAAAAGCAAACTGAAAAGTCTTTAAACGACACCACAGAGGTAGCGCAGTTGTGTGCCAAGTATGTTAAGAGTATGGGCTCTTTTGGGCAAGCAAACGCTCAAATAGACACCTTGGTTTTAGGCTGCACGCACTACATTTTTGTGCAAGAAATCTTACAAAAACTGGTTGGCCCAGGTATAAAGCTTTTTTCAACAGGTGAAGCCGTTGCGAAACAAACCAAACGCTTAATCACACCGGCCTCTGAAGTGCCTCTCGCCCCTTCTCATTCAAGCGAATCTGAAAAGATTGAACTTTGGACCACGGGCGCCATAGGCTCACTTCAATCTGCTGCCCTTCGGTGGTTAGACCTGCCGCCTGAGTACTGCCATCAAGCTGCAACCCAAAGCTTTTCTCCGCCCTGATCTAGGTGCGTGAGGTATACCCGCAGCTCAAACTCCCACTGCGCATACTCTGGTGCCATGTGATGGCAGAGCTTGTAGAAAGCTTTGTCGTGTTCGCGCACTTTGAGATGCGCCAATTCGTGCACAGCAATCATTTGCAAAAATGCAATGGGTGTTTCTTTGAACAAGGCGGCCACTTTGATGTCGCGCTTTGATTTCAGTTTGCTGCCTTGAATGCGTGAGGTGGTGGTGTGCAAACCCAAAGCATGTTGAATGATTTGCAGCTTGCTGTCATAACTGACCTTGTTGATGGGGTCGGCCTGACGCAAAAATTCAGTTTTGAGTTCCATGACGTAGTTGTAGAGCGCGCCATCTGTGCGAATGGTGTGTGGCTCTGAATGTCTAGACTTTAACCACTCACCCAAGCCAGGACCATCGATGATTTTCTGCACTTGCAACTGCAAATTGTCTGGATAGGCCTGAAGGTAGCGAAATGCAGACATGAGGCTGTCGATTAGGCTTGCGCTTGGGCCTTGCTTTGACCTCGCTGTACATTGATGGGCAATAACAAAGCCAAACCGACAAGGAACAAAACAGCGGTGGCACCAATGGCCAAGCGCTGATTGCCCGACGTGAACCAAGTGATCAATCCATAGCCCAATGGGCCCACAATGCTGGCCAGTCGAATGGCAAAAGTCCACAAGCCAAAAAACTCAGCCAGACGATGGCTTGGAATGAACAAGCCCGCCATGGCCCTGCCCGTGGATTGGCTAGAACCCATGCAAACACCCGCCAAGGCAGCCGCCCACCAAAAAACTTCTTTGCTGGTGGTCAGCGCTGCCAACACACAAGTGATGCTCCAACCCACCAAAGTAATCGCCAGTGCCAATTTGTGACCGATGCGATCTTGCACATACCCAAACAACAACGCGCCAAGCAATGCCGCAATGTTCAATACAAAGATAAGGGCCATGGTTTCTTGCGGCTGAAATCCAATGACTTGTTCGGCGTAAATGGCAGCCAATGTAATGGCCACTGCCACGCCACCCTGATAGGCCACTGCACACGCCATGAGTTGCATGAAATCTTTGTAGGCTTTGGCTTCTTGAAAAGTTTGACGCAACTGTTGCCACTGACTTTTTGAACGCTCTCGCTCAGGTTGCGGTTTGGCATGTTCCTTGATAAGGGCAAAGGTGACGCATGCTGCCAGTGCATAAATGAGGGCAGTGACAATCATGGTGACCGGAACAAATTGTCCGGCAGTTTGTCCCTGGCCTTGCGCCCAAAGCACATAGCCCAAACAAATGCCCAAAGTAAGCATGCCCCCCAAATAACCCCAGGCCCATCCCCATGCACTGACTCGTCCCATGGCTTCGGGCGTGGCCAGTTCAGGCAAAAACGCAGCTGTTAAGGATTCACCATAAGAGAAAAAAGTGTTGGAGATCACAATGCAAACAATAGCCAAAGCCACCTGACCCGGACCCACCCAAGCCAAGGCTGCCGTGCTGACCACGCAGGCGGCTGTAAAAGCCATGAGCATTTTTTTCTTGGCGGCGTGTCGATCGGCCCATTCGCCCAAGGCTGGCATGGTGAGCATGACAATGGCGTAGGACAGACTGAGTGCACTGGTCCAAGCCAAAGTAGCCCACTCTGCTTGTTCGGCCACGGCGCCCACAAAGTAAGCCGCAAAGACCGCTGTGATGACCACCGTGGTATAGCCAGAATTGGCGAAGTCATACATGGCCCAGCCAAAAACTTCTCTGCGCTTTACACCGGGATTGAGCATGGCAAGTGGGCCAAGGCCTGATAGCAATTAAATTTGAATTCAGTGCAAATGTCGTGGCCGACGGCCCCCGCCATGGCCACCACCTTGTGGTCCGCCGCCACCGCTGCCCCTAGGCGGCTTGCCCAATTCGAGCGAGCTGACCAAATCGCTAAAGCGCTCTGAAAACAGCTTGTCAATTTCTTGGACCACGCCACTGAGTTCTGAGCCATCAAAATGGCGCTCCATGAGACCGACCACATCTTGCACCAGCAAATCTCGTTGGGCCTGCATGATGGAAGCAGGATCGGGGCCCACAAAGAGAATGAGGAAATCATCGCGTGACTCTGCGCCGCGCGATTCATCTTCATCTTCAAACTCAGTGTCGTAGAAGGTGATTTCTAGCTGAGCGCCAGCTGCCGAAATTTCGTTGATATTCATGCAGAGATCGTCTAGCACTTGGCGAAAATCATCGTCGCCGCGGACGGTCCAGCACAGTTGAAGCTTGTGATCGGCGGCTTCAAATCGAATACCAGGCTCTTCTTCGTAAAGGCTTTGTGCACCTTCGGTAAGAGATTTAGCGCCTGCGTATTTCCAAAGGGGCTTGGCGGCTTCTTGCAGTGCCTTGAAGTCCACGTCAT
>CALAGS010000073.1 GCA_937891665.1 uncultured Burkholderiales bacterium | reverse complement strand
TCATCTGGCAAATCCACACGGGCCTGCTCTGCTTCTTCAATTGAAAGGTCTTTAAACGAATTCATGAGCGGCCTCCATTTTTAGCAAATTCCAATGCTTCCAGGCAGTCAGTACTTGATGCATCTTCATTGAGTGCCTCTACATCAATCACGCCTGTAGCGCACTGAAATGCCACATCACAGAATTTATCGACCTCAGCAATCCAAAATTTATTCTTAGCTAATCGAATTGCGTCGTTCAAGCGAAGCGCTTCGCGATTGAGTCTGAGGAAATTATGGAAATTCATGCGTCCTGGCTTGTAGCCAAGCTCTGGGTGCTGGTCCACAAAGATGCCCCAAGCCTTGGGGCCAGTAGTCCATGTTTGCGCTTTCATCTCACTCCTTGTAAATGTTGTAAATTGCAAGTTGGAAGTCCAAGCTTGCGGCGAAAAAGTTACGCGTTTGCGACGGGTGAGTGAACGATAAATAAACGCCAAAAAAAAAGCACCGTAATTACGGTGCTCAAAAGAATCTGCGAAGATTTTCAGATTCTTTAGGAGTTTTCAAGAAGATTTTTGGCGCTTGCGAATTTCTTTTCCATGTAACTTTTGGAAAATCCTGGGTAGCCTTCAAAGCGCTTCTCCAGAAAGCGAATCAAGCTCGCGTCACCCTTTTCAACTTCCCTTAAGGCGGCTTGCTTTTCTTCACCACATAGGCATGAAACTAAGGCGCCAATGAGTCGTAATTCATTGCTTTCTTTCTTTTTAGACGTCTTGGATGAAGGCATCAGTGGGTCTGAATCATCTGATTCGTATTTTTTGAAATCAATTGGCTGATCTACAAGCCATCCATAACGCTGCAACGGGTGAAATGGATCATCTAAATCTCTAGGGTCTAGATCGTGTTTGTAAATATCACTGTAGTAATTCAAATCATCGACAAGATCATTTAAGGCTTTCTCGATATCTGTCTTGTCTTTATCCTGGTTGAAAGTGAACCGACGAAACCGACCATACCGATCAAAACCGTGAATAAAGCCAAGGTCCTCTGCGGCGCTCACGATTGCGCCGTGCGTTCCTAGATTTCTCTCTAAGACATCGTAAAAAGTTAAAAATTCCATGCTTGCTCCTGAGCGCGTTTAAGGGATGCTGTTTCCAAATGTCCATATCGCCTTGCCAGCAATGCGGGGTCGTGGCCAAGTACCTGAGCTGCAACGCCAAGCGTGACGCCCGACCTTAGAAGGCTGGCTGCAGCTGCGTGACGAACGTCGTGCATATGCAGGTCTGCTAGCCCTACTTCCTTGGTAATCACGCCCCAAATTCGGCGGAAATTGATGGGCTGACCTGGGACACGGCCTTCAAAGAGAAGTGCAGAAGGTGATCGTTTTGGGTAGGCCCGTTTTAATAATTGTGCCGTTTTTTCGCTGAAAAACAAAACCCTTGGACTGCCGTTTTTGGTGGTGGGAGCAAGGATCTCTTTTTTCTCAAGATCCACATCGGACCAAATCCTCTCTAGGAGTTCGGATTTGCGAGCGCCGGTGTCAATGAGAAGGCTTACGAAGCAGGCAAATCGCGCGTCTGGGACGGCGATGGCGCGGTCTCGAAGCTGCTCGATTTGTTCGCGCTCGACGTGCACGCGGCGAATTTTCTCCTCAAAACGGCGCACACCGATGGAGGGGCTTCGAAAGCCTCTGGGGGAGAGGTGTTTGGACTTGGCCCATTTGTAGACTGAGCCGATGGTGCCAATGTCTCGGTTGACGGTGGAGGGGCAGTAGCCGTGGTCGATCATGGCCTGAGACGCCATCTCGATCTGCTCGCTACTGAAGGCCCAGGCTGAGGTCTCGCCGTAAGCTGAGACCCATTTACGAAGGCGAAGATCACTGCCGTCGCAAATTGCGAGACAGTAAGCCCGGCTCAGTTCTGCAAAGGTCAGATTTGAGCCTGATTCTTGGGGTGCAGAGTTGACTGCATCGGCAAGATTGATTGAAATTTTCTTAGAATGAAGCACATCGGTCTCCTTAAAGATCACTGCCGTGATCGATTGATGAAAACCGTCGCAAACGCGCGCCATTCCTAGATTTGGTGGGCGATGCAAGTTTCGAACTTGCGACCCCTGCAGTGTGAATGCAGTGCTCTACCCCTGAGCTAATCGCCCTATCGCTTTTTCAGCGTAGCCTTAAATTATGCCATGGAAAATTGACGTAATCTAAGGTTTTTAGGGAGTCAAGCCGACTGAGTCTGCCGCCAAATGGTGTTGCCACCGCTGGCTTTGTCCAATTGAGCCAATTGGTCTTCGTGGGCTGCATGCTCTTGGGCATTGGCTTGAATGACGGGTAATACAAAGCCAGACAAATCGACAGCCTCTTCTGAACCTGGCTTACCTTCATCGCCACCCGAATCAATAAGCAAGGCTTCTTGGCCGCGCGTGAGGTTGATGTAAACATCGGCCAGAAGTTCGGCATCTAGCAAGGCGCCGTGCAAAGTGCGGCCAGAATTGTCGACGCCCAAACGATCGCACAGGGCATCGAGGCTGTTGCGCTTGCCGGGGTACATTTGCTTGGCCATAACCAAGGTGTCGACTACGCTTTCGACATACTGGGTGAAGGGCTTCTGCCCTGCAAGCTCTAGCTCTTTGTTTAAAAAGCCTACGTCAAACGCGGCGTTGTGAATGATGATTTCAGCGCCCTGAACATAATCCAGAATTTCTTGCGCTACAGATTCAAACTTGGGCTTGTCGCGCAAAAATTCGTTGCTGATGCCGTGCACCTTAAGAGCGTCTTCGTGGCTGTCTCGCCCAGGATTAAAGTAGAAATGCAAGTTGTTGCCGGTTAGCTTGCGGTTGACCAACTCGACGCAGCCCAGTTCAATGACGCGGTCGCCGCCCTCTGCAGAGAGGCCTGTGGTTTCGGTGTCTAAAAATAATTGACGCATGGTCTAACTGTAAACCCTATCAAGCAGCAAAAACTTTCAATGATTTTCTTTGGCGTGGTTGATGGTGTATTTAGGTATTTCAATCACCACATCTAGCTTGCCCATGAAGGCCTGGCAGCTCAAACGTGAGTTGGGCTCTAAGCCCCAGGCACGGTCAAGCAAGTCTTCTTCGGTTTCTTCGGCTTCGTTCAAGCTACTCAAACCTTCACGCACAATGATGTGGCAAGTGGTGCAGGCGCAGCTCATGTCGCAGGCATGTTCAATGTTAATTTTGTTTTCTAACAAGGCTTCGCAAATACTGGTGCCAGCTGGGGCAGAAATTTGTGCGCCTTCAGGGCAGTACTCAGCGTGGGGCAAAATTTTAATGACTGGCATTTTGTGTTTCTTTAATTGGCAGTGAGCTCAAAGGCTCTGGATGTTTTGACCCGACAAAGCTTTTTGAATGCTGTGGTTCATGCGCTCGGCAGCAAAGCCTTCAGTGGCATGCGCCAAGGCTTGGGTGGCATCTTCTACCGCCTGAGCTTCTTGTGAGGTGTCTATAGTATGGCGCAATGCCAACATGAGCGAATCAATTTCAGCGCGGTCTTCTGAGCTAAGCAATTGTCCATCGGCATTCAAAGCACTTTGTGTAGCCAGCAACATGCGGTCTCCATCAACGCGAGCTTCAACCAACGCCCTCGCCTTCATGTCCACCTCGGCAGTGCTAAAACTGTCTTGCAGCATTTGTGCAATTTGGGTGTCACTCAATCCATAAGACGGCTTCACATCGATTTTGGCTTCAACGCCACTGATTTGCTCTTTGGCAGCTACGCTTAACAAGCCATCGGCATCCACGGTAAATGTGACGCGAATGCGCGCAGCACCTGCAGCCATAGGCGGTATGCCGCGCAATTCAAAGCGGGCCAAGCTGCGGCAGTCTGCTACCAAATCGCGCTCGCCTTGCAACACATGCAAAGCCAAAGCGGTTTGACCATCTTGGTAGGTGGTGAAGTCTTGGGCCATGGCCGTGGGAATGGTTTGGTTGCGCGGAATAATGCGCTCTACCAAGCCGCCCATGGTTTCAATGCCGAGAGACAAAGGTATGACATCGAGCAAGAGCAAATCGCCGGCTGAGTCGTTGCCCGCCAATTGATTGGCTTGTATGGCGGCGCCTAAGGCCACCACTTCGTCGGGGTTCAAATTGTTCAGGGGTGGTTTGCCAAAAAATGCGGCTACTGCTTCTTGCACTTGCGGCATGCGGGTTGAACCACCCACCATGACCACGCCTTGAATGTCGTCGGCTTTAATCTTGGCATCGCGCAATGCCTTCTTCACAGCAGACATGCAACGCGCAGTGAGCTCAGAAGTTGCTTCGTTAAATTGCGAACGGGTGACTTTTACTTCGTGGCTTTGGGCTGCATCCGACCATACCAACGACACATCCGAAGCGGCGGTCAAAGCCTCTTTAGCCGCACGAGCAGCTGCCTTCAATCGAGTTTTGTCTTCAGCACTGAAGCCAGCCTGAACATCCGCAAGACCCATCGATGCCAAGGCTGCATCTGCCAATGCGTGGTCGTAGTCATCTCCACCCAAAGCTGAATCGCCACCCGTGGCCATCACTTCAAACACACCACGCGTTAAACGCAAAATAGAAATGTCAAAGGTACCACCGCCCAAATCGAACACGGCATAAATGCCTTCGCTGGCATTGTCTAATCCATAAGCAATGGCGGCCGCTGTAGGTTCGTTAATGAGGCGCAGCACATTGATGCCCGCCATCTGCGCAGCGTCTTTGGTCGCTTGTCTTTGCGCATCGTCAAAGTACGCAGGCACTGTGATCACAGCGCCGTGCAAATCATCGTTGAAGGTGTCTTCTGCCCTATAGCGGAGCGTGGCCAAAATTTCGGCGCTGACTTCAACAGGCGATTTAGCTCCCTGAACCGTTTGAATGGACAGCATGCCTTTTTCAGAAGCAGCCTCTTGGCCTTCGGGCTTCACAAACTTGTAGGGCAACTTTTCTGGGTGGGCAATGTCAGACAAGCTGCGTCCCATGAAGCGTTTCACAGAGGCCAATGTATTTTCTGGATCTAAGGCAGCATTGGCCACAGCTTCATGGCCTATCTGTCGGCCTTGGCCTGGCAAATAGCGCACCACAGAGGGCAAAATAATGTGGCCTGTGTCGTCGGGCAAGCACTCTGCCACGCCATTGCGCACAGAGGCCACCAAAGAATGCGTGGTGCCTAAATCGATGCCAACGGCAATGCGTCGCTGGTGTGGATCCGGCGCTTGGCCGGGTTCGGAAATTTGCAAAAGTGCCATTTAAAACTTCAATGTCTGTGCGGTCAAATTAAGTGCAGGCGTCAAGCCCATGCTGCACTTCCTGTGCAAATTTTTCAATGAACATCAGCGCCCTTACCTGCCCTACCGCAGCCGAAAAGTTGTGATCAGCGTCCATCAAGTGCGCGGCTTGCGCCAATACTTGTGCATGGGATGCATCAACCTCATCTAGCAATGCTTCGAGTGCTGTAATTTTAGTGTCTAAATTTTTAAGCGCTTTGCAATCGTCTAGCGCTTCGCGCCATTCCATTTGTTGCATTAAAAATGCGGGCGGCATGCTGGTGTTGTTTTCTGCGTTCACTGCAGCACCATGCAACTCACACAAGTAAGCTGCACGCTTTAAGGGGTCTTTGAGTCGGTTGTAGGCTTCGTTGATGCGCACCGACCATTGCATGGCAACGCGTTGTGAAGCAGCGCCTTGAGAAGCAAATCGGTCGGGGTGGGCTTCGCGTTGCAAGGACTTCCATTGAAGGTCTAGTTGCGACCTTTCTAACGCAAAAGCTACGGGCAAGCCAAACAGCTCAAAGTCTGACGCCTGCAGTGAAATCACACGCGGAACGATTCGCCACAGCCGCAGCGATCGCGTTCATTGGGGTTGTTAAAACGGAAACCTTCGTTCAAACCTTCGCGCACAAAATCCAATTGCGTCCCGTCGATGTAGGCCAAGCTTTTGGGGTCGATGAGCACCTTGACGCCGTGGTCTTCAAAGACCACGTCTTCGGGAGCCACGTCGTCGACGTATTCAAGTTTGTAGGCCAAGCCAGAGCAACCGGTGGTTTTGACGCCCAGACGCACACCCACGCCTTTGCCGCGTTTGGTGATGTAGCGCGACACGTGCCGCGCTGCAGCTTCTGTTAATGAGATGGCCATGTGTGTTTCTCGCAAGCTGCAGGGTTAGACCGCTGCGTGTTTTTTCTTGTAATCTTCAACGGCCGCTTTGATAGCGTCTTCGGCCAAGATGGAGCAATGAATTTTGACAGGTGGCAATGCCAACTCTTCGGCAATTTCGCTGTTCTTCAAAGCTGCCGCTTGGTCCAATGTTTTGCCTTTGACCCACTCGGTGACGAGTGAGCTTGAAGCAATGGCAGAGCCACAACCGTAGGTTTTAAAACGTGCGTCTTCAATTACGCCCGTTACGGGGTTGACCTTGATTTGCAATTTCATGACGTCGCCGCAAGCGGGCGCGCCCACCATGCCGGTACCCACATCTTCGTCGCCCTTTTCAAAGGAACCCACGTTGCGGGGATTTTCGTAATGATCAACAACTTTTTCACTGTATGCCATGGTGATACTTCCTTAATTCTTCGGTTCAATGTTAGTGGGCAGCCCACTGAATGGTGCTCAGGTCAATGCCTTCTTTGTACATGTCCCACAAGGGGCTGAGGTCGCGCAGTTTGGCCACGTTGGCTTTGATGGTGTCGATGGCGAAGTCAATTTCGGCTTCGGTGGTCCAACGGCCCATGGTCATTCGCAAGCTACTGTGGGCCAATTCGTCGCTGCGGCCCAAGGCGCGCAGCACATAGCTAGGCTCAAGACTGGCAGAGGTACAAGCAGAGCCCGAAGATACAGCCAAGCCTTTAATGCCCATGATCAGCGACTCGCCCTCAACATAGTTGAAGCTCATGTTGATGTTGTGGGGTACGCGCTTTGTAGGGTGACCATTTAAAAACACTTGCTCAACGTCTTTCAAACCATTGAAGAGTCGCTGTTGCAGCGCTTTGACTTTGGCAATGTCTTGGTCCATTTCGAGGCGCGCAATTCGGAAGGCCTCGCCCATGCCCACAATTTGGTGCGTGGGCAAAGAGCCAGAGCGCATGCCACGCTCGTGGCCGCCACCGTGCATTTGCGCTTCTAGGCGCACACGAGGTTTGCGGCTGACGTACAAAGCGCCAATGCCTTTAGGGCCATAAGTTTTGTGGGCAGTCAAGCTCATCAAATCGACGGGCAAGCTGCTGAGGTCAATGTGAAATTTGCCAGTGGCCTGCGCGGCATCCACGTGGAAGATGATGCCCTTCTCGCGGCAAATGGCGCCAATGGCAGGGATGTCTTGAATGACGCCAATTTCGTTGTTGACGAACATGACGCTGACCAAAATAGTGTCGGGGCGCAAAGCGGCTTTGAACACATCGAGGTTCAACAAGCCATCTTCTTGGACATCTAGGTAAGTGACTTCAAAGCCTTGGCGTTCTAGTTCGCGCATGGTGTCGAGCACCGCTTTGTGTTCTGTTTTAACCGTAATGAGGTGCTTGCCGCGGCTTTTGTAAAAATGCGCAGCGCCCTTCAAGGCCAGGTTGTTGGACTCGGTAGCACCGCTGGTCCAGACAATTTCACGGGGGTCTGCACCGATGAGATCGGCCACATCGACGCGGGCTTTTTCGACAGCCGCTTCGGCTTCCCAGCCCCAAGCGTGGCTGCGTGATGCGGGGTTGCCAAAGTGCTCGCGCAACCAAGGAATCATGGCATCGACCACGCGCGGGTCACAGGGATTGGTGGCGCTGTAGTCGAGGTAAATGGGAAAGTGAGGTGTAGAGTTCATGCTTGAAAACTTCTCAAGATTTAACAAAGGTGTTGCCCAAAGCAAACACCGAATTGGGAGCGTTGATGCGGATGCTCTGTGACACAGGCATGGCAGAAATGGCGCGCTTGATGGCGGGCTTGTCTTCAATGGTGTGACCCGCTGCCAATTGATCGTCCACCAATTTTTGCAAGTTGACGGAGTCTAAAAACTCGACCATGCGTGAGTTCAAGGCAGACCACAAATCGTGGGTCATGCAACGTCCGTTGCTGCCGTGGCAGTTTTCTTTGCCCCCGCAGTGGGTGGCATCGATGGGCTCGTCTACCGACAAAATGATATCGGCAACTGTTATTTCAGATGCCTTTTTGGCCAAGGTGTAACCACCGCCAGGGCCCCGAGTGGACTCAACCAATTGGTGACGGCGGAGTTTGCCAAACAACTGCTCTAGATAAGACAGGGAGATTTCTTGCCTTTGGCTGATGGCTGCCAACGTCACGGGACCAGAATGGTGTCGCAGGGCCAGATCGATCATGGCGGTGACCGCAAATCGACCCTTGGTGGTAAGACGCATGGCTTTTTCCTAGAATGTTGACTAATTCGCTCGACTATACCAGAACTTGACTAGATTAGTAGGGATATGAATTGAAGGTCTTTATGCCTTCAGCACCACCACGTTGTCGGTACCTGGCGCCCCAAAGGCCTGGGCTTTGAGCATTTGAAGCTGATCCCGAACCTGAGCGGCCTTCTCAAAATCTAGATTTTTGGCGTGTTCCATCATCTGTTTTTCAAGTTGCTTGATGGCTTTGGACACATCTTTCTCGCTCATGTCCTCTACCTTGGCCCGCTGCACGGCTTCTTTTTCTAAGCGATCGGCTTCCTTGCCAGCCTTCTCGCTGTAAACGCCATCGATCAGGTCGCGCACTTCTTTCACAATACTTCGCGGCGTGATGCCCATGGCCAAGTTGTGGGCCACTTGTTTGGTACGGCGGCGCTCAGTTTCTCCGATGGCTTTCTTCATGGAATCGGTCATGCGATCGGCATACAAAATGGCGCGGCCATGCAGATTGCGCGCTGCACGACCGATGGTCTGAATAAGGCTTCGCTCAGACCTTAAGAAACCTTCTTTGTCGGCGTCCAAAATGGCCACCAGAGACACCTCTGGAATGTCCAAGCCTTCGCGCAACAAGTTGATGCCCACCAGCACATCAAAAGCCCCTAAGCGCAAATCGCGCAAAATCTCAACGCGCTCTACTGTGTCAATGTCGGAGTGCAAGTAACGAACTTTCACACCGTTGTCAGACAGGTAGTCGGTGAGTTGTTCGGCCATGCGTTTGGTCAGTGTGGTGATGAGCACGCGCTCGTGTTTTTCTGCACGAATTCGAATTTCTTGCAGTACATCGTCCACCTGATGAATGGCGGGACGCACTTCTACTTCGGGGTCTACCAAACCTGTAGGTCTCACCACCTGCTCGACTACTTTGCCAGCATGCGTTTTTTCGTAATCGGCAGGGGTGGCCGACACAAAAACGCATTGGCGCATTTTGGTTTCAAACTCTTCAAATTTTAGCGGCCGGTTGTCCAAGGCACTGGGCAGTCGAAAACCGTATTCCACCAGCGTAGTTTTGCGCGCGCGGTCGCCGTTGTACATGGCATTCAGTTGGCCAATCATTTGATGGCTTTCGTCCAAGAACATCAAAGCATCTTGGGGCATGTAATCTGTCAGGGTGCTGGGCGCAGCACCTGGTTCAGCACCGGACAAATGACGCGTGTAGTTTTCAATGCCTTTGCAGTGCCCTACTTCACTGAGCATTTCCAAATCAAATCGAGTGCGTTGCTCAAGGCGCTGGGCTTCTACCAACTTGCCCATGCCCACCAACTCTTTAAGTCGCTCTGCCAACTCGACTTTGATGGTTTCAACGGCCGCCAAAACTTTGTCGCGCGGTGTGACGTAATGGCTTGAAGGATAGACCGTGAAGCGTGGAATTTTTTGACGAATGCGACCAGTAAGCGGATCGAATAACTGCAGACTTTCCACTTCGTCATCAAACAATTCAATGCGCACTGCAAGCTCAGAATGTTCTGCAGGAAACACATCGATGGTGTCGCCTCTTACGCGGAACTTGCCGCGGCTAAAGTCTTGGTCATTGCGTTGGTACTGCATGCGAATGAGTTGCGAGATGACATCGCGCTGACCTGCTTTGTCGCCGGTGCGCAAAGTCATGATCATGCGGTGATAACTCTCGGGCTCGCCTATACCGTAGATGGCTGAGACCGTGGCCACAATGACCACATCGCGGCGCTCCATCAAGCTCTTGGTGCATGACAAACGCATTTGCTCAATGTGCTCGTTGATGGCGGAGTCTTTTTCGATGAACAGGTCGCGCTGCGGTACATACGCCTCGGGTTGGTAGTAGTCGTAATAACTGACGAAATACTCCACCGCATTTTTAGGAAAGAACTCTCTAAATTCTGAGTACAACTGCGCGGCCAATGTTTTGTTGGGCGCAAACACAATGGCCGGTTTGCCCATTTGCGCAATCACATTGGCCATGGTGAAGGTCTTGCCCGAGCCCGTCACGCCCAATAAAGTTTGAAACACTTCGCCGTCGTTCAAACCTTCTACCAACTCCACAATGGCGGTGGGTTGATCCCCCGCAGGCGGATAGGGTTGGTACAGTTCAAAGGGCGAACCTTCGTAATGCACAAATTGGCCCTCGGGGGCAACATACGGAACCGCCTCGATGGGGGTTTCAGTGGAGACTGGGAATACGGCCATGGAACTTCGTGAGATGTGTCAATTGAGGGCAAAAATGGGGGAAAGAGCCGTTAAAATTAGGGGCAACCCTAAAGCCTAACCTAGGTTTTGGGTTTCTGCCAGCCAGAAACTGCTTTTACAACCTCCCACAAGGACTTTTTTCATGTCTCTGTTTACCGCCGTCGAAATGGCCCCCCGCGACCCCATCTTGGGTTTGAACGAACAATTCGCAGCCGACACCAACCCCAACAAAGTGAACTTGGGCGTAGGCGTTTATTTCGACGACAACGGCAAACTTCCCCTTTTAGAGTGTGTTCAATCTGCCGAAAAAGCCATGATGGACAAGCCCACAGCCCGTGGCTATTTGCCCATCGACGGTATTGCCGCCTACGACGCAGCGGTCAAAAGCTTGGTTTTTGGTGCTGACAGCGAGCCCGTATCGTCTGGCCGCGTAGCCACAGTGCAAGGCATTGGCGGCACGGGCGGTCTCAAAATTGGTGCCGATTTTCTGAAAAAAATCAGCCCCAACGCCAAGGTCATGATTTCTGACCCGAGCTGGGAAAACCATCGCGCTTTGTTTACCAACGCCGGCTTTCAAGTGGACAGTTATGCCTACTACGATGCAGAAAAACGCGGCGTGAACTTCGAAGGCATGCTGGCCAGTTTGAACGCGGCAGCTGCTGGCACCATTGTGGTCTTGCACGCCTGCTGCCACAACCCTACGGGCTACGATATCAGTGCCGCCCAATGGGATCAAGTGATTGCGGTGGTCAAGGCCAAAAGCCTCACGCCATTTTTAGACATGGCCTACCAAGGCTTTGGCCATGGCATTCAAGAAGACGGCGCCGTCATTGGCAAGTTTGTGGCAGCTGGCCTCAACTTTTTGGTGTCCACTTCTTTCTCCAAAAGCTTTAGCTTGTATGGCGAGCGCGTAGGCGCTTTGTCTGTGGTTTGCACTGACAAAGAAGAATGCGGCCGAGTCCTTAGCCAGCTCAAAATTGTGATTCGCACCAACTACTCCAACCCACCCATTCACGGCGGTGCCGTGGTGGCTGCCGTACTGACCAACCCTGAGTGGCGCGCCACTTGGGAAAAAGAGCTGAGTGAAATGCGGGTGCGCATCAAGGCCATGCGCCAAAAGCTGGTCGATGGTCTCAAAGCAGCTGGTGTGAAGCAAGACATGAGCTTTATTACCACCCAAATTGGCATGTTCAGTTATTCAGGCCTAAACAAAGACCAAATGGTGCGTTTACGCTCTGAATTTGGCGTCTATGGAACCGACACAGGCCGCATGTGCGTGGCCGCCTTGAACAGCAAAAACATTGATTATGTTTGCCAGGCCATTGCCAAAGTTGTCTAAATTTATGGACACGGTATAGGGAGTTGGTGTCACTCATGTGAATTAAATTAGGTGCGCGACTCCACTTTGCTGTCACCACAACTGCTATATTGCTGCAGTGCAATAAATTAAGGGGTTTCAATCCATGCTTTACCAAATCTACGAAACTCAACGCTCTGTCATGGAGCCTTTTGCCGACTTGGCCCATACCGCCGCCAAGATGTACAGCAATCCGCTGAACCCATTTGGCCAATCGCAACTGGCTCACCGAGTGTCGGCAGGTTATGAACTGATGCACCGTTTGGGCAAAGATTATGTCAAGCCCGAGTTTGGCATTCGCACTGTGCAAGTTGGCAAAGTCGATGTGGCCATTCATGAGCGCATTGAAATTGACAAACCATTCTGCGAGCTGCTCAGATTTAAACGCTTCACCGACGATGCTGACACTTTGATCGGGCTGAAGGGCCAGCCCGCTGTTCTGATTGTGGCGCCTTTGTCAGGCCACTACGCAACTTTGCTGCGCGACACCGTCAAGACCATGTTGAAAGATCACAAGGTTTACATCACCGATTGGAAAAACGCTCGCCTCGTGCCTTTGACAGACGGCGAGTTTCACCTCGACGACTATGTGAACTATGTTCAAGAGTTCATTCGACATTTGCAAGGCAAATACGGCAATTGCCACGTCATCAGTGTTTGCCAGCCCACGGTACCCGTGTTGGCTGCTGTGTCACTCATGGCATCGCGCGGCGAAACCACACCCTTGACCATGACCATGATGGGTGGCCCCATTGATGCGCGCAAGTCGCCCACCTCTGTGAACAACTTGGCCACCAACAAGAGTTTCGAGTGGTTTGAAAACAATGTGATCTACAAAGTGCCCGGTAACTTTCCAGGCGCGGGCCGACGTGTCTACCCTGGCTTCTTACAGCACACTGGCTTCGTGGCCATGAACCCCGATCGCCATGCTACAAGCCATTACGATTACTTCAAAGATCTGATCAAGGGCGACGACGCCAGCACCGAAGCGCACCGCAAGTTCTACGACGAGTACAACGCTGTGCTCGACATGGACGCCGATTACTATTTGGAAACCATCAAGACAGTTTTCCAAGACTACAGTTTGGTACACGGTACTTGGAACGTTAAAAACCTCCAGGGCAAAAACGAATTGGTTCGCCCACAAGACATCACCACCACCGCCATGTTGACGGTTGAGGGCGAGTTGGACGACATATCTGGCTCGGGTCAAACCGCAGCCGCACATGGTTTGTGCAGCAACATCAAACCAGCCAATCGACAGCATTTAGAAGTGCCTGGCGCGGGTCATTACGGCATTTTCAGTGGCCGTCGTTGGCGCGAAACGGTCTACCCCGCCGTGGTTAAATTCATTTTGGCGCACAACGATTTGGGCACTCAGAAAAAAGCAGCTCCGAAAACGACTGCTAAAACTGCTGTCAAAGCTGCGCCTAAAGTAGCTGCAAAAACTACAGCCAAACGCGCGGTGAAAGCCGTTGCTAAAAAAGCACCTTCACGTAAAAAGTGATCGCACTGGCTGACCGCATCAACGATGCGCTGCCTCAAACGCAGTGCACCCGCTGTGGTTTTCCCGATTGCAAGGCCTACGCACAGGCCATTGCGCTAGACAACGTTCCCATCAATCAATGCCCTCCTGGAGGCCTTGAGGGCGTTGTCGTTTTGTCCAAAATCACGGGACTTCCAGCACTGCCCCTCAATCCAGACAACGGCACTGAAGGACCTATGACGGTGGCCGTCATTGACGAGGCATGGTGCATTGGCTGCACGCTGTGCCTCAAGGTCTGCCCTACCGATGCCATCTTAGGCAGCAACAAGGTCATGCATACAGTCATTGAAGCTGCATGCACTGGTTGTGATTTGTGTTTACCTGTTTGCCCTGTCGATTGCATTGAGATGGTCCCCATCTCAGACGAGCGCACTGGTTGGTCGGCTTGGTCTCCAGCGTTGGCGCAACAAGCCCGTCAGCGCTATGAAGCCAGACAATTAAGGTTGATTGAGGAAGACAAGCAGCACGCAAACAGACAGCAAAGCAAAGCTGAAATGAAGCTGGCCGATTTGGCGACGCACACTCGCTTCGATGCTGACAAAGAAATGGCCCGGAAACGGGCCATCATTGAAGCTGCATTGGCAAAAGCCAAGGCGCGGCAGAAGTCTTAATTTTCTTTAAGCGTATTGCGCCGCCAAGGCGCTAAACGCTTTGACCACTTCTTCGGGCGCTTGCACCAATTCAATTAGAACGCCTTCACCACCAATGGGCAATTCTTCGTTGCCCTTGGGATGAATGAAGCAAATGTCAAAGCCAGCAGCGCCCTTGCGAATGCCGCCCGGCGCAAATCGAACGCCTTGCTGACTTAGCCACTCAACAGCTACCGGTAAATTGTCGATCCACAAACCTACATGGTTCAAAGGCGTGTTGTGAACTGCTGGCTTCTTTTCTGGGTCGATGGGCTGCATCAAATCGACTTCAACCTTGAATGGTCCCACGCCCATTGCGCAAATGTCTTCGTCAACATTCTCACGTTCACTTTTGTAAGTGCCAGTCATCTCTAGGCCAAGCATGTCGATCCAGAGTGTTTGCAGTTTGTACTTATCAAGGCCACCAATGGCGATTTGCTGAATCCCCAATACTTTAAAGGGACGAGTGATAAGGCTCATGCTTCAAACTCCACAATCACTTGGTCTACTGTGAGTGACTCGCCTTGAGAGGCCATGATTTTTTTCACCACACCATCGTGCGCGGCAAACAAAATATTTTCCATCTTCATGGCTTCAATCACAGCCACGCGTTCGCCAGCTTGAACCTTTTGCCCAGCCGTTACGGCAACATTGACCAACAAGCCTGGCATCGGTGACAACACGAATCGGCTCATGTCTGGGGGTGTTTTGAAGGGCATCATTTGATGCAACTCAGCCATGCGGGGCGAAACGACAAGCGCTTCAATGCGGGTGCCATTGTGTTGAACTTGCAAAGCCAAAGGATTCTTAGGTGTGCCACGCTCAACCTGAGCTGTAAATGGCTTGCCATTGACCGTGCCGCTAATTCGCACATCGTTCAGGCGCGAATGGCTTTCAATGATGTAATGATTTTCACCCACCTTGATGATGGCTTTGCCACTCTGTCCGCGAAATTCGTCCACATGCACAGGGATATAGCGGTTATCACCTTTGGCACCTAGCACCACCACACTGTAGTCATGGCCAATTTGCACATCGTAACCAGGCAGTTGGCCACTTAAGTTGGCAGCACGTTCGCGCGACTTGCGTCGAACAAATGCCGCCAAAGCGACCAAAAAATCGGGGTCATGGTGCGGTACGTCTTCAGCGCGAAAACCATGCGCATAGTTTTCTGCAATGAAACCCGTATTGAAGTCGCCAGACACAAACTTAGGATGGGCTAACAAAGCCGCTTGAAAAGGAATGTTGGAGCTGATGCCGCGAATCACAAAACCGTTGAGTGCTTCGCGCATTTTGGCAATGGCATCGTTTCGATCGGTGCCATGCACAATGAGCTTGGCAATCATGGAGTCGTAGTACATGGGAATCTCACCGCCATCTTGTACGCCCGTGTCTACGCGCACACCCAACAGGTCTTGCGTGTTGGACTGGAACATGGTTTGCACGGGCGTCTGGAAGCGCACCAACCGGCCTGTTGAAGGCAAGAAATTTCGGAATGGATCTTCGGCATTGATGCGGCATTCAATGGCCCAACCGTTGCGCTTCACATCGGCTTGCGTGATCGGCAACTTTTCGCCATAGGCCACACGGATCATCATTTCGACCAAGTCGATGCCCGTGATGGCTTCTGTGACGGGGTGCTCTACTTGCAAGCGGGTGTTCATTTCTAGGAAATAGAAGCTTTGGTCTTTGCCCACCACAAACTCCACCGTGCCAGCAGATTGGTACTGCACCGCTTTGGCCAAGGCGACAGCTTGCTCGCCCATCGCAATGCGCGTGGCGTCGCTGATGAAAGGTGATGGTGCTTCTTCAATCACTTTTTGGTGACGGCGTTGAATAGAGCATTCGCGCTCGTTCAAATAAATCACGTTGCCATGGCTGTCGCCCAAGACTTGAATTTCAATGTGCCTTGGTTCTTCCACAAATTTCTCAATGAAGACGCGGTCGTCACCAAAGGAGTTAAGGGCTTCGTTTTTGCAGGACGTAAAACCTTCAAAGGCTTCTTTGTCGTTGGCTGCCACACGCAGGCCTTTGCCACCGCCGCCTGCAGAAGCTTTGATCATGACGGGATAGCCGATGCCTTTGGCAATGTCGACCGCAGCTTCTGCCGAGGCAATAGCGTCGTTGTAACCAGGAATGGTGTTCACCTTGGCTTCGTTGGCCAACTTCTTAGACGCAATTTTGTCGCCCATGGCGGCAATGGAGAAGTGGCGCGGGCCGATGAAGGCGATGCCCTCGTCTTCACAACGTTTAGAAAATGCTTCGTTTTCAGACAAGAAACCATAACCTGGATGAATGGCTTGCGCGCCTGTAGCTTTGGCCGCAGCAATGATTTTATCGGCCACCAAATAAGATTCGCGCGATGGCGCTGGGCCAAGCAGCACAGCTTCGTCGGCCAGTGACACATGGCGTGCTTCTTTGTCGGCTTCGGAATAAACGGCAACCGTGGCAATGCCCATTTTCTTGGCCGTAGCAATGACACGGCAGGCAATTTCACCGCGGTTGGCAATCAAAATTTTGGTAAACATATTTTTTCTCCTAATGGCGTATTTCGTTCAAGCTTTATCGGTCATGTCACTTAGAGTGGAATGTTGCCGTGCTTGCGCCATGGGTTTTCAACTTTTTTGTCTTTCAACATCACCAACGAACGGCAAATGCGTTTGCGTGTTTCGTGCGGTTGAATCACGTCGTCAATGAAGCCGCGTGCGCCGGCCACGAAAGGGTTGGCAAAGCGGTCTTTGTATTCAGCTTCGCGAGCCGCCAACTTGACGGGATCGTTTTTGTCTTCACGGAAAATAATTTCTACCGCGCCCTTGGCACCCATCACCGCAATTTCGGCATTGGGCCAAGCAAAGTTGACGTCGCCGCGCAAGTGCTTGGAGGCCATCACGTCATAGGCACCGCCATAAGCTTTTCGGGTAATGACGGTAATTTTTGGCACGGTGCACTCTGCATAAGCGTAGAGCAATTTAGCGCCGTGCTTGATGATGCCGCCGTACTCTTGTGAAGTTCCGGGCATGAAGCCTGGCACGTCTACGAAGGTGATGACGGGAATGCTGAAGGCATCGCAGAAGCGCACAAAGCGAGCCGCTTTGATGGAGCTCTTGATGTCCAAACAACCCGCCAAGACCAAAGGTTGGTTGGCCACAATGCCCACGGTTTGGCCAGCCATGCGGGCAAAACCAATCAAGATGTTTTTGGCGTAGTCGGGCTGGAGTTCAAAGAAGTCGCCGTCGTCAACGGTCTTCATGATGAGCTCTTTCATGTCATACGCTTGGTTGGCGTTGATAGGCACCAAGGTATCCAAGCTAGGGTCTTGCCTGTCTGTAGGGTCGCCGCTGGCACGAACGGGCGATTTTTCGCGGTTGTTCAGTGGCAGGTAGTTGTACAAACGACGCAACATGAGCAATGCTTCTACGTCGTTCTCAAAGGCCATGTCAGCCACACCGCTCTTGGTGGTGTGCGTTAATGCGCCGCCCAATTCTTCGGCTGTCACTTCTTCATGCGTCACTGTTTTCACCACTTCAGGGCCTGTGACAAACATGTAAGAGCTGTCTTTCACCATGAAAATAAAGTCGGTCATGGCGGGTGAATACACTGCACCACCCGCTGAGGGGCCCATGATCATGCTAATTTGAGGAATGACGCCACTGGCCATGGCATTGCGCTGAAACACTTCGGCATAGCCCCCCAAAGAAGCAACGCCCTCTTGAATGCGAGCACCTCCCGAGTCGTTCAAGCCAATCACGGGTGCGCCTACCTTCATGGCTTGGTCCATGATTTTGCAAATCTTCTCGGCATGCGATTCAGACAAGGCGCCACCAAAAACCGTGAAGTCTTGGCTGTACACAAACACCAAGCGGCCATTGATCATGCCGTAGCCGGTGACCACACCGTCGCCCGGAATTTTGTTGTCTTGCATGCCAAAGTCTGTGCAGCGGTGCTCGACAAACATGTCCCACTCTTCGAAGGTGCCTTCGTCTAGCAATACTTCTAAGCGCTCGCGCGCAGTGAGTTTGCCCTTGGCATGTTGTGCATCAATGCGTTTTTGTCCGCCGCCTAAGCGTGCAGCTGCGCGTTTTTGTTCAAGTTGTTGAATGATGTCTTGCATGATTTACTCGCTTCAATACGGATAGTTCAATTTTTTGGAAAGCCAGTCGCTTGATAAGCGGCTAGCAATTGTCTGGCTGCAGTGGAGGCTGGGACTTGGCCCGAAATCACCATCTGCGTGAGTTCAGGCAGAAGCGCTTTCACACTGGCTTGGCCTCGAAAGTTTTGTTTTAGGCCTGCATCGATGCGCTCCCACATCCACGACTGGGCTTGCCCTTGCCTACGCTGTTCAAACTTTTGCTTGGCATGTTGCAATCGTTTGAACTTCAAAACACGGTGCCAAAAGCTGTCGACGCCTTGGTTTAAAAGAGCGCTAATTTGAATGACTTCTGGATGCCAAAGTTCTTCGTCAAAATGCGCGTGATCGGGGTGGCCGTGCATGCCCAGCAATCGCAATGCGCTGGTAATTTGGGCTTCAGCGCGTGTAGCAGCAGAGGCATCAATGTCGGCTTTGTTAATGACCACCAAGTCGGCCAACTCCATCACGCCTTTTTTAATCGCTTGCAAATCGTCACCCGCATTGGGTAGTTGCATGAGCACAAACATGTCGGTCATGTTGGCCACGGCGGTTTCGCTTTGACCCACACCCACTGTTTCTACAATGACCACGTCGTAACCTGCGGCTTCGCATACCAACATGGCTTCGCGCGTTTTTTCGGCCACGCCACCCAGTGTGCCACTTGATGGACTGGGGCGAATGTACGCTTTTTCATGAACACTGAGGTGTTCCATGCGGGTTTTATCACCCAAGATGGAACCACCAGAAACAGTAGAGGAAGGATCGATGGCAAGCACCGCTACACGATGACCTTGTGCAATCAAAAACAAACCCAAGGCTTCAATGAAGGTGGACTTACCCACACCCGGCACACCACTGATACCGAGTCGAAATGATTTGCCCGAATGCGGCAACAAGCCCGTGAGCAATTCATCTGCCAGCATTCGATCGGATGGCAATGTGGACTCGAGCAAGGTAATGGACTTGGCCATGGCACGGCGTTGAACCGCAGGCTCACCTTGCAACACACCCTGCATGAGGTCTTTCGGATTCAACCTAATGCCTTCTTGATTTGCTCCAGTACATCTTTGGCACTGGCGGGAATGGGGGTGCCTGGGCCGTAGATGCCCTTCACGCCTGCTTCGTACAAGAAGTCGTAATCTTGGCGTGGAATGACGCCGCCCACAAACACAATGATGTCGTCTGCGCCCTGCTTCTTCAGTTCTTCAATGATCGCAGGAACCAAGGTTTTGTGACCTGCCGCTAAGGTAGACACACCCACAGCATGCACATCGTTTTCAATGGCTTGGCGCGCGCATTCTTCAGGCGTTTGAAACAAGGGGCCCATGTCCACATCAAAGCCCAAATCGGCAAAGGCTGTAGCCACCACTTTGGCACCACGGTCGTGACCGTCTTGACCCAGCTTGCTGATCATCACGCGAGGACGGCGCCCCTTGGCATCGGCAAAGTCGTTGATTTCTTTTTTGAGTTGGTCCCAGCCTTCTGCTGAGTCATAAGCTGCTGCATACACGCCGGTCACCTTTTGCGTATCGGCGCGGTGGCGCCCAAAAACTTTTTCCAATGCGTCAGACACCTCGCCCACGGTGGCGCGCAAGCGAATAGCTTGAATGCTGAGCTCTAGCAAATTGCCTTGACCGCTTTCAGCAGAGGCAGTGAGTGCATCCAATGCGGCTTGAACTTTGGCAGTGTCACGCGTTGCACGAATATTCTTGAGCCGCTCAATTTGGCCATCTCGCACTCTCACGTTGTCAATGGCCAAAATATCAATCGGGTCTTCTTTGGCCAGCTTGTATTTGTTGACACCCACAATCACATCTTTGCCAGAGTCAATGCGTGCTTGTTTTTCAGCGGCAGCGGCTTCAATTTTTAGCTTGGCCCAACCACTGTCTACGGCCTTGGTCATGCCACCCATGGCCTCGACTTCTTCAATAATGGCCCAAGCTTTGTCGGCCATTTCTTGGGTCAGCGATTCCATCATGTAGCTGCCAGCCCAAGGATCGATCACATTGGCAATGTGAGTCTCTTCTTGAATGATCAATTGGGTGTTGCGCGCAATGCGTGAGCTGAATTCAGTAGGCAATGCAATGGCTTCGTCAAAGCTGTTGGTATGCAAAGATTGCGTGCCGCCAAACACCGCAGCCATGGCTTCGATGGTGGTGCGCACCACGTTGTTGTAGGGGTCTTGCTCCGTAAGTGACCAGCCAGATGTTTGGCTGTGCGTGCGCAGCATGAGGCTTTTCGGGTTCTTGGCGTCGAAGCCCTTCATGATGCGGCACCATAGCAAACGCGCAGCGCGCATCTTTGCAATTTCCAAGTAGAAATTCATGCCCACGGCCCAGAAGAAGGACAAACGGCCTGCAAAGTCGTCCACGTCCATGCCTTTGGCAATGGCGGTTTTGACATACTCTTTGCCGTCGGCCAAGGTAAAGGCCATCTCGAGTGCCTGATTGGCACCGGCCTCTTGCATGTGATAGCCCGAAATCGAAATGGAGTTGAACTTCGGCATGTGCTTGGCCGTGTACTCAATGATGTCGCCAATGATTTTCATCGACGGCTCGGGCGGGTAAATGTAGGTGTTGCGCACCATGAACTCTTTCAGAATGTCGTTCTGAATGGTGCCCGACAATTTGTCTTGGCTCACGCCCTGTTCTTCAGCGGCCACCACGTAACCTGCCAACACAGGCAATACCGCGCCGTTCATGGTCATAGACACAGACACCTTGTCTAAAGGAATCTGGTCAAACAAAATCTTCATGTCTTCGACAGAGTCAATGGCCACACCGGCTTTGCCCACGTCGCCTGTGACGCGGGGATGGTCGGAGTCATAACCGCGGTGTGTCGCCAAGTCGAAAGCTACCGACACGCCTTGACCGCCGGCGGCCAAAGCTTTGCGATAAAAGGCATTGGACTCTTCGGCAGTTGAAAAACCAGCATATTGACGAATGGTCCAAGGGCGCACAGAGTACATGGTGGCTTGCGGGCCACGCAAGAAGGGCTCAAAGCCTGGCAAGGTGTTGGCGTAGGGTAAGTTGGCGGTGTCTTCGGCCGTGTACAAAGGCTTGACGGAAATGCCGTCGGGGGTTTTCCAGTTAAGGGCTTCGACATTGCCACCCGGCGCCGACTTTTGAGCGGCACGCAGCCAGTCGTCCAGCTGTGCGGTCTTGAATTCGTTCTTCGGGTCGGTCATGTCGCGAAATCCTCAATATGATTCATAATTATTGATGCAAAATATTGTACCTGCCTTACAATTTGCAAAACGGCTCACTTTAGGCCAATTTGAACGATTTATCCACCATGTCTGCCCTGTCCGCTGTCCCCTCTTTGGCGCCCCGAGCGCTGTACGAAGAAGTTGCCGAACTCATTCGGCAGCGTATCTTCAGCCGAGAACTCGAGCCAGGCAGTTGGATTGACGAGCTCCAAATCTCTAAGGCCTACGGCATCAGCCGAACCCCTTTGCGGGAGGCGTTGAAGGTTTTGGCCGCTGAAGGCTTGGTCACCATGAAGGTGCGACGGGGTGCCTACGTCACCGAGGTATCAGAAAAAGACCTGCGCGACGTGTACCACTTGCTGAGTCTGCTGGAAAGCGATGCCGCCGCAGTGGTTGCCAGAACTGCCACTCCTGCTGATCTAAAGAAACTGCAATCACTCCATGCAGAGCTAGAGGCCGCAGGCAAACCTGGCAAAGAAAAACACGATAAGTTTTTTGAAGTGAACGAAGCGTTCCACATGTGTTTGCTGGAGTTATCGCAAAACAAATGGCGCGACCAAATGGTGGCGGACTTGCGCAAAGTCATGAAGCTCAACCGGCACAACTCTCTGTTTAAAACAGGGCGCATTACTGAGTCATTGAAAGAGCACCAAGCCATCATGGCCGCCTTGCTTGCCAAAGACCCGGCTACAACTTCGGCCCGTATGCGTGAACATTTTGAAAATGGTTTAGTGGCAGCCAGCGCCATTTAAGCAGGAACTTCTGCACCTCGAGCAAGCGCTTCGCGTGCCAACTGCATCACTTCCCTCGGCGGTTGCGGCTTGAGCTTGTGATTACTCCACACCTGGCGCCACAAGCGCCCTCCTCTTTCAGCGTGATACAACCCCAGCATGTGTCTTGCGATGGCGTACCAAGGACAGCCATCTTCTTTGAACGCACGCTCCATGTAAGTCACCATGGCTTCTTCCACGTCTTCTCGTGAAAGCACGAATTTAGACTGAACGCTTTGTGATGGTTGCTGAAAAAATATTTCATCCCAAGTGGTGAGTAGCCAAGGGTTGTAATAAGCCTCACGGCCAATCATCACGCCATCGACTTCCTTGAGGTGTTCGGCTATTTGTTCATTGCGCGTGATGCCACCATTGATGGCAATGGTGAGTTCTGGAAAATCTTTTTTCAACTGATAAGCCAGTTCATACCTCAAAGGCGGAATCTCGCGATTCTCTTTGGGCGACAAGCCATTAAGCCAAGCATTGCGCGCATGCACAATGAACACATTGCAGCCGGCTTCTTTCACAGTGCCCACAAAGTCTCGAACAAAATCGTAGCTTTCAATTTGGTCAATGCCAATCCGGTGCTTAACTGTGACGGGCACTGAGACGACATCCACCATGGCCTTGACACCATCGGCAACCAACTGCGGTTCGTTCATGAGGCAAGCGCCAAAAGCACCGCGCTGAACACGGTCGCTGGGGCAGCCACAATTTAAATTGATTTCGTTGTAGCCCCACTGCTCACCCAATTTAGCGGCGAAGGCCAAATCATTGGCATCGCTACCGCCCAACTGCAAAGCGACTGGATGCTCTTCTGAATTGAAACGCATATGGCGCTCTACGCTGCCGTGACGAATGGCACCGGTGGTGACCATCTCGGTGTAAAGGATGGTGTGCTGCGTCAGAAGGCGATGGAAAAACCGGCAATGCCGATCGGTCCAGTCCATCATGGGCGCAACAGACAGGCGCCAAGGGCTAAAGTGGTTAAAGAGTGCTTGTTTCACACCCCGATCATAATTAATAAATCAGTGGCTTCACGTCTTTAAGAAGCTGCTTGTTAACAGCTGGCAAAGCCTTAGCCAGGTTAACCTGCTTGGTCACTTCTGCCAATTGCAAGTCGCTTTCGCTGACTTTGTATGCCATTTTTTGCTGAAGCCATTGCAACATGTCAGAAAGATGCCACATGACTGCCTTGCCTTCATGGATAGGCAAAGGGAAACTAGCATGATGTTGCAACATGAGTTTGCGAAGGTTTTGACGCGTCACACCGACCGAATCGGCCACATCGGATAAACCAACGAAATCGGGTGCAGCTTCAATCAAGACAGCTTCAGGGAGTGCTGCCTTAACATCTGACAATGCCGATAAAAGCGCTTTTTCAGCTGACTTTGCTTGGCGACAAAAGTTAAGGGCAATGCGGCCCGGCTGTCCCAAGCCCAACAAGGCATCGTCACACCCACCCCCCCCTAATCGTTCTGCAATGCTATCTCCTGCATCTTCACCATGGTCAATTTGATATTTCAAAATAAAGTTGTATTCCATTTTTAGCTCTTTAAATTATTCTTGATTGTTTTGAGCAATTGACTCAAGTTAAACAAACGTACCTCACACTTTTCAACAACCCGCATCAATGCATTTGCATGATTCTCATGACTTTTGGGTGTACTCCAAATTGAGGTAATCCAGAACTCTCCACACCTGCAATTTTCTTGATTGAATGGGCAGTACATTTTTCCCCATGCGTGCGATCCACCTACTTGAATTCGCCAGTTTTGAGACTCAGCAAACTGAATAGCGCTTTCGATTGATTTTTTAGGATGTTTTGTTCGCTTCAAGTGAGTCTCCAGAATAATCTATTCACAATTGGTTGTCAATCGACAACTATAAATAAATGACACCAATGTTTAAACCTCTGATTCTTGACAAGAATTGAGCAAAAGAAGCTTGCAATCCCTTTCAAAAAAACGGAATCTCCACACTGACGGCCAATACGTGGCACGATGGAGCTTAAGAGATACGTTAGTCAAAGGGAAATCTATCCATGAACGAATCAACCATTTGGTGGCTCATTGCAGGCTCACTTGTTGGCATAGAACTGATGACGGGCACCTTCTACTTGCTCATGATCGCCATTGGCGCTTCAGCGGGTGCTATCGCAGCACACGCTCAGTTAGGTTTTACAACGCAACTGATCACCGGATCGGTAGTCGGTGGACTGGCTGTCATTTTGTGGCGTGTTTATTCTTTGCAAAAATTAAAGTCGCATCCAGAGCAAATTTCTGCTCAACATTTGGATGTGGGTGAAACAGTAGAAGTGCATGAATGGCTCAGCAATGGCACCGCTCAAGTGAAGCACAGAGGTGCCAACTGGACTGCTGTTTGTGCAGAAGGAATTCCGCAAGAACTTGGCGTTTATCAAATCCAAGATATTCAGGGCAACACATTGGTGCTGCATAAAATTTAAGTCAACGTTAGCCTCAAAGAAAGAAACATCATGGAAATTGCAATCGTCCTATTGGCCATTGCGGTCTTGTTCATCATCAAAACCGTCAAGGTCGTACCCCAACAAAACGCATGGGTGGTAGAGCGCTTGGGCAAGTTCCACGCAAGCCTTACACCAGGCCTTAATTTTGTAGTGCCATTCATTGACAACGTCATTCAAAAACACAGCCTCAAAGAAATTCCACTCGATGTGCCCAGCCAAGTTTGCATCACCAGAGACAACACTCAGCTGCAGGTGGATGGCATTTTGTACTTCCAAGTAACAGATCCCAAACTGGCCAGCTACGGCTCGTCCAATTACATTGTGGCCGTCACGCAATTGGCTCAAACCAGCTTGCGAAGTGTCATTGGTAAATTAGAACTCGACAAAACGTTTGAAGAACGCGACATCATCAATGCCCAAGTGGTTGCAGCCATCGATGAAGCAGCCTTGAACTGGGGCGTCAAAGTACTTCGTTACGAAATCAAAGACCTCACACCGCCCAAAGAAATTTTGCACGCCATGCAATCGCAAATTACGGCCGAGCGTGAAAAGCGTGCCCTCATTGCAGCCTCAGAAGGGCGCCGTCAAGAACAAATCAACATTGCCACAGGCGAACGCGAGGCTTTCATTGCGCGCTCTGAAGGCGAGAAGCAGGCCGTGATCAACAAAGCCGAAGGTGATGCCGCTTCAATTTTGGCGGTAGCCGAAGCCACAGCCCAGGCCATTGAGCGCATTGCCTCTGCCATTCAAAAACCAGGCGGTGAACAAGCTGTGCAATTGAAAGTGGCCGAGCAAGCTGTCATTGCCTACAGCAAGGTGGCACAAGATGCCAAAACCACACTCATCGTGCCTGGCAACATGACCGAGGTATCTTCCTTGATAGCCTCGGCCATGCAAATGGTCAACACAGGAAAAAATGCGGGGCATTAACCCATGTGCAAGCCACCATTGACAGAGAAGTCTGCACCCGTGGCATAGCCGCCTTCATCCGAAGCCAACCAAGCAATGATGGAGGCAATTTCGCTGGGCTCGCCCAAACGCTTCACGGGCACTGTGGCCACAATCTTTTCCAGCACATCTGGGCGAATGGCTTTGACCATGTCGGTGCCAATGTAGCCGGGGCTAACGGTGTTCACTGTCACGCCTTTGGTGGCCAACTCTTGTGCCAAAGCCATTGAGAAACCGTGCATGCCTGCCTTGGCAGCAGAGTAGTTGGTTTGACCCGCCTGACCCTTTGCACCATTGACAGATGAAATGTTGATAATGCGGCCCCAGCCTTTTTCAACCATGTCGGCAACCACTTGCTTGGTGACATTGAACATGGAGTTCAGGTTGGTTTCAATGACTGCATCCCAATCTTCGCGCGACATTTTCAAGAACATTCGGTCTTTGGTAATGCCTGCGTTATTTACCAACACGTCAATGGTGCCGTGCTCGGCTTTGGTTTTTGTAAAAGCTTCGACGGTTGAATTCCAATCACCCACGTTGCCCACAGATGCGTAGAAGCTAAAGCCCAATGCTTTTTGCTCGTCCAACCACTTGGTGAAGTCACGTGTGGGGCCGCAACCCGCAATGACCTTGAAACCTTCTTTGTGAAGGCGCTGGCAGATGGCGGTTCCGATGCCGCCCATACCACCTGTTACGTATGCTACTTTTTGACTCATGGATGTATCTCCTATGTAAATGAGTTATTTGAGTTTCTGAAAATTTAACGCTCTAGTGTCAATGACACGCCCATACCGCCACCGATGCACAAGGCCGCAAGACCCTTCTTTACATCACGACGTTGCATTTCATGCAAGAGTGTCACCAAAATGCGGCAGCCAGATGCACCAATGGGGTGACCAATTGCGATGGCGCCGCCATTGACATTGACACGCATTGGATCAATGTCCAATGCTTTGTTGACCGCGCAAGCTTGTGCTGCAAAGGCTTCGTTCAATTCAAACAAATCAACATCGCTGGCTTTCCAACCTGCACGTTGCAATGCCTTCTGCGATGCTGGCACAGGGCCCATGCCCATGGTGGCAGGGTCTAAACCGCTGGTGCCAAATGAGACAATGCGCGCCAGGGGCTTGAGGCCCAAAGCCGCAGCCTTTTTAGCCGTCATGACCACCACAGCGGCAGCACCATCATTAAGGCCCGAAGCATTGCCCGCAGTCACTGAGCCAGCTTTGTCAAATGCAGGACGCAGCCCTGCCAAGGCCTCTGCATTGGTTTTCTTGTTGATGAATTCATCGACATTGAAGACCAAGGGGTCGCCTTTGCGCTGAGGAATCAGCACATCGACAATTTCATCTTTGAACTTGCCCGCATCTTGCGCGGCGCTGGCTTTTTGCTGACTGCCCAATGCCAGAGCATCTTGCATGTCGCGTGTAATGCCATTGGCTTTGGCCACATTTTCAGCCGTAATGCCCATGTGATATTGGTTGTACACATCCCACAAGCCATCGACAATCATGGTGTCAACCATGTTCCAGTTGCCCATGCGCTGTCCATCACGTGAGCCCATCAAAACGTGGGGAGAAGCGCTCATGTTTTCTTGACCGCCTGCCACCACAATGTCGCTGTCGCCCCATGCAACAGCTTGCGCTGCCAACATGACGGCTTTCAAACCAGAGCCACACACCGCGTTGATGGTGAGGGCGGGTGTTTCTTTGGCAACACCAGCTTTCATCATGGCTTGACGTGCAGGGTTTTGTCCTGCGCCAGCCGTCAAAACTTGGCCCATGATGACTTCACCAATTTGATCCATGCTCAGGCCAGCGCGAGCAATGGCTTCGCGAATGGCAATGCTGCCCAACTCTGGCGCTGCAATTTTGGCCAATGAGCCCCCAAACTTACCCACAGCTGTGCGAGCAGCTGAAACAATGACGATGTCTTCCATGTGTCTTCCTTTTTTAATCTACGAACTGAATTTAAATTTCGAATTAGGCACGCGCCTTGACGTAGCGCCCTGGCGCCGCTTCAATGACTTTGAATTTGGCATCTTTTCCATAGTGCTTAGGCGCAGCAATTTGCTTGCCAGCATGCTTGTGCAGCCAATTAGACCAATCGGTCCACCAACTGCCAGGCAATTCTGTAGCACCCGCAATCCATTGGTCGGCCGTAGCCGGAAATTTGCCATCTTCACGCAACCAGTGGCTGCGCTTGTTGGCTGTCGGTGGATTGATCACACCTGCAATATGCCCAGATGCACCCATGACGAATCGTTTTTTGCCAGGAAGGTGCTGAGTCGATGCATATGCACCACCAATGGGCACGATATGGTCTTCTCTGGAGCCATAGATGTAAACGGGCATGTCTAGCTTGCCCAGGTCAATTTGTTCACCGCAAACCGTCACAGCACCAGGCGTGACAAATTTATTTTCCAAATAGGTATTGCGCAAATACCAAGCGTAAAAAGGACCGGGCAAATTGGTGGAGTCGCTGTTCCAGTACAGCAAGTCAAACGGCGGTGGTGATTCGCCTTTCAAATAATTGCCAACCACATAGTTCCACACCAAGTCGTTGGGGCGCAAGAAGCTGAAGGTAGAAGCCAAGTCTTGGCCTTTGAGCAAACCGCCCTTGCCCATTTGCATTTCACGAAACTTGACAAAGTTCTCGTCGATAAAGACATCCAAGATCCCTGTGTCGGTAAAGTCAATGAGCGTGGTCAAAAATGTGGCACTGGCCACAGGTTTTTCACCGCGAGCTGCCAAGACAGCCAAGGCATTGCTCAAAATGGTGCCGCCTACACAGAAGCCCAAAGCATTGATTTGCTTGGCACCCGTGATGTACTGAACTTGGCTAATGGCTTTGATGGCGGCATGTTCAATGTAGTCATCCCAAGACTTTTGCGCCATGCTTTCATCGGGGTTACGCCAGCTGACCACAAAGGTGCGGTGACCTTGACTGACTGCATAACGAATGAATGAGTTGTTGGGCTGCAGGTCAAGAATGTAAAACTTGTTGATGCAAGGCGGCACCAACAAAAATGGTTTTTCGTAAATCTTGGCCGTGAGCGGTTTGTACTCAATCAATTGAAAATATTCATTTTCAAAAACCACAGCGCCTTCGGTGGTGGCCACGTTCTCACCCACCACAAATTTACTTTCGTCTGTCATGGACACATGACCCTGTTGCATGTCATGCAGCAGGTTTTGAATTCCCTTTGCAAGACTCTCACCTTGCGTGTCAATGGCTTTCTTTTGCGCTTCTGCATTAAAGGCCAAGAAGTTGCTGGGGGCAGAAGCTGCAACCCATTGCTCAACTGCAAATTTGATTTTGTTTTGCGTGTGTTCGTCGGCTTCAACCGCATCAGCCAAACCCATCAGTGTTTTGGCATTGAGCAAATAAGAGCCCGCCGTGAAAGCGGCCATGGGATTGGAAGTCCATGCCTCATTTGAAAAACGGCGGTCCTTCATTTCATGCTTAGATTCAAGGCCATGATTCCAGAGCGCAGTGGCCTCTTCTAAATAGGCGGCCTGCAATTCCTTTAACTTTTCCTGAGAAAAGCTAAGCTGTGGCACAGCATCTTGTGCAGGAGGCACAATACCGCCTAGGTCCATGGTTTGAAAAGTTTGCATGGCCTGACCCCAGCTCTTAGCCAAGTTTTCCTGAAACTCTTCGCCAGCGCGTGACCAAAATTCGTTTTGAGAATTTGTCATGTGCTCATCTCCTGTTATTTTTTAAATAAATACTCATGTACATCGTTGCAATTGCTTGGATTTACGTTGCGCTCATGATGAGCGTTGCCGAGGCCACCAACACAAATGGAACCGTGCTAGGTGGGATTGTCACCTTCATTCTTTACGGGATCCTTCCAACCAGCATAATTATTTACATCATGGATGCACCCCGTCGCAAGAGGGTCAGATTGGCACGTGAGCGTGAAGCCTCAGAAATGGCTGCGGCAGACCCTAAGCTGTAATCCAGATGTAAGCGGCCATGCGCCCCGAGCCGCCTTTGCGCACCGCATCGCGCCTGTGAGAGTGGTATTTCGATTCTTGGCGATAGGTACACCAAGCCAAGGAACTGTCGTTACCGGAAATGACTCGAAAGCCTGCCGCAGTTAGCCGCTTTCGAGCAAGCCCTGCCAAATCGGCCAAATACTTACCTGCACCGTGAGGTACAAAAAAGTCTTCATGTCGCATTGTTTCAAGCGCTGGCTGGTGCTTTGAAATGAAGGCGTCAAACACATCCTGCCCCACTTCAAAAGCCGTTGGCCCAATACAGGGACCCAACCAAACCATACAGTCTTGTATGGAGAATCCTTGCTCTGTTGCACCCTGGGCAAGCGTTTCCACCACACCATGACCATTGGCACCAGCGAGGCCGCGCCATCCAGCATGTGCCGCTGCAACCCACTTGGCTTGGGGGTGGCACACCAAAATAGGCAAACAATCGGCCGCCATCATGGCGCACGCAACACCACTTTGCGTGGTCCAAGCCACATCGCCCTCAAGCCCTGAAGGCGTGCGCGCTTCAATGGCCACCGCCTTCACACCATGCACTTGCTTGAGATAAACCGCCGGCACACCCATGGCACTTTCAACCAAGCCGCGGTTGACAAGGACTTGTCCAGGCTCATCACCCGACATGAGCCCCAAATTAAGAGAAGACCAAGGCTCGGCTGAAACACCGCCTTCTCGGGTGGTCATGAGGGCCCGCACAAAGTTCGGTGCGGGCCATTCGGGTTGAAATCCGATCAAGCCTTTAAGCTGCGTCGGGGCAGGCAGAAGGTTGGGCTTTTTGGAAGGCGTCCAATTTCATGCAGGCATCGAAGGCCGCCATGGTCAGAGGCAAGCCATCGAAGCTCACTTCAAACCTTTTGCCATTGAAAATTTGGGGGACCAAGCAGCAATCGGCCAAGGTGGGCGTGTTGCCAAAACAGTAAGTCGATTGGGGGCCTTGGGCCAACTGGCGCTCAAAGGACTCCAGTCCATCTCTCACCCAATGGCGATACCACGTGTTTTTCTGGTCTTCGTTCAAACCCAGTGTGGCGCTTAAGTACTTGAGAACCCGAAGGTTGTTGATGGGGTGAATTTCACAAGCAATTGATTGAGCCAAAGCGCGGACACGCGCTCGGCCCAATGCATCCTTTGGCAACAATGCGGGCTCTGGGTGGGTTTCATCCAGATATTCAATGATGGCCATGGACTGGCTCAGGTGCTCACCCTCCACAACCAAGTTAGGCACCAGGTTATCAGCAGCCACAGCGCTGTAGGCGGCTTCCTTGTGTTCGCCCTTGGCAATGTGAACTGCGATATATTCAAAGGGCAAGCCCTTCAAGTGCAGTGCAATTCGCACCCGAAATGACGCTGAGGAACGGAAGTAGTTGTAAAGTTTCATAGGCATTAGCATAAACTGGAAACATGTCCGCCGACACCCTCCAACCTCATCTTCCATGGATTGAAAGCCATTTGCCGCTACCCCCTGTCGAAAACGCATGGGGCGAAGACACCGAGGCGCCAGGTTTGCTGGCAGCGGGCTCAGATTTAGGGGTTGAGCGGCTCTTAGAAGCCTATGCCAAAGGCGTGTTTCCTTGGTTCAACGCCGACCAGCCTGTATTGTGGTGGAGCCCCGATCCGCGCATGGTGCTGCAAATCAAACGCTTCAAACTTCACCGATCTTTGCGAAAAACCTTGGCTCGTTATTCGGCGCATCCTCAATTCGAGTTGTGTTTTGACCGCGCATTTGACGACGTGATAGAAGCTTGCGCGCAAAGCCCCAGAGAGGGCCAAAAAGGAACATGGATCGTGCCGCCCATGGTCGATGCCTACAAAGCCTTGCACCGCGCAGGCTACGCGCATAGCGCCGAAACATGGCTCGATGGCCACTTGGTGGCAGGCCTGTACTTTGTTTGTATTGGCAAAGCTGTGTTCGGCGAATCCATGTTCAGCACGCTCAGTGACGGCTCCAAAATGGCACTTGCAGCTTTGGTTCATGTCTGCGAGCAACACAGCATTCAGGCCATCGACTGCCAGCAAAATACGGCTCATTTGGCCTCGATGGGCGCCAGCGAAATGTCGCGCACTGCATTTTTAGCTCAGAGTGTGCCAGCCTTGCAGCTCACAAGTCCTGACTGGAAAAATGCTCAAATTGATTGGGATGCTTGGCGAACGGGCGCACCATGACACACCTCAAAGACTTGCCCTTCAGCACCCTGCAGTTTTATGCCACCGCGGCCTACCCTTGCAGCTATCTAGATGGTCGTGAAGCACGCTCGCAGGTGGCAACACCCAGTCATTTGATTCAAACCGATGTGTACTCGGACTTGGTCGAACGTGGCTTTCGCAGAAGTGGCCTCTTTACCTACCGGCCCTATTGCGATGGCTGCCAAGCATGTGTGCCCATGCGCGTTCTGTGCAATGAGTTCAAGCCCAACAAAAGTCAAAAGCGAGCACTGAGAAAACATCAAAATTTGGTGGCACGCGTGTCCAGATTGGGTTTTGAAAGTGAACACTACGACTTGTATTTGCGCTATCAAAACAGCCGCCATTCGGGTGGCGGCATGGACCAAGACAGCATTGAGCAGTACAAGCAGTTTTTGCTTCAAAGTCGAGTCAATTCGAGGTTGGTTGAGTTCAGAGAAGCCTGCGCCACTGGCGAAGTGGGTGAACTCAAAATGGTCTGCATTGTCGATGTCCTGAACCAAGGCTTGTCTGCGGTGTACACCTTTTATGCCCCAGAGGAGCACGCCAGTTACGGCACTTATGGCGTGCTTTGGCAAATTCAACAGGCCAAAGACCTAGGGCTTCCTTTCGTTTACATGGGCTACTGGATTGGTGCCAGCCCCAAAATGCAATACAAAGAACGCTTTGCGCCCTGCGAGAGCCTTCAAAACGACCAATGGATGCCCCACCCTTCTGCACGCTGACCCATTGGACCAACACAAAACCAATTTCATCTTGTAAAATAAGATTTCACAAACAGCACCAGGTTCAGTCCCATGAGAAAAGCTGAAGCTCACCCGCCAGCAGCACCGACCATTCAAGTCATCGAGCGCTTGTTTTCGCTGATGGATGTTTTGGCTTCAAGAGAAGATGCCATTTCGCTGAAAGAGATCAGCGAAAAAACAGGCCTGCATCCGTCTACCGCACACCGAATCTTGAACGACCTCACCATTGGCCGTTTTGTGGACCGACCCGAACCTGGCAGCTATCGATTGGGCATGCGCATGTTGGAGCTGGGCAACCTGGTCAAGGCGCGCCTCAATGTGCGAGATGCTGCACTTGCGCCTATGCGTGATTTGCACAAACTGATCCAACAACCCGTCAACTTGAGCATGCGACAGGGCGATGAAATTGTTTACATCGAACGCGCCTTCAGCGAGCGCTCGGGCATGCAGGTTGTCAGAGCCATTGGGGGCCGTGCGCCTTTGCACCTGACGTCGGTCGGCAAATTGTTTTTGTCTGTGGATGAGCCCATGAAGGTTCGAAGCTATGCCACACGCACAGGCCTAAACGGTCAGACCAAAAATAGTATTACGCAGCTTCAAGTGCTGGAACGTGAACTGTCTAAGGTTCGTCAATATGGCATTGCGCGCGACAACGAAGAATTGGAATTGGGCGTGCGTTGTATTGCAGCGGGCATTTACGATGACCAGGGCAAGTTGCTTGCGGGCCTTTCCATCTCAGCACCCGCCGATCGAATTGACGAAGCTTGGTCGGCCAAATTACAAGCAACAGCCGACGGCATTTCTCAGGCTTTGGGCTACAAAGATTGACGCTCTAGCCAGCCGTGTCGGCTGAAGGAACTTGAGTGCGAGCATTTTGATTTTCGACCCAGCGACGAACTCTTTCAGCATCTGCAATTCGGCTTAATTTGCCGGCAGAGTCTAAGAACACCATGATGATTTTGCGACCTGCCACCTTGGTTTGCATCACCAAGCATTGACCAGCTTCAGAGATGTAACCCGTCTTTTGCAAACCGATGTCCCAATTGGGACTTTTAACCAGTCTGTTGGTTGTGTTGTATTGAAGAGTTCTTCGCCCCACGTCTACCTCTCGGCCAGGTGATGTTGAGAGTTCGCGCAACAAAGGCACATCGTAAGCAGCTCCGACCAGCACGGCCAAATCTTTGGCGCTGGATTGGTTGCGACTGGAAAGCCCAGTCGGTTCAACGTAATGTGTCGACGCCATGCCAAGGCCTTTAGCGCGGTCGTTCATGGCTTTCACAAAGAAGGGCATGCCACCTGGATAAGTTCTGCCAAGTGCGTGTGCAGCGCGATTTTCACTGGCCATCAAGGCCAGATGCAACAAGTCACCGCGGCTAAGAACCGAGCCAACAGCCAAACGCGAGGTGCTGCCCTTTTCGGTGTCCACATCATCCTGCGTGATGGTGATCATCTCGCTTTGCAACAAGTTGGCATCGCTGATGACCAAACCTGTCATCAGTTTGGTGAGTGATGCAATAGGCAAGACGGCCATGTCGTTCTTGCTGAGTAAAACTTCATGTGTGTCTTGGTCAATGACAAGCGCCACGCTGGAGCGCAAATCGAGAATGTCAGTGCCTTGGTGCAACCCGGCCATACGGCCAAAGGAAGGTCTTGTGACTGTGGCCTTTTGCTTGACGGATTTGCGAGGTTTTTGAGTATTTTTAGCTGAGGCCTTCGTTGACGATTTGGGTGAAGCTTTGGCAGTGTTTTGTGCAGAAACTACCGGTTTTTTGGCGGTAACTGGTTTTCGCGTGTTCTCGTTGGCTGCAGCGTAGGTTGAAAGTGACATCAAGGCCAAGATGCACAAAGGCAAACAAGGATTGAAAACACGGCAGGAAAACAGGCGATTTAGTGGATTCAAAGCATTACTTTCGAGGCTCAAAGTCATTCGGCAATTGGCGAGTCTCATAGAAACTTGCGACAGTGTACCAAAATAAAAAAGCTGCGCAAGATCAACACCTTGCGCAAGCTTCTTGAAGACCTTGTTCAGTCTTCACTCTGAAGCACTTAGCCCTGAGCCGCCACCCTGTCTGCTTTGCTTTGAAGTTTATTCAATGCGCTCAAGTAGGCCTTTGCTGAGGCCACAATGATGTCGGGGTCTGAGCCTACGCCATTGACCACGCGGCCACTGTTTTGCAAACGAACCGTGACTTCGCCTTGGCTTTCGGTCGATCCACTGATGGCATTCACAGAATAAAGCACCATTTCAGCACCACTTTCCACGATCGACTCTATGGCTTTGAGGGATGCATCTACGGGGCCATTGCCGTCCGATTTGCCATGAACTTCCTTGCCACTCACGGTAAAAACAATGGCAGCGCTGGGACGTTCTCCTGTTTCGCTGTGTTGCGATAAAGACACAAAGGCATACTGCTCTTTGTCGTGGGTGACGCTTTCATCGCTGACCAAGGCCAAGATGTCCTCGTCAAAAATTTCGCTTTTGCGATCTGCCAACTCTTTGAAACGCGTAAAGGCCGCATTCAACTCTGTCTCACTTTCGAGCACCACACCTAGCTCTTGCATGCGTTGTTTAAAGGCGTTGCGGCCACTTAATTTACCGAGCACAATTTTGTTGGCTGACCAGCCCACATCTTCTGCACGCATGATTTCGTAAGTGTCGCGCGCTTTAAGCACACCATCTTGGTGAATACCTGAGGCATGTGCAAAGGCATTGGCACCCACCACGGCCTTGTTGGGCTGCACAACAAATCCTGTGGTCTGACTGACCATGCGACTGGCTGCCACGATGTGCACAGGGTCGATGTTCATCTCTAAACCAAAGTAGTCTTTGCGCGTTCTGACGGCCATGACAATTTCTTCCAAAGAACAATTGCCGGCCCGCTCACCCAAGCCATTGATGGTGCATTCAACCTGACGTGCACCGCCCAACTTCACGCCTGCCAAACTGTTGGCCACCGCCATGCCCAGGTCGTTGTGGCAATGAACAGACCAAATGGCTTTGTCGGAGTTTGGAATTCGCTCTCGGAGTGTCTTGATGAACTGACCATACAACTCTGGTACAGCGTATCCAACGGTGTCGGGCACGTTGATGGTACTTGCGCCTTCATCAATGACCGCTTCTAAAATTTTGCACAAGAAATCCATGTCACTTCGGTAGCCATCTTCTGGGCTGAACTCGACGTCTCCGACCAAATTGCGGGCAAACCTAACGGACTGTTTGGCCTGCTCGAAAACCTGATCGGGCGTCATGCGGAGTTTCTTTTCCATGTGCAATTCAGAGGTTGCAATGAAGGTATGGATGCGGCCACTGTTGGCACCCTTCAAGGCTTCTGCTGCGCGTGAAATATCGCGGTCGTTGGCGCGCGAAAGTGAGCAGATGGTTGAGTCTTTGATGGCGTTGGCAATGGCCTGCACCGCCTCAAAGTCACCATTGGAGCTGGCTGCGAAACCGGCTTCGATCACGTCAACGCGCAATCGCTCTAATTGACGTGCAATGCGCAGCTTTTCGTCACGGTTCATGGAAGCACCTGGCGACTGCTCACCATCACGCAATGTCGTGTCAAAAATAATCAATTTATCGGCCATGTTTCACTCCTGGTTTTAAATCTTCAAAAAAGCGACTCTGAAATAAAAAAAGCCCGCTGCGTTTGGCATACGGGCTTGATGGGAAAAAGAACAGCGTGCGCTATACATCCCGCCCGTGAGGCGTCAGTAGTAGGGCTAGCAAATTCGTTTTCATAGAAATACTGTATCACAACTTTTATAAAAAGGTCATTACCGGTGAAGTCCGCGCTCATCAGGGTCTTCGGTTGAAGTGCTGATGACGCTGGTGGGCTCACCCTTGAATCGGCGCCAAACATACATGGCATAACCACTGAGGCCGTAGATGACAAACAAACTGAACAAAACGATAGGTGGGTGAATATTGACCACAGCAATGCCCAAAGCAATGAGCACAATGACCACAAACGGCACACTTTTCTTCATGCTGACGTCTTTGAAGCTGTAGAAAGGCACATTGGTGACCATGGTCAGGCCGGAAAACAGCGCCACCACAAACATAGGCCAAGCCATGGAGCTTGGCGAAATTTCAGCATCGATCATGATAGAAATGAAGCCCATGACCAAGGCCGCAGCCGCAGGGGAAGGCAAACCCTGGAAAAACCGCTTGTCGACCACCGCCGTGTTGACATTGAACCGAGCCAAGCGCAGAGCGGCGCAAGCGCAGTAGACAAAGGCTGCAATCCAACCCCAACGACCCAATCCCTTGAGCGACCACTCGTAAGCAATAAGAGCGGGCGCAGCGCCAAAGGAGACCATGTCGGACAAAGAGTCCATTTGTTCTCCGAAGGCACTTTGGGTGTTGGTCATGCGCGCCACACGGCCATCTAAGCTGTCTAGCACCATGGCACAGAACACGCCAATGGCGGCCATGTCAAAACGGCCGTTCATGGCCATCACGATGGCATAAAAGCCACCGAACAAGGCCGCCAACGTGAAAAGATTAGGCAACACGTAAATTCCCTTTCGGGGCTTACGCGGTTGACTGCTCAACTCTACGTCGTCGGAATTTTCTGAACCATCGTGCATGCAAGCTTTCGTTGAGTTGAAGCGGATGCCGAAATCAGTTGCGTGTTTTGTCAACCAACTTGTTTTTGGCAATCCAAGGCATCATAGACCTCAATTGTGCGCCGACCACTTCAATGGAGTGCTCAGAGGTTAAACGACGGCGTGCTGTCATGCTTGGGTAGTTGGTGCGGCCCTCCAAAATGAACATCTTGGCGTACTCACCGGTTTGAATGCGTTTCAAAGCATTGCGCATGGCTTCGCGTGATTGCTCGTTGATGATCTCGGGGCCTGTCACGTATTCGCCATACTCTGCATTGTTGGAGATGGAGTAGTTCATGTTACCGATGCCGCCTTCATAGATCAGGTCGACAATGAGCTTCAACTCGTGCAAGCACTCGAAGTAAGCCATCTCAGGGGCATAGCCGGCTTCGACCAAGGTTTCGTAACCCATCTTGATGAGTTCAACAGCGCCGCCGCACAAAACAGCTTGTTCGCCGAACAAGTCGGTTTCTGTTTCTTCTTTGAAGTTGGTTTCAA
>CALAGS010000072.1 GCA_937891665.1 uncultured Burkholderiales bacterium | reverse complement strand
GGCAAGCCACTTTGTTCAGCAGCATGACGTGCTTTGGCCAAAGCGTTTTCAACAAATGTTTTGTAGGGCTCTGCGGCTTCCGAAATATTCAACTCAGACTGGCGGATCAATTGAACATTGAGCGCGCCAAACATGGTTTGCAGTTCGGCCAATTTACCCGAGTTGTTAGACGCCAAAACCATCTTCATGAAATTAGGCTCCGGCGTGCACGTGCGTTTGACGGGATTGCTTCTGCAATTGAACCAACTCTGCAATACCTTTTTCTGCCAATGCCAACAAACTGTCCATTTCTTTGCGTGTAAAAGCCACGCCTTCTGCAGTGCCTTGCACTTCCACAAAATTGCCCGCCCCCGTCATGACCACATTCATATCGGTGTCGCACGAAGAGTCTTCGGTGTAATCCAGATCGAGCAAGGCAGTGCCATCTTTCAGGCCGACCGAAATGGCCGCGACCGAATCTAAAATAGGGGACTCTGTCAACTTGCCATTTTGAATGAGCCAGTCCACCGCATCTTGGGCCGCCACAAAGGCACCCGTGATGCTGGCCGTGCGCGTGCCGCCATCGGCTTGCAACACATCGCAATCCAAGTGAATGGTGCGCTCGCCTAATTTTTTCAAATCAAACACTGCGCGCATGGAACGACCAATGAGGCGTTGAATTTCTTGAGTACGACCACTTTGTTTGCCTCGTGCAGCTTCTCGGTCGCCACGGGTATGTGTTGCACGCGGCAGCATGCCGTATTCAGCAGTGACCCAACCCTCGCCGCTGCCTTTTTTGTGTCCAGGCACCTTCTCTTCCACAGATGCCGTGCACAAAACACGGGTATCGCCAAACTCAATGAGCACAGAGCCTTCTGCATGCACGGTGTAACCCCGCGTGATTTTCACGGGGCGCAATTGGTTTTGATTTCGGCCATGGGCGCGTGAAGAATTTGTAGAGGGGATGGTCATGGTGAAGCGTTGTTTAAGTTTGAGATAATGGGCTATAGGCAACAGGCAGAGTGGCCAAGCCCCCAACTGATCGGCAGTGAATTGCTGCTGTATCCAAGAAAGAATCCATGCCAGTTTACAGTATGACCGGGTATGCCAGCGTGCAGTCCAGCACGCCTGCAGCAGAGGGAAGCACCGATGCCTCAGCTTCGACAACGGTCCGTTTTGGTTTGGAAATCAGATCGGTCAACAGCCGCTTTTTGGATCTGAGTTTTCGCCTTCCCGACGAACTGCGTCACACAGAGCCTGCGCTTCGTGAACACATCGTTCAGCACATCAAGCGAGGCAAGGTCGAGGTTCGTGCTGTTTATCACAGCAACCAAGATACCGAGCTGACCGATCCAGCCATTGGCACACTTCAAAAACTCTTGAGTTTGCAAAACAAGATTCAAAGCTGGCTGCCAGGTGCGCGAGATCTCAGTGTTTCTGATGTCATCAAACTGGCCTCTCACGAAAAGTCAGGCTTAGGCCTGAACGAGGCCGACCTGATGCCCTTGGCCACCCAAGCGGTGAAAGCGCTTAAAGACGCCCGAGCTAGAGAGGGTGCACGACTGGCTGACATGTTGCAAGACCGAATAAGCCAACTGCGTACTTTGGCAGAACAAGCGGCACCCTTGTTGCCTCTGTTGGTTGAACAGCAGCGCCAGCGCTTCATTGACCGTTGGAACGAGGCCATGGCCTTGTCTGGCGGTACCGTGTCGTCCGATGTTGCCAAAGACCGCGCCCTGACAGAAGCCACTGCTTTTGCCATTCGCATCGATGTGGCCGAGGAACTCACCCGATTGGCCTCCCATTTGGATGAACTCAGTCGTTTGATTAAAAAGGGTGGCGACATTGGCAAGCGCTTGGACTTTCTCATTCAAGAACTCCACCGAGAAGCCAATACCTTGGGATCTAAATCGGCCGCCCTGGAACTGACCAACATATCGGTTGACATGAAGGTGCTCATTGAGCAAATGCGTGAGCAAGTGCAAAACATCGAATAAGTCGCCACACTGCAGCACCACAAGCCTCATACCCCATTACACTCCTTGCCATGGAATATCCTGGAAACCTCTACGTTGTAGCTGCTCCCAGCGGAGCGGGCAAGTCCAGCCTGGTGAAGGCCCTGATGGAGCTAGACGCCCGCGTTTTGCCTTCGGTGTCTCACACCACTCGCGCGCCCCGCGGCCAAGAAAAACACGGCCGTGAGTACTTCTTTGTGTCTCAACAAGAGTTTGATGCCATGGTGGCAGGAGATGCTTTTGTGGAATGGGCCAATGTGCACGGCCACCGTTACGGCACCTCCAAAAAGATGCTCGAAGAGCGCATGGTACAAGGCTCTGACGTCATTTTAGAAATTGATTACCAAGGCGCTATTCAAATTCAAAAGATGTATGCCAACGCCATCCTGATCTTCATCCTCCCCCCCAGTTGGGAAGAATTGCGCAGCCGTTTGGAGCGCCGAGGCGAGGACAGCACTGAAACCATCGAATTGCGTTTGCAAAATGCCGCCATTGAACTGGCCCAGGTCAAAGAATTCGACTTCGTTATAATCAACGAAGTTTTCGATCGCGCCTTGTTTGACCTTAAGGCCATCGTGCACGCTCAGCGACTGAAATATTTAGCCCAGCACAGAGCCCGTGCCGAAACTTTCGAATCCCTCCATATCACCTGATTTTTTTACCGGAGACCGTCATGGCCCGCATTACCGTTGAAGATTGCCTCGAACAGATCCCTAACCGTTTCCAATTGGTACTGGCTGCCACTTACCGCGCACGCATGCTAAGCCAGGGCCACACCCCACGCGTCGAAAGCAAAAACAAGCCAGGCGTCACAGCCCTGCGAGAAATTGCTGCTGGCAAAGTCGGTTTGGAAATGCTGAAAAAAGTAAACTAATTTCTACATTCAGCGAAGCCCTCCTGGCCTAGCCTCAAAAAGCCCCAAAGTTTCAAAACCTGGGGCTTTTTCACAGTCGCGTTACATTTAAGGCATGCGCGCAGCTTTTACATCTGTTTTTCACAATTCCGCTGGTACAGCCATGCTCGGAAAACGAGATAACGCACACAACATCATGGTTGGCATGCCAAGTGCCAGTGCTGCCAATGCCGCTGCGGCCAGTTTTGCCGCGTTGGTCGCCAAACTCAGCTATCTCTCTGAATCTGACATCGACTTGGTGCGCAAAGCCTATCGGTTTGCAGACGAAGCCCATTTGGGCCAGCTTCGCAAAGATGGCCAGCCCTACATCACACACCCTATCGCAGTGGCCACCCAGTGCACAGAGTGGAAGCTTGATGCGCAAGCCTTAATGGCAGCGCTCATGCACGATGTCATGGAGGATTGCAATGTCACCAAGTCTGACTTGATTGAAAAGTTCGGATCCTCCGTGGCTGAATTGGTCGATGGCTTAACCAAGTTGGACAAATTGGAGTTCAACACCCGAGAAGAAAATCAGGCTGAATCATTCCGAAAAATGCTCTTGGCCATGGCCCGAGATGTGCGAGTGATTTTGATCAAGTTGGCCGATCGCACGCACAACATGCGCACCATGGCCGATATGCCTCGTGAAAAATGGGCGCGCATTTCTTCAGAAACAATCGAAATTTATGCGCCCATTGCACACCGCTTGGGCTTGAATCAAACCTACCGCGAATTGCAAGATTTGTCTTTTCGCCACTTGAAGCCTTGGCGCTATGCCATTCTGTCAAAGGCCGTTGCCAAAGCTCGAAATCGAAGACGTGATTTGATTCAAAAAGTTCAAGCCGAGCTTGAGTCCACGTTCTCAAAGGCAAAAATGGATGTGCAGATTTCTGGCCGCGAAAAAACGCTCTTCTCCATCTACAAAAAAATGGATGGCAAGCACCTGAGTTTTGCGCAAGTGACCGACATTTATGGCTTCAGGCTCATTGTGCCCTCTGTCATTGATTGCTACACCGCGCTGGGCATTTTGCATCAGATGTACAAGCCTGTCCCTGGCAAATTCAAGGACCACATTGCCATTGGCAAAGTGAATGGTTACCAGTCTTTGCACACCACTTTGGTGGGGCCCTCTGGTGTCAATGTTGAATTTCAGATGCGCACCGAGGCCATGAATGTGGTGGCCGAATCTGGCGTTGCGGCGCACTGGTTGTACAAAGACAACGCCACTGGCAGCATGGAAGCCGAACGCTTGGGCACTCAATGGCTGCAATCACTTTTAGACATCCAAAAAGAAACGCGTGACGCTTCTGAGTTTTGGGACCATGTCAAAGTAGATTTATTTCCCGATGCCGTTTATGTTTTCACGCCAAAAAGCCAAATCATGTCACTCCCACGCGGTGCAACCGTGGTCGATTTCGCCTACATGATTCACAGCAATCTTGGCGATCATTTGGTGGCGGCCAAAATCAACAACCAACAAGTTCCGTTGCGCACAGAGTTAAAAAATGGCGATGTGGTTGAGGTCATGACGGCACCTGTTTCAGCACCCAACCCATCATGGCTTGGCTTTGTCAGAACGGGCCGCGCGCGCTCCAGAATCAGGCATCACCTTAAAACCATGGCACACAGTGAATCCATGGACTTGGGCTTGAAACTTATCACGCAAGCATTGCGCGCTGAAGGCATTGCAAAATTACCAGACGATCCCACCCGTTATCACGGCCTGTGGGAAAAAGTTTTGCGCTTCACTGGCAACCGAAATAGAAGTGATTTGTTGGTCGATGTTGGGCTTGGCAAACGCATCGCCAGCATTGTGGCCAAACGCATGGCCGCTTTGTTATCGGAGATGGGCGAGAAGCCCGACCCGCTGCTCATGACGCGCGAACGCTTCATGGCCAACGACACCATCTCTCAGGGCGCTATTCTGTTGGATGGCACCGAAAACGCCTCAGTCGTTTACTCGCCTTGCTGTCGCCCACTGCCTGGCGACAAAATCATTGGCTACTTGGGCCGCGGTGAAGGTTTGGCCATTCACACGGCCAATTGCAGCGTCGGCATGAAACTCCAGCAAAAAGACAGCGAACGCTTCATCGGGGTGGAGTGGTCGGATGAAATGATGCGCAGCTTTGAAACCAGCATCCGCGTCACAGTGGTTAACACCAAGGGTGTATTGGCCAGAGTGGCTGGCACGCTGGCCAATTCAGAGGTTGACATTGTCCATGTAGAAATGGGTCAAGCCAGTGTGCAAGATGCCGCTGAAAATACCTTTGTCATTTCTGTGCGCGATGTCAGCCATCTTGAAACGGTTTTGAAAAACTTGAAGCGCACACCGGCGGTATTGAATGCAGAGCGCATGACTCACCGTGTGCGAGGACAAAGTTCGACTGAAGAATAAGGCGCTACTTCAAACTGCGTGTCAGTTTCAATTTCAAGGCTCAGCTGGCTTTGGATAAGTCACATTGAGTACCTCAATTTCACGCCAGCCATGCGGCGTGACCAACTTGAGCACATCACCTGTACTTGACTTTAACAAGGTGCGCGCAATGGGTGACACCCAACTCACCTCACCCTTCAAGCTGTCGGCCTCGTCAATGCCTCGAATGGTGACAGTCCGCTCATCCCCGTTTTCTTCTACATAGGTGACTGTTGCCCCAAAGAAAACTTGGTTTTTGCCATGGTGTGCGCTGGGGTCTGTGACTTCGGCAATTTCTAAGCGTTTGGTCAGAAAGCGAAGGCGCCGATCAATTTCACGCAAACGCTTTTTGCCGTAAATGTAATCACCGTTTTCAGAGCGATCGCCATTGCTGGCTGCCCAATGCACAATTTCCACCACCTTGGGGCGCTCATCGTCCATGAGCATAAATAGCTCGGCCCGCAAATTGGCATAGCCCTGAGGGGTCATGTAGTTGCGGGTGCCTGCTGGCAAGGGCGGCAGACTGGGGTCTTCCCCGTCGTCATCGGCGTCGCTGTCTGTTTCCCGTGTGAAAGCTTTGCTCATGGTCTCTAAGTGGAATATGTCTATTCAAAACCGTTTTGCACAAAGAAAAACAGCCTAGGGGCATAAGCCTCTAAGCTGTGTTCTAGTCTCGAAAAAATCGAAATCTGGTGCGGCTGGCAGGAATCGAACCCACGACCCCTTGGTTCGTAGCCAAGTACTCTATCCAGCTGAGCTACAGCCGCTAAGCCTTGAATTGTAGCATGGTATTTTTTATTCAAAAGCCCAAGAAGCAAGATTATCCAAGAACAAGTGGCTCACCCTCAATTCATTCCCTGCAGAAAATCCTGCTGAATGGGGCGTCAGAATCACATTCGGCAAATTCCACAGGGGAGATGTTGGGGACAGCGGCTCGTGCTCGAAAACATCCAGGTAAGCGCTTCCTAAGCTGCCATTTTGGAGCGCTTCAATCAAGTCCCTCTCAACCACAACCTCACCTCGCGACACATTCACCAAGCCAGCCCCTGGCGGCAGCAAATTCAATCTTCGGGAATTGATCAAGCCTCGGGTTTTTGCGGTCAAGGGGCACATCAAAATGACCCAGTCGATTGTAGGTAACGCGCTGTCTATGGCTTCAAAGGTCAGCATTTCTGGCTGCGGAGAATGACTGGCAGGCTTGGCAAAAGATTCAGACTGAACTTGCTGGCGAACGACTTTCAAACGAAGCCCCAGCATTGTCAGAAACTGCGCAACCCTTTGTGCAATTGGGCCCCACCCCACCAACAAAGCCGTTTGACCGCTTAAGTCGGGAGGCAATTGAGAGCCTAACAAAGGCGCCCATTTTTTTGCATGCATGGCATGAATCAATTCTGGAAATTTTCTCGACAAAGCCAGCAAGCCAGCCAAAGCCGTTTGGGCCACCACTTCGGCATTTGCGCCTGACGATGTGGCGACTTGCACGCCCTTTGCTTTCAGGCGAACGTACACATCGCGATCAGCGCCTGCAGAGTGAATATGAACCCAGCGTAAATTGGGCGACTCTTCTAAGACTTGGTAGCAAGCCTTGAGACTAGGCGCAAGCTCATGCTTGGTAGACAAACCTGTGACATCCCTTGACACAAAGGCCACATCAAAATCTCGCCGACCCGATGCAACGGCATCCTCAAAGCTCACGCATTCAAATGGCCGAGAGCCCATCACTCTGGCAATGTCTTTTGACAGACCACGCAAAGCCAACTCTGATAGCAATATCTTCATAAGCGCACTTGATTGAAACTGAATCGAATCAAACCAATTTAGGTCTTATAGCTTGGATCTAAGCGGTCTAATTTGCGCAACAGTGCTGGCCACTCCATCAAGCCATATGGCCTGCGAGTGCTAGGTTGGTAGTTGTTCCATGTCTCTTCTAAAACATCTGGCGCCACTTTGGTGAAGGGCGTATTGCAAGCCATGGCAGCCAATTGCGAATGACATGCCAACTCTAATCTGTGCGCCCAGTTAAACGCTTCTCCCACACTTTTACCCACTGTGAGTGCGCCGTGGTTGCGCAAAATCAAAGCTTCACCGTGCCCCAAGTCTTTCAGCAAAGAGGCTTTCTCTTCGTTGTTCAAAACCACACCTTGATAGTCATGGTAGGCAATTTTCAAAAACCGCATGGCAGTTTGCGTTAAGGGCAATAAGCCACATTCGAGTGCCGAGACTGCCATGGAAGCCCAACTGTGCGTGTGAATGATGCACCTGACTTCTGGCCGTGCTTCATGAATGGCACTGTGAATGACATAACCTGCTTTGTTGATGCCATAGTTCAATTCACCAAAGTCGGGCTTGTCCAAAATATTGCCGTGAACGTCAATTTTGATCAGGCTGGAAGCTGTGATCTCTTCGTACATCATGCCGTAAGCATTGATCAAAAAGGCGCCCTCTTCGCCTGGCACACTGCACGAGACATGGTTGGCCATCATGTCAGACATGCCATAAATATCCACTAAGCGATAGCAAGCTGCCAGGTCAACTCGGGCCTGCCATTCCTCAGGCGTACAGCGATTTTTCATGGACTCAATTTTCAAGATGCCGTTTTCAACCATTGCATCACCTCACGAAAGATTTAAAAGAATTCTGCGGGCCTATTTTGAACCAGAGGGCAGACAGCAAAAGTGCGATAAAAACCAAGACCAGCGCCAACCCAGATAGCAAGGCTGTTATTTCAGTGTCGCGTTTTTCCATTGTGAATTGCGTAGAGAGGTGTTTGTACACCTGCTTCAAATCTTCTGCCGAACCCGCCTTGAAATAGTCTGCCTCAGTGATCTTGGCGATGCCCTTTAAAGATTCTTCATCCACTTGGGTGAAAAATGAATAGCCCTCGTAACCTGGAATAAAGCCATTCGGTGTGCCAAAGCCAACGGTGTAAACACGCACACCCAAATCAGCTGCCCTTTTTGCCGCGACCAAGGGATCGGGGCCTGTCGTACGGCGGCCATCCGAGAGTAAAACGATGGCGCCGCCCTTGAAGGAGCCAGGCGGTTCGGGGGCTCGCTCTTTAGCGACTGGTTTGGCATCCAAACTTTTTGCGCCACCCGACTGGCCTTGATTGCTGTAGCTAAACGGATTGGTGTTGTAGAGCACCGCCTCCAGGTCAATCTGGGCTTCCGGCCTGAGTGTGCTCAAGGCCAACAGCAGGCCGCTGCCTGTGGCTGTGCCCCTCTGTAATTGGAAGCGATCAATTGCAGCAACCAGCTCGTCTTTGTCTTGCGACACATGCTGCACGACCTGTGCGTTGCCGGCAAACGAAACAATTCCCACTCGAACGTTTTTGGGCAGGTCTTGTAAAAATTCTTTGGCTGCCTTTTGAGCCGCCTTCATTCTGCTGGGCTCTACATCTTCTGCCAGCATGCTTCGGGAGACATCCAAGGCCATGATGAGCGTCATGTAGTCGGCTGGCAAAGTAACCCTGGCCATCGGTCTGGCACTGGCAAATAACAAAAGCGCCATGGCGATGCCGATCAGGGCTGGCGGGACATGCCGCCGCCAAGGGGACGGGAGGTCCATGTTTTGCAAGATCCAAGAGACGGCGGAAAAGCTCACGACTTGCTGCCGTTTGCGCCTCAAAAGCCACACATAGCCTGCCAGCATGAGCGGCAAGAGCAACAGGGACCAAAGCATGAAGGGGTTTAGAAATTGCATAGCCAATAGGGTTTTCGCAAGTTCAACCAATTTACCATTGAAGCTTATGTTATGGTAATTCTATGAAACGAGAAGCGGTTTTTAGCAAAAGCACGCGAACTGTAGCTTCTGTTACGAACAAGGCTACGGATTCAACCACGTCCTCATCCGAATTAGGCAAGCCAGACAAGTCTGCCGCTCCCAGCACGAACAAACCTCACTTTTTGAAATCAGTCCTTCGGTGGGATTTTGCAGCAGTCTTCTTGTTGGGTGTCGTCTTAAGCATGCTTGCCATGGGCGTGTTCCTCAAGCTCAACCCTTTGCCCAAAAGCCTCACCCAAAGTGACATTGATGGCGCTGTCATGCACACCCTGCAAAACAAAGAGCTTCCATCGCAAAGCGCAAAAGCTGCCGCGTCGGTCCAAGGTGCTGTCGTTCACGTCCAGTCCTACATCACTGATCCAAAAAACAAAGACGTCGACAAAGAAAGTGGCGTTGGCACGGGCGTTGTCATCAAGGACGATGGCACAATTTTGACCAATTTTCATGTCATTGCGGGTGCCAAAAAATTGAAGGTCACTTTTTTTGATGGCACTGAAGCAGAAGCCATTGTGATTGGCGTTCAACCCGAAAAAGACTTGGCGGTCATCAAGCCTCAAAAAATACCGGACGATCTTGAGCCCGCAATTTTAGGTTCTAGCCAACAACTGTTACCAGGCGACCAAGTTGTTGCCGTTGGCTTTCCTTTTGGCATTGGCCCCTCAGTATCAGCTGGCGTAGTCTCAGGACTCAATCGAAAATTCAAATCACCTGATGGCAATCAAGCCCTCAGTGGCCTGATTCAATTTGATGCGGCAGCCAACCCTGGCAACTCCGGCGGTCCCTTGGTGAATATGTCAGGCGAGGTCATTGGTATCGTGACAGCCATTCTGAACCCAACATCGGCCAGAACCTTCATTGGCATTGGCTTTGCTACAACCATTGAGAGCGCGGGAAGTGCCGTCGGCTTACCACCTTTTTAAATTTTTAGAGGGAAACACATGACGCAATCAAACGAAGCTTGGCGCGGTCAGAACACAGCACCTCAGCTGTATAACCCTGCAGAGGCTGCAGCGCTCATGCAAAGGGTCATGTATGAAGTTAAGCGAGTGGTTGTAGGACAAGATCTTTTTTTAGAGCGTGTCTTGATTGCCTTGCTTGCACAGGGGCACCTTCTGATTGAAGGTGTGCCAGGCTTGGCCAAAACCTTGACTGTGAACACACTTGCCAAAACCTTGAACGGTCAATTCAGTCGTATTCAATTCACGCCTGATTTACTGCCAGCCGACTTGGTTGGTACCCGAATTTTCAATCAACAAACGAGTGAGTTCAGCACTGTGCTAGGCCCCGTTTTCACCAACCTGTTGCTGGCTGACGAAATTAACCGCGCCCCTGCCAAAGTTCAAAGTGCCTTGCTGGAAGTGATGCAGGAAAGACAAGTCACCATCGCAGGAAAGTCACATCGGGTCCCTTCGCCCTTTTTGGTCATGGCCACGCAGAACCCCATTGAAACGGAAGGTACCTACCCCCTTCCAGAGGCGCAGGTAGACCGCTTCATGATGAAGGTATTGATTGACTACCCTTCAGAAGATGATGAGTTTGTCATTGTCCAACGCGTGATTTCTGGCGGAGCACAAGTTACCGGCGTCGTCAACCCAGAAGATTTACAGAAACTTCAAGCGCAATGTCGACATTGTTATGTCGATCCCAGCCTGATTCACTACGCTGTCAAACTGATATCTGCCACCCGCTTTCCTGAACGTTATGGTGTAGAAAGCCTAAAAGGTCTTCTGAGTTTTGGCGCCAGTCCTCGGGCCAGCATCGGGCTGATTGAAGGAGCCCGCGCTCTGGCTCTGATGCGCGGCCGCGATTACGCACTGCCTGAAGATGTGGCCGACTTGGTGCCCGATGTTTTAAGACACCGTCTGGTCCTTTCCTACACAGCATTGGCTGAAGGCAAAACATCCGATGCCATCATTCAAGAAGTCATGAAGGCCATCCCTATGCCAAGCCAACCCATGGCATCGAATGTCAGCTGAAGCCTTATTGCAGCAGCTCGAGTGGACAGTCCTGCGGCGGCTAGATGGCTTGCTGCAGGGAGACCACCAAACCTTGTTCAGAGGTGCTGGCTTAGAGTTGGCCGACTTGCGTGAATACCAAACGCATGATGATGTGCGGCACATCGATTGGAACGTCACGGCCCGCATGCAGACGCCTTATGTGAGAGAGCATCAAGAAGATCGAGAGATCAGTGCTTGGTTTTTATTGGACCTGACGGGTTCTATGGATTTTGCAAGCGCGGGCCAAAGCAAACGCGAACTCATGTTGGCCTTTGTAGCCATCATGGCCAAGTTGCTCATGCAGCGTGGCAATCGAATTGGGGCGCTGATCTTGAGCCCCGCTGACGCTAGCGGTTTTAAATACATTCCAGCCCGCATGGGGCGTCGCCACCTCCTCCATGTTTTGCATACGGCTCAAACCACAGCGGTCTCCAAAGCGCCGCATCAGACAGATTTAAAGCAATGGCTGGCCAGCGCCAATGGCTTGCTTAAACGTCGCTCTTGCGTCTTTGTAGTTTCAGACTTCATGGGTCAATTTGATTGGGCCAAAGAACTGTCCCACTTGGGCCGTCGACATGACACAGTGGCGGCCAGACTTTACGACCCCGTCGAGATGCAATTGCCCAATGCAGGTCTCATGACATTGCAGGATTCTGAAACCTCAGAACAATTGTTGATCGATACAGCCAATCCTAAATTCAGAATGCGCTATGCCAAATTGGTCGAAGAAAGAGAACTGCAATTGCAAACCACTTTTGCGCAGTCGGGCGTCGATGCCCTAGAACTTTCAACCGATGAAGACATTGCCGCAGCGCTGTTGCGATTCTCTGAGTTGAGAAAAAGGAGGCTCTGGCGTGCCTGACCTTAGCTCCGTCAGTTTTTTATGGCCACTGGTTTTGTACAGCGCCCTTTTGGTGCCTGTCTTGGGCATTGCCTATGCCTATTTCACCAAGCGTTTTCCGCCCATCGTTTTGAGCCTCGGACTGTGCCTGCTCTGCATTGCAATGGCCAGACCTCAAGCCGTCTTATTGACGCCGCTTCGAGAAGCCACAGTCATGCTGGCTTTGGACACTTCTGGCAGCATGCGCGCCAAGGATTTAAAACCCTCGCGCATTGAAGCTGCTCAGCAAGCGGCTCTTAAGTTCATAGAAAGCAAGCCTGCCAGGTTGCGAGTGGGTTTGGTCACAGTGGCAGGAACGGCTGCTTTGGCTCAGGCTCCCACGGAGGAAAAAGAAGCACTTAGGCGCGCGCTAGAAAATCTGCCCTTACAGTATGGTTCTGCGTTGGGTTCTGGTTTGTTGATTTCCTTGGAGGCTTTGCTACCTGGTTCTGGCATCGATGCCCAAAAAATTATCAATGAGGCTTCAGACAACGGCGGCCCTAAAAAACCCGCTGATTCTGGAAAATCCTTGGATGCTCAGAAACCCAAAGAAACCGAAGCCTCTGCAAGTAGAGGGCGCAACATGGCCGTTGTTTTGATCAGTGACGGCCAAAGCAATATGGGGCCCGAATTGCTCAAAATGGCCGAGCTGGCTGCGTCACATGAGGTCAAGGTTTTTACCGTTGGCATTGGTACAGCCGAGGGCGATGTGGTTAGCATTCAAGGGCGCAGCATGCGGGTCAAATTAGAAGATGAAGCCCTGAAGAAAGTAGCCGCCATCACACAAGCGGAATATTTCAGAGCAGACAGCACGGAGGGTCTGAGCAATATCTACGACCAACTAGGCTATAGACTGCGCTTTGAGAAAAAAGCGTTGAGTGAAGTCACATCTTATGTGGCCTTATTGGGCATGGTTTTCATTTTGTTTGCTTGTTTGCGCAATTTTTCAAGGTACGGGAGAATCATTTGAAGACACTGCGTTGCTTGAGCAAGCCGCAGAATCTAAATTTGAGAGTATTCGAGTTAACATTGAACTTATGTTGCTGCCAAATTCTCAAGACCTTTCTCAAAGACACATTGCGTTAACAGGCGCTTCTAACTTCCGCGACCTTGGTGGCTATGTGGGTCACATGGGCCGCCCTGTGAAGTGGCGAAAAATTTTTCGTTCCGATCATTTGGCCAATTTATCGCCAGAAGATCTGCACCAAGTTCAAAGCTTAGGTGTCAAGCGCTCGTTTGATTTCAGAGGTGTTCAAGAAAGTCTGGCGCAGTCTTACGATTGGCCTGATCTTCAGCGTCACAGTTTAAGCATCGAGCCTACCGTGGTGCAAAGGTTACAAGCACAGCACCTGACTGGCAAACCACTGACTGCAGCAGACGCCTTAGACGCCATGCAAACCACTTACCGAGATTTTGTAAGGGTCGACTCTCGCCGCTTTGCAGAGTTGTTTGAAAATCTTCTAGACCACGCAGATCCGCTTCTCTTTCATTGCACGGCTGGCAAAGACCGAACGGGTCTGGCGGCCGCCTTGGTGTTGTACGCATTGGATGTGTCAGAGTCTGACATTTGGCGTGACTACCTGCTCACCAACCAACTCTACAAGCGCAACAGCCCAGGCGTTACAAACCTGGCCCCCGATGTCTTGAAAATTGTGTGGGAGGTTCAAGAGAGCTTCTTGCAAGCCTCTCTGGAACAAATTCAAACCAGCCATGGCAATGTTCAAAACTATTTAAGCAATGAATTGGGCATCACGCCGGCTGCAAAACTTCGTTTGCAATCTCTGTATTTAGATTAAATAAAATAATTGGGGTCAAAAAATAATTGGGGCCAAATAATTGGGGTCAGATCACAATTAATTTTCTATTCGATAGATCACTTTGAATTGAGAAATTAATTTTGATCTGACCCCAATTATTTGGCCCCAATTATTTTTGACCCCAATTATTTCAGTGGATTGACACAAACGTCCGAGCCCTTTTTCTTAAAACAAGAACAAGTCAGCGCATAGGACTTCATGGTGCCTTTGACCACTGGCATGCTGGCGTTTCGGGTCGCTTGGCTCGGAATGGCAAATTTCGGTACAAACACCTTGCTCAGTGATTTTCCGTCTATCAGTTCAACATTGGCTGCGCCACATTGGACAGGCCCTTGCAGCAAATTGCTGACTTCAAAAATAAGGGTCTGATCCTCGCCTTTGGCCCAACCTGCATTGAACTTCACTTTTTGCAGTTCAACTTTAGACAAAGCAACATCCATGTACTCATCATTTGAAAAAGGATTCCATGCGCTTGCGCTAGTAGAGATCAGAAAAACAAAAAAAATGGACATGCATCGCATGTCCAAATTTTAAGCCCTAGTTTGGGGCCAGAAAACTAATTGGTAGAACCAATTAATGTTGCTCTGACCCCAATTAAAAGGAGTTACAGGCCGATTTTGCCGCCATCATTTTTTGTGATGATCAAAGTGGCAGAGCGTGGGCGACCTGCAGGGCCATAAGCGCCGCCAACACCACCACCATTGCCCGGCCATGTGCTTTCAAGCGTGAGGTCGGCCGCGGTGCCATAGGCACGCGTGTTCTCACCAGGGTGCTGAATGTTCACGAACATGGTTTTGCCATCAGCAGTTTCTGTCAAGCCAGTTACCTCAGCACCCTTGGGGGCGACTAAGAAGCGGCGCAGGCGAGATTCGCCCAACACACCACCAATGAAAGTCTTGGTAACGCCAGTTGTTGTGGTGGTTCCGGACAACAAAGAGTTATCAACATAAAACTCGCCACCGTCGCCGACTGAGCCAGGCACAGAAGCCAGCAACATGCAGTTGGTTTCGTCTGTGAATGCGCCATCGTCTGTTTGAATCCAGCAAATACCTGTGCTCTTGCTGAACCACAAGCCGTCTGGTGAAGAGAAACTGTTGTTGGCCGTCAACTTGGAAAGGTTCACGTTAGATGGCATGTCTTCTTCAGCACCGAACACAAAAATGTCCCACTTAAAGCCCAAGGCTGTAGACATATTGTCCTGCTCTTTGAAGCGAATGATGTGACCGTTTGGATTGCCTGAACCTTTTTTGCCATCGGCGTCCGCATAAGAACGTGGGTTGGCAGCATCAGCAGTGGCTGGAGTACGGTTGGAAGCGCTGTTATTGGTCAATGCAAAATAAATTTCACCGTTGGCATAATTGACAGCACCCCACTCAGGGCGGTCCATTTTTGTAGCGCCCACGGCATCAGCAGCCAAACGTGTGTGAACATAAATTTCAGCTTGGCTGGTGAATGTAAATCCAGCTGCACCAGCATAGGATTTGATCAGGGGATTGCTGATGGACAGCTCAATCCACTCACCTGCACCTGTGCTGTTAAATTTCGCAACATACAACTTGCCTTCATCCAGGTACTTATTGCCAGCAGCCATGCCACCACCAATGTCAGCGGCATCCCAGTTAGCGGCAGTGACAAACTTGTAGATGTATTCATTGCGGCTGTCGCAGCCCATGTAGAAGGCCAATGGCTTGCCCACCACAGGAATGCCGCATACAGCTGCCTCGTGTGCAAAACGTCCCATGGCTGTGCGCTTGGCAGGGCGAGCTGTTGGGTTAAGGGGGTCCAACTCTAAGATGTAGCCAAAAGTATGTGGCTCATTGCGGAAGTCTGCAGCGGCAGAGGCGCCATTGGCCGCAACATTCCATCGAGTGAATCGGAAGTCTGTGTCCTCTAAATCTGTGGGGGTGTACCAGCCTTGACCTGTTCCGGCAGTTGCCGTGCTAGACAAAATAGCGTTGCTCACGCCATAACGCTTGCGTGAAGCAATGATCTTTGCATCTGGCAATGTGGCGCCTGTCGGCATGTTGAAGTAGACTGCCCAGTTCTCTTCACAACCGAGGTAAGTTCCCCAAGGTGTGATGCCATGACCGCAGTTGTTCAAAGTACCGCGGGATGTTGCACCTGTGGTATCGAAACGTGTTACGAACATGGCGCGAATATCATTTAAATGAGCTGCTGGACCACGAACATCAGCTAGCGTCTGGGGTGTGATTCTGCGATTCAATGCTGAATCAAGGACGTAGCCTGTAGGCTTGCCAGCGCTGTCTAGGGTAATTTCGGCTACAGAAATTCCATGCAAGTTGATTTCCTTCAAGACTTCTAAACCTGGGCGTGCTTTCACGTCCCACTCACCGAACTGAGAGAATTTCTTACCGTTCACACCGCCAGAAGTTTGTCCCTTAGGGTGCAAGAAATGCGAGTCAGCAGAACTTTCATGGTTGACAGCCAAAACGGCTCTGTTGGTGGCCTTGGTGCTGTAGCGACCATTGCTGTCAATGTAGAAAATATCCATGCCATCGTGGTGATCACCAACGCGCTGGCTCCAATCGTCTGTTTCCAAACCCTGGTTGGAATACTGTGTCACTGTTGAGTTCAGGCGATCACCGGTAGCGTGCAATACCTTGACGGTGTAACCAGCAGGCACAACCACTTGGTCCAAAATGCTTTTGGTCACGGCATTGAAGCCTAAAAGAGTTGATGCAGGAAGTGATGCCAAAGAACCGCTGGCACCGCCGCATCCGGGCAACATCGGCAAAGCAAACATGGCAGTCAAACCAAGACCACCACGCAAAATATTGCGGCGTGAAGGATCTTTAAGGGCGTCTTTTAAAACATCCTGAAAGTGTGGGTTGGAAGAATTGTTGAAGTTGAGATCGTCATTGATTGGCATTTAAAGCACTCCTGTTGAAAAAAACAATGAGCCAACTATTGCAAATCACAGTGACAGATTTATGAAAGCAAGCAAATTTCAAAAAATGCACAAAGTTTGACCGTCGGAAGCTTAAACATCATCCGATTGACATGAATTTGTCATAATTCAACATTAAAGTGAACTTGCTGGAAATTAAAGTTTCCAGTTACACATCCCCGAATACCTTATTGGAGTTGAAATGCTTAAATTTAAATCCCTAGTTGCCGCCGTCGGCTTGACAGCAATGGCAGCAACTACCTGGGCTGCCGACATTACTGGTGCCGGCGCCACTTTTCCTTTCCCTGTCTACGCCAAGTGGGCTGAAGCCTACAAAAAAGAAACCGGCACTGGCTTGAACTACCAGTCCATCGGTTCTTCGGGTGGCTTGAAGCAGATCCGTGCCAAGACCGTGACTTTTGGTGCTTCTGACGCGCCTGTCAAAGGTGCTGACTTGGACAAAGATGGCATGGTTCAATTCCCAGCCATCATTGGCGGCACCGTGCCTGTGTTGAACTTGGACGGCTTTAATCCTGGCGAGCTGCGTGTGACAGGTCCCGTCTTGGCTGAGATGTTCACTGGATACATCGTCAACTGGAACGACAAAAAGATCGCTGATTTGAACCCAGGCAAAAAATTGCCTGACCAGACCATCACCGTCGTGCACCGCGCCGATGGTTCGGGCACCACCTTCAACTTCACCGACTACCTGACCAGCGTCAGCCCTCTGTGGAAAGAAAAAGTGGGTACTGGTGCCGCTGTGAAGTGGCCAGCCGCCTCTTCCGTGGGTGGCAAGGGCAACGAAGGCGTGGCCGCTAACGTCAACCGCATCAAGGGTTCTGTGGGTTACGTTGAGTACGCCTACGTTAAGAAGAACAAGATGAATTTCATGCAGTTGCAAAACGCCAACGGCAAGTACGTCAGCCCCAGCGAAGAGGCTTTTGCTTCTGCAGCCGCTGGTGCTGACTGGTTCAGCGTTCCCGGCATGGGCATCTCCATGGTCAATGCCAAGGGCAATGACAGCTGGCCCATCAGCACAGCCTCTTTCATATTGATGTACAAGAGCCCAACTGACAAATCCTCTTCTGCTGAAGCCCTAAAGTTCTTCGACTGGTCTTTCAAGAACGGCAAGAAATTGGCTTCGGACCTCGACTACGTGGCCTTGCCTGACAGCTTGACCGATCAGATCCGCGCCAAAGTCTGGTCACAAATCCAGAAGTAATACAGACAAAGTTATGCCATCCGTCGGTTGTCATTGTGTGACCGACGGATTTCTTTTTTAATTTGGTGCTTTTTTGATTGATGGGTCAAGACATGCAAACCCCCCTCTTTAGTGCTGACAGCAGCAGCGGTATGTTGGCTGTGGTAAAACGCCAGCGATTGCAAGACGTGTTGTTTCACCGGCTGACGCAGTTGTTCTCTTTGTTGGTTCTGGTGGCTTTGGCCGGAATCATCGTTTCTTTGTTCATCAACGCCTGGCCCACATTTGCCAAGTTTGGTGCACGTTTCATTTGGTACGTTGAGTGGGACATCATCAACGAAGAATTTGGTGCCGCGATTGCGATCGTCGGCACGCTGGCCAGTGCTGGCATTGCCATGTTGGTGGCCGTGCCTCTGGCCTTTGGCATTGCGGTGTTTCTGACTGAGACATGCCCGGTGTGGTTGCGTCGCCCCTTGGGAACGGCCATTGAATTGTTGGCGGCGGTGCCCTCCATCATTTACGGCATGTTTGGTCTTTTTGTGTTCGCACCTCTGTTTGCCGATTACATTCAGGTGCCTCTTGGTGAGGTGCTGGGGGGCATGCCTCTGATTGGTTTCCTGTTTGGGGGCGCCCCCAACGGCATGGGCATTTTGGCCGCAGGCATTGTATTGGCCTTCATGGTCTTGCCTTTTGTGGCCGCGGTGATGCGCGACGTGTTCGAAATCACCCCGCCCATCCTGCGCGAATCGGCCTATGGCTTGGGCTGCACCACCTGGGAAGTGGTTCGCAAAATCGTGTTGCCCTACACCCAAAAAGGCGTGATTGGCGGCATCATGCTCGGTTTGGGTCGCGCATTGGGCGAGACCATGGCGGTTACCTTTGTGATTGGCAATGCCAACCGCATGCCCACTTCGCTTTTTTCACCCGGCACGTCGATCGCATCCACACTCGCCAACGAGTTTGGTGAGGCCGATGATTTCCATATTTCTTCTTTGTTTGCGCTCGGCTTCTTGCTGTTCGCCATCACTTTTGTGGTCTTGGCAAGTGCCAAGATCATGATCAACCGCGCTGAAAAAGCCAAGGGGTTCTGACATGTCGATGAACATGAATCTGGCCTTGTACCGCCGCCGCCGCTTGGCCAATGCTTGGGGCATTGTCACCTCCATGATCGCCATGGCTTTAGGGCTGACGGTGCTGATGTGGATTTTGGTGGTGCTGTTTTCTAATGGTTTTGCAGCACTTGACTTGAACATGCTGACCAAGGATACGCCAGCGCCAGGCACTGAGGGTGGTGGCTTGCGCAACGCCATCGTGGGCAGCTTGATGATGGTGGGACTCTCTGTATTGGTGGCCACGCCGGTGGGCATCTTGGCGGGTATCTACCTCACCGAATATGGTGATCAAAGCAAAACGGCCGAGATCACACGATTTGTGACGGACATCATGCTGTCGGCGCCGTCCATTGTGATTGGCTTGTTTGTTTACGCCATCGCTGTGGCCACATTGGGTACTTTCTCGGGTTATGCCGGTAGCTTAGCTTTGACCTTGATCGCGGTGCCTGTGGTGATGCGCACCACCGAAAACATGCTGCGACTGGTGCCAGGCAGTTTGCGAGAAGCCGCTTTTGCCTTGGGTGCGCCGCGCTGGAAAGTGTCACTGTCAGTCACCTTGCGTGCGGCCAAGAGCGGCGTGATAACCGGTGTTTTGTTGGCGGTGGCCCGCATCAGTGGTGAAACCGCACCTTTGCTTTTCACGGCTTTGAACAACCAGTTTTTCAATGCGGACATGACCAAGCCCATGGCCAACCTGCCTGTTGTCATTTTCCAGTTTGCAATGAGCCCCTATGAAAACTGGATTCGACTGGCTTGGGGCGGCGCCCTGCTAATAACCCTGACTGTCTTGGTTCTCAATATTCTTGCTCGTGTCTTTTTTAGAGACAAAACGACAAGCTAATCTACCTCTCTTCAGTGTCAATTTTTGAATTTACAGGAAACCATATGCCTGATAGTAAGCCAACACAAAACGCCATTGAAGTGCGTAATCTCGATTTTTATTACGGCAAATTTCAAGGACTGAAAAATGTCAACCTCGATATTGCTGAACATCGAGTGACGGCCTTCATTGGACCGTCGGGTTGTGGCAAATCAACCTTGCTGCGCACACTCAATCGCATGTACAGTCTTTATCCAGGGCAACGCGCAGAAGGTGAAATCAACTTCTATGGTCAAAATATTCTC
>CALAGS010000071.1 GCA_937891665.1 uncultured Burkholderiales bacterium | reverse complement strand
TGACCCAAAGAACTGACGCTGCGAGCCAGCTCGCCTTCAAGGCCGCGCAAATAATTGACGCGCTCTACAAACTGGCTGGTGCCAAACTTCTGGTTTTCAAGCAGCTCAAAACCCACATTGCCAGCCTTGGGCAAGCCTTGACCTGCCAGCTTCAATCGGGTTTCGTAGACCAAAGCTTGAGGCACCGTGATAGCGGCGCCGCCCTCGGTAAACTGGTAGGGCACATTCATTTGCTGCAACGCAGTAATGATGGCGGCACCATCGCCTTCGTTGACGTTTGCAAACAACACTCGGTAGTCTTGGCTGCTTTTTCCTGCTGAAAAAACAACACCCAAGGCCAAAACCAAGCCGGCAAAGCCGAGGCCCATGAACAAACGTTGGTTGGTGGAGAGGGCTTGGAACCGTTCGCGCAAGGAGTCAACCACACCAGATGGTGTGTTTAAGCTTGCCGCGCCGGAACCACCCATCGACAGAACGACACCGTCGCGATCTGGAGAGAGAGTTTTGGGAGCATCCAATTAGGTCAGTGCCTCCATATGTAAGCACATTGTTTCAAATTTTCACTGATCAAAACCAAGCATTACACAGCTGTAATGTACGAATACAAGTTTTTAATCAAGCAGTTTTCCAATGAGATTTGAACTTGACCCAATTGTCTGGCCCTTTTTCAAGCGTCAAACTGCCGCCATGGGCCTTGGCAATTTCTTGGCACAAACTAAGCCCCAGCCCATCTCCCCTTGGCAACTGCCGACTTGAATCGGCTTCGTTCAGGTGCCTGTAAAAGCGCTGGAAGACTCTATCGTCCAAGCCATCCATGGACAAATAGGTGGTGTTGGCCAAAGAAAATTCAACCAAGTTGCCAATGACGTTGGCTTCGAAAACAATCGTGCCATCGGGCGATGTGTATTTCACAGCATTGCTCATCAAATTGTTTAAGAGCTGCTGAAACAGATTGGGGTCGGCCAAAATTTTGATTTGCGGTGAAACCAGCAATTTAAATTGAATGTCTGGCACCAGACTTTGAATGTCCTCGCTCAGAATGCCAATCACATCCAACAAATTTATTTCTTGCATGTCGAGTTTGAAGTTGCGGCCATCCGCCTGCGACAGCAACACCAACTTGTTGGTAATTGAGATCAACCGCTCCACCTCATCAGACAACATCGACAACTGCATTTGCTCAACACTGTTGTCGGGCGCTCTGTTCAGCAAGCGCTTTAAATTACCCCGAATGACAGTCAGGGGCGTGCGAAGTTCATGGGCTGCATCGCTGGAAAAACGCGAGGCTTGCTCAAAATTAAATCGAAGACGTTTGATCAGGTCATTGAAGTAACCCACGAAGCTTCCAAACTCGCGGTCAAAATCTTTTTCGGAAAGAACAGCTTCGCTCGATTGCAATTGAATGTCGTTGAACTTGAGTTGCAAGTTTCTCAAAGACCGCAGCACCCACTCCGTCAAAATCCATGTGCACAGGGCAATGTACAACAGCAAGAGAGGCCACATGGTGTTCAGGATGCTGTCCCTGGCATCCATGATGGCGCTGAAGCGCATTTCAAATGCATCGGCATTCACGGCCGTAAGCACATGCTGATCTTGAAATGAAACTTTAAACAGCACCCAATCAAAACCGCCTAATGTGGTTTTGGCCAGCTCTAAATTTTCATGTTCAGACGCAATTTTCACTTGTCGCCACTGCAGGCCTTGCAACATTTCAACTTGTTGCCTGCTGGCAGATCCACTAAACCAAACCCATGCTTTGAAATCACTTAAGTCGGCAAAGTATTTTTCAACATTGCGCTGAACTCTTTGCGCACGCTCTTGCGCCATCACGTCCGTCAATGCAATCTTGTCGTTTTCAAATTTGACTTCCTCAGCCTTGATGGTGAGCTGCAAAAAGCTTGCAAAATTCGAGTACAACAATTCGTGAATGGGTTGGGTTGAAGACGTCCTGACATTGAGCCTGGTGATGCCTGCAAACAGCACAATCAGCAAGGTGGCGATGATGAAAAACTTCAGCCTGAATGAGCGCCACATAGTTCGAACTGAATTTAAGCCTGCGCTTTAAATCGGTACCCCACGCCCCGAATGGTTTCAATGGGAAATGCAATGGGCGAATCTGGTTTGGGGTTGGATAGTTTTTTGCGCAGTCTTTGCACAGACACATCGACCACGTTGGTGCCTGGATCGAAATCAACATTCCACACTTGCTTCAAAATTTGCTCGCGTGAAAAAATTTGTCCGGGCGACATCATCAAACACTCTAGAAGCACATATTCACGTTGCGTCAAAGTGGCTTTCTCACCTTGCCAAGTGGCCACGCGGGTAAAGCGGTCTAGCGCCAAATCGCCCTGCACCAGGGTCATTTCTACCTTGCCTCTTTTGTTGTTGATCAAGGACTTCACCCGAACAATCAACTCTTCCATGTAGAAGGGCTTGGGCAAATAATCATCGGCCCCTTTTTCAAAACTCTTCAAGCGGTCGGGCAAATCGATGGAGGCTGTCAGCATGATCACAGGCGTGTTCAAACTGTTGCGGCGTATTTCTTCCAGCACCTGAAAACCGTCCATCAGGGGCAAGGCCACGTCCAGCAAGATGGCATCGAAGTTCAGTTGCAAGGCAGTTCGAAGGCCTCTGAACCCGTCTTTTTCAACTTGTGTTTTCACACCGGCCACCTCGAAAGCCGATACCACCAAGTCCGCAATCTGCTCGTCGTCTTCAATCAGGAGAATGTTCATTGCTTATTGGAGCGGCCCCATTGGGTGGCCTAGCCCTCTTTTAAATTGCGGTATATTGGATTGCAGCAACGTTGAAATCAACAAAGCCTTCACTTTGAGCGCAATCTTACTTTTATTATCAATTCCGAACAGATAAATTAACAAAAGATTCAAAGATGGCAAATTCAGAAAAAGCAACAACACCCGCCCAAGCCAGTGATTTGGCCGGTGCGTTTGAGCTTTTTGTTGAAGCCTCTCAAGCGCTAGAGCAGCAGTACGCTGCTTTGAGCCGCAAAGTTGAAGACCTCAGTGCCGACCTGTTTCAAGCCAACGAGCGCCTCAATGTGTTGCTCAACGCCTTGCCCGCCGCCGTGGTGCTGATAGAAAACGACAAAATTAGCCACTTCAACCAAGCCGCCGAACAATTGGTGCCAGGGCTTCAAACAGGCGAGGCATGGGCTACGCCTTCTTCTTGGAAGCCTGGCCATGGGCCTGATGAGTTTCACGTCAACTCATCGGAGGGCCTGCGCACCCTGCAAGCCCAGCGTGTGCAAGAGGGCTTGCGCAGCGTCATTCAAATTCAAGACATCACGGCCAACTTGCGCACCTTGGAAGACAACGAGCGAGTAGACCGCTTGGCCGCCATGGGCAAAATGTCGGCCGGCATTGCGCACCAACTTAGAACGCCTTTGTCCACCGCCCTGCTGTATGCCTCGCACCTTTGCAACGAAGAACTCGAGCTGCAAGACAGGGTGAGTTTTGCAAAAAAACTACAAAACCAACTGATTCACCTCGAAAAAATGGCCGGTGAAATGTTGCAATTTGTAAGGGCCCGCCCCCACAAAACACAAATCATTGCCTTAGACGACTTGGTCAGCGAGGCCTTGCAAACGCTGGAAGGCCTGTCGCAAGAAAAGCACATTGAGTTGTCGGTCAGCTTGAAAGCAGACAACTGCATGGTGAGCGTTGAGCGCCCCACCGTGGTGTCCGCCTTCATTGCCATTTTGGAAAACGCCATTCAGTGTTCTAGCCCGGGCCAAACCATTGTGGTTCAAACCCAAGCCGACCATTTGCGGGGCCAACTCAGCATCGAAGACAATGGCCCTGGTATTGCCGAAGACATGCTGCCCAGATTGTTCGAGCCCTTTGCCACCAACCGCGTCACAGGCACTGGCCTAGGACTTGCAATTGCACAGAATGCCATTCGCAGCCACCGGGGTGAAATTACCGCGCAAAACAAACCCGAAGGCGGAGCGCTTTTTGTGGTGGCCTTGCCCAGCATGGCCAACTTTTAACCTGACCTTTGTCTACACCGTCAACATCGACTAACTCATGAACCCGTTTCAAATTCTCCTAGTTGAAGACGACACCGACCTGCGCGAGGCCATCAGCGTCACGCTGCGTTTGGGCGGCGTAGACCACGTGGCCTTTGAGTGCGCCGAAGACGCGCTGCCCGCCATTGACCCTGAAGTAGAGCAAATGTTGGTGACCGATTTCCGTCTGCCCGGCATGAACGGATTGCAACTGTTGGCCCAAGCCCGAGAAAAGCACCCCCAGCTTCCGGTGGTGGTCATGACCGCCTATGCCGACACCCAACTGGCCGTACAAGCTTTAAAAGGCGGCGCCCGCGATTTCTTGATTAAGCCCTTCATGCCCCAGCAATTGTTGGAGGTCATTGCGCGCCATCACCCCAGCCCGCCCCCGGCAAAAACCGGCGCTGATGGGGAAATAATTGCCTCCGATCCGGCAATTCTTGCCGTTAAAAACCGTTGCGAGCGCGTGGCAGGCACTGGTGCCACCGTGCTTTTAACGGGCGAATCGGGCGTGGGCAAAGATGTTTTTGCCAAGCAAATTCACCAGCTTTCGGGTCGCAATTCCAAGCCCTATGTGGCCATCAACTGCGCCGCCATTCCCGACAACCTGCTCGAGTCCACCCTGTTTGGCTATGAAAAAGGCGCCTTTACCGGTGCCACCAAAGCCCAGCCCGGCAAGTTTGAACAAGCCAACGGCGGTACCCTTTTCTTAGATGAAATTGGCGAAATGCCCCTCGAATTGCAGGCCAAACTGCTGCGAGTTTTGCAAGACCAAGTGGTAGAACGCTTGGGTTCTATGCGCTCTGTGAACTGCGATGTGCGCATTGTGGCGGCCACCAACCAAGACCTGCAGCAGAGAGTGAAAGACGGCAAATTCAGAGAAGATTTGTACTTCCGCTTGGCTGTGTTTCCCATTCGCATTCCGCCGCTGCGTGAGCGCCAACAAGACATCCTGCCTTTGGCCGAACACTTCTTGGTGCGCTATGGCCGCACCATGGGCCGCCAGGGCTTGAAACTCTCTGCCCAAAGCAAGCAAGCCTTGCAAGGCTACCCTTGGCCAGGCAATGTGCGCGAACTTGAAAACGCCATGCAGCGTGCGCTGCTTTTGAGCGACGGCGATTTGATCGAACCCAACGACATTGAACTGCATGGCAGCGAGCCAAGCATGCCATCTAGCGCACCCATGGCCAATTTGAGCGCCGGTGGCACACCTCTTGCATACAGTTCAGACACTGAAAGCACAACTTCGGGCGCACAGGACATGGATTCCATTGAACGTGAGCACATTTTGAAAGTTCTGAAGCAAGTCGATGGCAACCGAAAAGAAGCCGTCAACATTTTGGGACTGTCCGAAAGGGCCCTGCGCTACAAGCTCAAGGCCTACAAAGAAGCTGGTTTTCTTTTTGATTGAATTGAATTAAGATAAAAGCATGTCAAACATTAACCTCGAGTCCCTCACCAGCCAGATGAAAGTCATGGCCGATATGGCATCGGGTCAGTTAAATTCAACGGCCACTTTGCCTAAGGCAGGCGAGCCCGATTTTGAATCGGCTTTGAAAAAAGCTGTGTTGGCAGTCAACGAAACACAAAACGTGGCCCAAGCCAAAGTACAAAGTTTCGCCACCGGTCAAAGCAACATGACCTTGGAAGAAGTGATGGTCGACTTGCAAAAAGCCAACCTCTCTTTCCAAACCATGATTGCTGTGCGCAACCGTTTGGTAGATGCTTATAAAGAAGTGACCAACCTGCAGGTTTGAGTGCTTCTCTTATGAAGC
>CALAGS010000070.1 GCA_937891665.1 uncultured Burkholderiales bacterium | reverse complement strand
CGGTCAAGTTGCGATAAGCATCAAGCTTTGAAGCGCGAATGGCCATCAGACGCTGTTGAGCTGGATTTTTGTGATTCTGTGTTGTCACAACGGCGTAGCCCGTGGCTGTGATGGTTTCACGTTTTTCCACCAATGGGGTGGTCATGGCGGCCGTCTCTTTGGGCGCTGACGTGGGCATCGACAAGTTAATCGATTTGCAACCAGTCAAAACTGTGATGCCTAGAATTAAACTGAGGGCTGTAACGCGTTTCATTTGCAATTCCTTGTAGAGGGGAGACTTGAAGTCCTACACCCTCTGATTCGGCATTAACTTGAGAAGCTTGAGGACTTTGGCCGCGAAATCAAACTGAATCAATTCGTTTGGATATCGCTTTAAGGTTTGTGTTGCAAAAATGTTCTTTTGGCTGACGGTTTTCCGACATTTGAGCCAATTTTGAAGAGATTTGCAATACATTGGTGTCTTGAGACATTTACTGATCACCCTATCTCTGCCAAATGGCGAATAAATCACCCTCCAAAGCGTTCATTGGCGCAAGCGCTGGCGCTGAGGCTATTCGACACCTCATAGAGCGTGTTGCTTCTTCGGCGGCCACTGTCCTGATCACGGGAGAAAGCGGTACGGGCAAAGAGTTGGTCGCTAGGGCCTTGCATGACCAATCTGATCGAAGTGGCGGTAATTTTGTCCCCATTAATTGCGCGGCCATTCCCAAAGACCTCTTAGAAAGCGAACTTTTTGGCCACCGCAAAGGCGCTTTCACGGGCGCCATGGCCGATCGAATTGGCCGTTTTGAGCTGGCCCACGGCGGCACCATTTTCTTGGATGAAATTGGCGACTTGTCTCTGGACATGCAGGTCAAGCTTTTGCGTGTTTTGCAAGAGCGCACGGTCGACCCTGTTGGCGGACTCAAGTCAGTGGCGGTCGATGTTCGCGTTGTGGCGGCTACGCACCGAGATTTAGAGGCTGAAATTGAAGCGGGCAGGTTTCGGGAAGACTTGTATTACAGGCTGAATGTTTTGCCACTGAATACGCCTGCTTTGCGGCAAAGGGCGCAAGACGTTCCTGCGCTTTTAACCCACTTCGCAGAGCATTTTGTTGGCAAAGGCCAAACGCCCATTACTTTCACAGCCGATTTCATTGAAGCCTTAAAAGACTATTCATGGCCAGGCAACGTGCGTGAGTTGTCAAATTTGGTAGATCGCTTCAATACCTTGTTCAGTGGGCAATTGCTGGGATTGGCATCGGTGCCATCTTCTTTGTTGCCCAAGGGGCTGCGCGCCATTCAGGCCGAGCGGGTAAGCACGCCCATTGTCGATTCTCTAGAAATCGTGGCGCCCTTGAACATGAAAGATGCTCACCATAGCGCCAATGCAGATGTGATGAATCCGTTTGCCAATCCTGCGCCACCTTTGGCCATGGACTTGCACAATGAAGTAGAAGACATCATCATGTTGGCGCAGGGCTTGCCAAGTTTGCCACCTGAAGGGCTTTCCTTGAAAGACAGGTTGGCTGACATTGAACGAGATTTAATTGTTCAGGCTTTGGCCCGAACAGATGGCAATGTGTCGCAAACGGCCAGGCTCCTTAACTTGCAGCGTACAACGCTGATAGAGAAGTTGAACAAGTACGACTTGCGTCAGGGCACATTGCCTGTTGCCCCTTCCGAAGGTGAAAAAGAGGCTGATTAAACGCTGGCCTTAGGGCTTGGTGCTCAACACGCCGCTGGCACCTGCTGGCGATAAGTCTTGCTGTGCCCTTGGGTATTGCACCATTTTTTCACGTTGCTTGGCCGCCGCAAGTGCTGCGGCATTGGAGGCGTTGGCTGTGGCTGTAGATTGTGCTGCCGCTTTGCTTGCCAGTGCGTTCTCTGCAACTTGCCGTTCCCTTTGCAAGCGAGCCAAAGTTTCCATTTCCTTTTTAAATCCACCTGTTTCGCCCACAACGCCCTGAAGACCGCCCACTTGATTGGCCAACGCATTCAGAGCTTTAGATTGCTGAACGAACCGGCCTTCTAAAGACTTGACCTGGGCAGCAAGAACTTGACCTTTTTCGCCAACTTGCTGCGCTGTTTTTTCAGGGACAGATTCGGTATTTTTGATGGCCTCATTGAGACGTGCTTCTAAATTACCTTGCATTTTGGTGATGCTGTCTTGATTAGAAACCATAGCTTGCAGACCTTCATTCACCGAGCCAACCATTTCCATAGAATCACTCAGCTCAACAACCCGCTTGCTCAAAGAGGCCAACATGGCGTCCATTTGGCCAATGCGTGATTTCAAAGTGAAGATAGACGTGGCAAACACAATGGCTGTGATAAACATCAATCCACCCGCAATGCCCAACATGATTTGATGCTGTTTTTTGTTGGTTTTCATGAGCTGCTCAAGATTGAGCGTGGCTTTTTTCATGTTCTCGCCCGCGCCAACAGCCAAGTTGGCAGATCGAGTCGCCAACTCGGCCGATTCGAGGGCCACCATTTTGATGCCTTCTAATTCATCATTGTCCGAGACAATGGCTGCAGCTTCATGCGCCTCGTGCGAGTGTTTGCCTTGTTCTTCTAAAGTGGGCTGTGTGCTCATAAAGAGTTCCTTTACTCAAGATTGTCCAGACGCGCACGCAACTGTTCGTTCTCGATTTTGATATTGATGACGCGAGCCGGAAAGTCCATTTCTGGCTGTGCAGCAAGGCTTGGCTTTGAATTTCCAGCTGCCACCTCTTGGGTGACAACATTACTTTCATTTATATCGGCACCAACAGCTTTCTCTTGAGGCTTTAGGATGCTGTCAAGCTTGGTGATGTCGACTGATTTGCGTGAAGGCGGTGGAATGTCGGCACTTTTTTCATTCGAAACAAAGCGATCAGGCATTTCAGCTGCACTCTGATATCCTTTGTAATTGGGGTCTTGGGCATTGACGCTTACATTTTGGTCGATGCTCTTGCTTACGCCACCATCCATCACAAGGTGCTCTACAACATGGGCGTCAGGATCGGCTAAGACTTTGCGAACGGCAGGCGTTCCTTCCTCTCCCTTTTTGCCAACAGCAACATTGGTTCCCTCAGGCATGGTGACCGAGTGCGGCTGATTGGATTTGATGATCAAGGGTTCGGAGGGTTTATTTGTTTCGCTCATATTAATTCCTGACTTTAAGAGGTCATCAATTTGCCGTTGGCGTCAAATAGCATGGAAGCCGGCACTTTGGGTTGAGGTTTGAGCATCGGTGCAACACCAGGCCGGACATCGGCCAAGCTGAATACATAGGCAATCACTTGCGCCACTGCCAAGTACAAAGACTCGGGCACAGCTTGGTCTACTTCGGTGCTGAAATAAAGTGCACGTGCAAGTGGTGGTGCTGCAAACATTTCAACGCCATGCTTTTCAGCTTCTTCGCGAATGCGGGCGGCCATGTGGTCAGATCCCTTGGCCAGCAAAATAGGCGCGCCATCGCCTGTTGGGTCATAAGACAAAGCCACAGCAAAGTGCTCCGGGTTGGTAATAACAACATCTGCATCTTGAACTTTTTGAATCATGCGGTTGTTGGCCATCTCGCGCTGGCGTCTGCGAATTTGCTGCTTGACTTCGGGTTGACCTTCCATGTCCTTCATTTCATCTTTGACTTCTTGCTTGGTCATGCGCATGCGCTTGATGAAAGAATATTTTTGATACGGCGCATCAATTAGCGCAATGATCAGCAGGCTTAATGATAGCCACAGGGCAGATTCGGCAATCATCCAGCCGGCAGCCGCCAGTGCAGGCTCAATGGCCATCTGACCCAATTGAATCATGGGATCCATTTGTCGGCTTACCAAGGCCCACAACACAATGGTCACCAATGAAAACTTCAGAATTGCTTTGAGCAGCTCTATGGCGGCGTTAGCGCCAAACATGCGCTTAAAACCTGACAACAGGCTTAGCTTACTGAACTTGGGCAGGGTACTTTTTAAAGAGAAAAGGTAGCCGCCCGTAGCACCACTGGTCAAGATGGCCAAGATGGCAGTCACCAATAAGACGGGAACAATGAGCAAAAAGGCTTCGCCTATTTGATGTGCAAAAGCGGTCACCATCAAGTCGGGGTTGTCCAAAGATTTGCGATCAAATTTGAAGCCTGACGCAAAGATTTCAGCCATTTGCTTGATCCAATAGCCACCCATGAAGAACAAGGTCAATATGGCGCTAATGGTGACTGCAGCCGCTGGCAGCTCTACAGATCTTGCGACTTGCCCCTCTTCACGGGCGTTACGAAGTTTTCGCTCCGTCGGATCTTCGGTTTTTTCGGCGCTGGAATTTTCAGCCATACGTCAAACTCCTTTAGGTAATTCCGACCAAGGTGCGGACTTGAAAAAAGCCTTGCATCCAAAGCCATTGAATGCGCGCGCCAATGCCGGGCAAAGCCAAAATGAGAACGCCGAATCCAGCAAAAATCATGGCTGGAAATCCAACGGAAAAAATGTTTAAACTGGGCGCCGCGCGTGTGGCAACACCTAAGCCAATGT
>CALAGS010000069.1 GCA_937891665.1 uncultured Burkholderiales bacterium | reverse complement strand
CATTCACAGGAGTCGTTGAAGATGACGGCATCAAAAACAAAATCAGCATCCCCCCGCCAGTCAAAACAACTCACTGTCGAGTTGATGTGGCAACTGCAACGACTTGGTGCTCCCAGCATCAGTCCAGACGGTTCGCAGGCGGTGTGTGCTGTCGCGCAACCCTCTGTCCAAGAAAATACCATCCAAAGCGCCATTTGGCTGCTGTCGACCCTCGGTGGTCAGCCCAGACAGCTCACGCAATGTGGCGACAAAGACGGCCGCCCTCAGTTCTCACCGCAAGGCGATTGGGTGGCGTTTGTGGCCAAGCGAGAGCAAAACGGCAAGAAGGACGATGAGCCTCAGCTGTACCTTATTCCGCCAGACGGCGGTGAAGCCAAGCGCGCAGTTGAAGTACCCACAGGTGTGGTCGATTTCAAATGGTTTTCAGACGGTGAGCGCATCGCGTTCATCACATGGGCTTGGCCCAAGTTGAAGAGTGAGTTTCAAGCCGACAAACTCAAGGAAACCAAAGCGCGCAAAGACAGCGCTTTTGCCACAGAGGATGCGGTGTATCGCCACTGGGATCACAACTTGCCTATGGGCCGCGTGCCTCATTTGTGCATCATGGATTTAAAGAGCGGCCGTGTGGTGGACTTGCTAGAGGGCACTGACTACGAGCTGCCGCGCCGTGAGCCCAGCGCCAACGAATTTGACATCTCGGCCGATGGCAAAAGCATCAGCTTCGTGTTTGACCCTGAAAAAGCCCAGAACGCAGCGCCTCGCATGGCCTTGGCTGAAATTCATTTGAAGGGTAACAAAGTCATTGCCATTCGAGACTTGGTGAAAGACCCTGCTTGGGATGTGTCAGGACCAGCCTACAGCCCAACGGGTGAACAATTGGCTTTCTTAGCATCGCACCAAGCGCTCAAACACACTCAGCCCAATCACCTGGCGTTGCTTGAACTCCCAAAGCCATCTGCTGCTAAATCCAGCAAGCAAGCCATGCCGTGGAAAACCATCAGCGCCAAGTGGGACCGTGAACCTCAAATGCCCTTGAAGTGGAGCGAAGACGGCAGTGCATTGCTGTGCAAAGCAGAAGACAGAGGCCGTCAACACGTTTGGCGTTTTGACATTGCCAAACAGCAGCCTACTGTCGTCGCGGAAGGCGGCACTGTGCATGCCTTTGATGAAGCGGCGGGTCAATTGGTCACCCTGATGGACAAGGCGGTTCATCCGGGTCGCATTCAAGTGACTCAAGTGGACGAGTCAGGTCGCAGTGTGTCGTCAGCTTCAAAACGCATTGAGCATTTCAACGATGATTTGCTTAAGGGCATTGTTGTGGGCCATACCGAAGAGCACTGGTTTAAAGGGGCCAAGGGTGACGATGTGCAAGTGTGGTTGCACTACCCACCCGGGTTTCATCAAACTAAAAAATACCCCTTGCTTCACACCATTCATGGCGGGCCGCACACCGGACCAGGCGATGTATGGCATTGGCGCTGGAACTACCATGTGTTTGCAGCCCAAGGCTATGTGGTGGCCAACGTCAACTACCATGGCTCATCTGGTTTTGGTTTGAAGTTTCTCGATTCAATCACGCACAAATGGGGTGAGTTGGAATTGCAAGACATGGAAGCCTGCACCGATTGGCTGCGCAAGAAAACTTGGATTGACAAGGGGCGTGTGTTTGCAACAGGTGGCAGCTACGGTGGCTACATGGTGGCATGGATGAATGCGCATGTGAAACCAGGACGCTATCAAGCTTATGTTTGCCACGCAGGCTGCTACGACTGGGTGGGCATGTTCTCTGACGATGCCTATGGTTGGCATGCGCAAGAGTTGGGTGGCTGGTATTGGAATGACATGAAGAAGGTGCACTCACAAAGCCCGCATGCCTATGCCGCTACCATGCAAACGCCCACTTTGGTCATTCATGGTGCCAAAGACTATCGTGTGCCAGACGCCCAAGGACTAGCCTACTACAACACACTCAAAGCCAAGGGAGTAGACGCGCGCTTGTTGTGGTACCCCGATGAGAATCATTGGATCTTGAAGCCCGCCAACAACGTGATCTGGTACCACGAGTTTTTTGACTGGATCAAACGCTATGACCCAGCCTTCAAAAAGAAAAAATAATGAGTTAGGTGGCGCTTGGCTTATGCCGTGCTAGCCAGCGCCACGCTTCCTTAATTGACCATCACCAGTTTGCCCATCACCCCACGTGAACCCATGTGGGCATAGGCCGCTTTCAATTCGCTCATGGGCATGGTTCTGTCAATCACAGGTTTGACTTTACCTTGCGCATACCACTGCGCCAATTCAGCCATCATGGCCGCGTTGGCTTGGGGTTCGCGGCGTGAAAAGTCTCCCCAGAAAACGCCCACAATGGATGCGCCTTTGAGCAATGCCAAGTTGAAGGGCAGGGCAGGGATGGGACCGGCTGCAAAACCCACCACCAAGTAGCGCCCGCGCCATGCGATGGACCGGAAGGCGGGCTCTGCAAAGTCGCCGCCTACTGGGTCATAAATGACATCAGGACCTTTGCCTTCAGTGATTGTTTTTAAAGCTTCTCGAATGTTTTGGGTGGTGTAGTTGATGGTTTCATCGGCGCCCAGTGATTTGCAGAGTGCGCATTTTTCGTCGGTCGAAGCAGCCGCAATGACCCGAGCGCCCGCAGCTTTGGCGATTTGAATGGCGGCAGTTCCAACGCCGCCAGCGGCGCCCAAAACCAGCACCGTTTCGCCAGCTTTCAAAGCTGCACGGTCAATGAGCGCATGGTGCGATGTGGCATAGATCATGATGAAGGCAGCAGCATCTACGGCAGGAAAGCCAGCGGGCAGAGGCATGCACAACTTGGCAGGGGCGAGGGTGTGTGTGCCAAAGCCACCGGTACCCGACAAACAGGCAACAGATTGCCCCACCTTCAGGTGCGTCACGCCTTCACCTACCGCTTCAATCACACCCGCATACTCTGAACCTGGCACAAAAGGCAGGTCAGGTTTCATTTGGTATTTGTTTTGAACAATGAGCAGGTCGGGGAAGTTCAAACTGGCCGCCTCAATGCGAATTAAGACTTGACCAGCTTGGGGTACGGGCGTTGGAATTTCCTTCCAATTCAAAGCCTCGACACCGACAGGGTTTTCACAGAGCCAAGCGTGCACAGAAATTCTCCTCAAAAATCATTCAATGGCTTGAATATAAAGGGCAAACAGGCCATTGGCTTGTCTCGGTAGCGACCTACAATCAGGGCCTAGGAAACGCCTATGAAAATATTGATCTCCAACGACGATGGCTACCGTGCAGATGGCATTGTGGCGCTTTACCACGCCCTGAAGCAAGTGGCCGATGTGGAGGTGGTGGCACCCGAGCACAACAACAGCGCCAAGTCCAATGCGCTCACGCTGCATTCGCCCCTGTATGTCAGGCAAGGCGAGAATGGTTTTCGGTACGTCAATGGCACACCTGCCGATTGTGTTCACATTGCCCTCACAGGCCTTTTGGGCTATCGCCCCGATTTGGTGGTGTCTGGCATTAACAATGGCGCCAACATGGGCGATGACACCCTTTACTCAGGCACGGTGGGTGCTGCCATGGAGGGTTATTTGTTTGGCATCCCAGCATTGGCATTTTCTCAAACAGAAAAAGGCTGGGCGCATCTCGACATCGCCGCAGAATTTGCCAAAAATATGGTGGCGCAATTTGAACAAGCGCAACTCATTGGCAAATCACCTTGGTTGTTGAATGTCAACATTCCGAACAAGACGGCAGATTACAAAGCAGCTACCTTGTGTCGGTTGGGTCGCCGTCATGCTGCAGAACCCGTCATTACTCAGCTCAGCCCTCGTGGTGAAACCATGTACTGGATTGGCAACGCCGGCGAGGCCATGGACGATGGCGAAGGTACCGATTTTTATGCAGCAAAAAATGGTCACGTCACCATCACACCCTTGCAGGTCGACCTCACAGACCACGACAATGCGGGCTTCTGGTCACAAAACTTGTCCAAGCTCCAAGTTTGGGAGGGTTGATGGCGCAGCGCCCTGGTTTTCCCATCAAGCTAAGCACTCAAGAGAAGGCGGCGCCGGCCAAAGCACCCGCTAAAAAAGCCGCGCCTACAAACCCGCAGGGTCTTGGCTTAGATTCCAGTGCGGTCAGACAACGCATGGTGCAAAAGCTGGCTGCTCAAGGCTTGAAAGACCCCTTGGTTTTGGAAGCCATGGGTGCAGTCGAGCGGCATCGTTTTGTAGAAAGTGGCTTGGTCAATCAGGCCTATGAAGACACCAGCTTGCCCATTGGTTTAGGACAAACAATTTCAAAGCCCAATGTGGTGGCCCGAATGGTGGCGTTGTTGCTAGAGGGTACAAGCGGCAAATTAGGTCGTGTGCTAGAAATAGGCACAGGCTGTGGCTACCAAGCTGCTGTGCTAAGTCACGTTGCCACCGAGGTCTACAGCATAGAGCGCCTCAAAGGGCTGCACGAAAAAGCACGTTCCAATTTGCGATATTTTCGGTTGGCCAATGTTCACTTGCTGTTTGGTGACGGCATGCTGGGGTATGCCAAAGGTGCTCCCTATGCGGCCATCATTTCTGCCGCAGGGGGAGAGACTTTGCCGCAAGCTTGGTTAGATCAATTGGCTGTGGGTGGCAGGCTGGTCGCTCCAACCGTCACGGCCAATGGCCAACAAGCTCTCATGGTGGTGGACAAAACAAACCAAGGCTTCAAGCAAAGTGTTTTAGAGGCCGTACATTTTGTCCCTTTAAAATCGGGCATCTCCTGAAGGATATGGAATGAAATTGTTGAGTGGCCGTCATAGTTGGATGGTGATCAGTGTGCTGTCTGTTTGCTTGCTTGCTGCATGTACGACACGCCCACGCGGACCCATACCAGTAGAAGATCGGGTGGCAGGACAAAGTACTTCACGCCCTGCTCAAAGAGTACAGCCGCAAGCTGCAACTAACAGTGCAAGAGCAACTGCACCAGTGGCCACCAGTTCTCCCGTTTCCATGGGGCCCGCAATGGCGGGCTCAGAAAATGCGGGCAAGCCCGGATATTACAGCGTGCGTCCCGGAGACACGCTCACCAAAATTGCCTTGGACCATGGACAAGCATGGCGCGACATTGCCAAATGGAATGGCCT
>CALAGS010000068.1 GCA_937891665.1 uncultured Burkholderiales bacterium | reverse complement strand
TGGTGCCAACGTTGACGTGCGGTTTTGTCCGCTCAAATTTCTCTTTTGCCATTTCTCGACTCCGAAAAAAACATTAAAAAAACAATACTCGAATCCACATGACTTCAACCCACATGGCTCAAATCTTTGGTGCCCATGGCGGGAATCGGACCCGCGATCTCCCCCTTACCAAGGGAGTGCTCTACCACTGAGCCACATGGGCTACGAAACTTTTAACCAGCTTTGCACAACTTAACTTGTACAACTTACCCAGCACAACAAATGGAGCGGGAGACGGGAATCGAACCCGCGTCATTAGCTTGGAAGGCTAGGGTTCTACCATTGAACTACTCCCGCAGTCTCTCCAAATAAATTACCAAGGTAATTCACCAAGTAAGCATCAAAGCAAGTTTTGCTGGTGGAGGAGACTGGATTCGAACCAGTGTAGGCGTAAGCCAACAGATTTACAGTCTGCCCCCTTTAGCCACTCGGGCACCCCTCCTCAGCGAATCTCGGATTATGCCACTTTTTTTCAGGCCTCTGCAAGTTTCAAGGGCGAAATTACCAAAGGATGGGTTTTTTCTTTTGCCCCTCAAGCCAGCGGTTCACCTGACCAAAATGGCCACAACCCATGAACGGCGTGGGTCGGCGCAAAGCTGATAAAGGCGATGGGTGATTGGCCTTCAAAACCAAGTGTCGGCCCTGGTCATTCAAAGCCTCAATCTGTTTTGATTTGCTTTGGGCATGAGCGCCCCACAATAAAAAGGCTTTGGGCTTGGGGTGAGCCGAAAGTGCTTGAATTATTTTGTCAGTGAGCACTTCCCAACCCCAGTCGCTATGACTGGCAGGTTTTGACTGTTCTACAGTCAGTGCCGTGTTGAGTAGCAAAACGCCTTGTTCAGCCCAGCGAACCAAGCTGCCTGCATCGGCACCCGAAGGAATGGGCGCACCCAAATCACGCTGAATTTCTTTGAAGATATTGCGCAAACTGGGTGGAATTTTCTGATCCACCCCCACAGAAAACGCCAAGCCCTGGGCTTGATCTGGGCCGTGATAGGGGTCTTGCCCCAAAACCACCACTTGAACTTTTTCAAAAGGGGTGAGGGCCAAGGCTCGATAAGGTGAGTCCGGAAAGATCACTTGCCCCGAAGCCAAGCAGGCGCTCACCTTTTTGTCCAAAGTTGAGCCCGTAGCGCTGCCCCAAAAATCTCTCAAGAGATCTTGCCAAGCTTCTGTGAGCGCCTCCATGCTGGGCGGCCATTGGGACGCAAGCAACTGATTTGAGGGCGCTGGCACCCCCCAATGAGCGCCCTCGCCAGTGAACAAATCGGTTTGATTCAGCCGCATTTTGGCTGGCTGCTCTCAATGAAACAGATCGGCCAGTGCTTGGCCAGGATCGGCCGCACGCATAAAGGCCTCGCCCACCAAGAAGGCATTCACATGCGCCTCACGCATTTTTTGGACATCTGCTGTCGACAAAATGCCACTTTCTGTGATCAAGATTCGGTCGTTGGGGACATCTTTCAACATGCCCAAGGTGGCGTCCAGGCTGACCTCAAAGGTCCGAAGGTTGCGATTGTTGATACCCACCAAGGGTGTCTTGAGTTTCAAGGCACGGCTCAATTCTTCTGCGTCATGCACTTCCACCAAGACCGCCATGTCCAAACTTCGAGCGATGGCCTCTAGGTCCTTCATTTGGGCATCGTCCAAGCAGGCTGCAATGAGCAAAATACAGTCGGCGCCCATGGCACGCGATTCGTAAATTTGATAGGCATCGACCATGAAGTCTTTGCGCAGCACAGGCAAGTCGCAACTGGCTCTGGCTTGTTTCAAATAATCGCTGCTGCCTTGGAAAAACTGAACATCCGTGAGCACAGACAAGCAGGCAGCGCCAAACTCTGCATAACTTTGGGCAATGTCGGCGGGAATAAAGTCAGCGCGCAACACACCTTTAGACGGGCTGGCTTTTTTGATCTCAGCAATGACCGCAGCTTCTTGATTGGCTATTTTTCGTTGAATGGCGCCCACAAAGTCGCGCGTGAGAACACGGCTTTCTGCATCTGCACGAACTGCTTCAAATGATTTCATTTGGGAGGCCAAAGCAATTTCTTCGTGCTTGACCGCCACAATTTTTTTCAGAATGTCACTCATGCTGCGCTGCCTGATTTTTGGGTAAATGCAATAAATTGTTCTAGCTTTTGTTTGGCTGCGCCAGACTCAATGACTTGGCGCGCCAAAGCAATGCCATCTTTGATGGAAGTGGTGACGTTGGCAGCATACAAAGCAGCGCCCGCATTCAAAATGACGATGTCGCGCGCTGCGCCAGCCTCATTGTTCAACACACCGCGCAATACCGCTTGCGATTCTTCGGGCGTTTCGACGCGAAGCGCTCGGGAACTGGCCATGGGCATGCCAAAGTCCTCAGGGTGAATTTCGTATTCACTCAGATGGCCATCTTTCAATTCACCCACCAAGGTGGATGCGCCCAGGCTCACTTCGTCCATGCCATCGCGGCCGTAGACCACCAGCGCATGCTCGGCACCCAAGCGTTGCAAAGCTCGAATTTGAATGCCCACCAAGTCGGAGTGAAACACCCCCATCAA
>CALAGS010000067.1 GCA_937891665.1 uncultured Burkholderiales bacterium | reverse complement strand
AAGGCCAGCGCATCTTGGCTATTTTTGAACCCCGCAGCAACACCATGAAACTGGGCACCATGAAATCGCAGTTGCCCTGGAGTCTTGAACAAGCCGACTTGTCTTTTTGTCACAGCGGCGGTTTAGATTGGGATGCGCACACGGTTTTAGCCGAAATGGGCCACAAGGCCCAAGTGGCCGCCAACATCGACGAGTTAGTCAAGCAAGTGATGGCGCACGTTCAATCGGGCGACCATTTGCTTTGCATGAGCAATGGCGGTTTTGGTGGGGTACATGATCGCCTCTTGAACGCATTGAAACAAAGATAAAAAATCGACTTATTTCTTGCGGCGCGCTTCAACTGCTTTGGACAAAGTTTCTAAAACTTTCTCGCTGTCAACCCAGCCAATGCAGGCATCCGTGATGCTTTGTGCGTACTTCAAAGCGTTCACATCGTCTTTGCCGGGCGTGAATTTTTGCGCACCCCCTTCAATGTGGCTCTCTACCATCACACCAAAGATTTGACGTGAACCCTTGCTCAACTGCGCCGCAATTTCTTGCGTCACCACCAATTGGCGCTCATGATCCTTGCTGCTGTTGGCATGGCTGCAATCAATCATCAAGCTTGGGGGCAATTTGGCGGTTGTTAAATCTTGACAGGCCGCATTGACACTGGCCTCGTCATAATTGGGCACTTTGCCACCGCGCAAAATCACATGGCAATCGGGATTGCCCTGCGTTTGCACAATGGCCACCTGACCATTTTTGTGAACTGACAAGAAATGGTGTCCCCGCGCTGCGGCTTGAATGGCATCTGTGGCAATTTTGATGTTGCCATCGGTGCCATTTTTAAATCCAATCGGGGCGGACAAGCCAGAAGCCAATTCGCGGTGCACTTGACTCTCGGTCGTGCGAGCGCCAATGGCGCCCCAACTGATCAGATCGCCAATGTACTGCGGCGAAATCACATCGAGGAATTCACTGCCAGCGGGCAGGCCTTGGCGGTTAATTTCAATCAGCAATTGGCGTGCAATGCGCAAGCCTTCGTCAATGCGGTAGCTTTCATCCAAGTAAGGGTCGTTGATCAAACCCTTCCAACCCACCGTGGTTCTGGGCTTCTCAAAGTAAACGCGCATCACAATTTCCAGAGTGCCTTGGTACTTATCGCGCAGCGGTTTCAACCGACGAGCATAGTCCAAAGCCGCAGCAGGGTCGTGAATAGAGCAAGGGCCAATGACCACCAACAAGCGGTCGTCTTTGCCCGCCATGATGTTGTGAATCTTGCGACGTGTTTGTGAGATCAAGGTTTCCACCGCCGTTCCCGCAATGGGAAAGAAGCGCATCAAATGCTCTGGTGGCGGCAACACGGTAATGTCCTTGATGCGTTCGTCATCGGTCTGGCCAGCACGATCTGTAGGGCTTGCATAGCGAGGCTCTGAAGTGGCTTTGGCTTTGGTGATCATGTGAGGCTCCTTTTAAAATTGAAAACTTGGACAAGGTATTTGCAAGTGGCAAAAAAAAACCGCCGGGGGTTGAGTCCGGCGGTTGGTAGAGGGGTTCAGTGACTTATGCGCTGGCCTCTCGTCCGCCTGGGACTGAGAATGCAAAATAAAAGCTAAAAAAGCTAGTGCGCTTGGTCATGGGAGAAGAATGTAGCACAAGTTTTTGGCAGATTTCTGACAATTTACAGGGCCCAAGGCATTTAAGCCGTGCCACCCACCGTCAAACCTTCAATGCGAAGGGTGGGTTGACCGACACCCACAGGCACGCTTTGACCTTCTTTGCCACAAACGCCCACGCCCGAATCAAGCCGCATGTCGTTGCCAATCATGCTGACTTGTTTCAAGCATTCAGGACCACTGCCAACCAATGTGGCGCCCTTCACGGGGTATTGAATTTTGCCGTTTTCCACCCAATAGGCTTCGGAAGCAGAAAACACAAACTTGCCGCTGGTGATGTCGACCTGGCCGCCACCAAAGTTGGTGGCGTACAAGCCCTTCTTCATGCTGGCCACGATTTCTTCGGGCGACTTGTCGCCACCCAACATGTAAGTGTTGGTCATGCGCGGCATGGGAATGTGGGCATAGCTTTCGCGTCGGCCATTGCCTGTGGGCTTGACGCCCATCAAACGCGCATTCATGGCGTCTTGAATATAGCCTTTCAAAATACCGTCTTCAATCAAGACGTTGCGCTGGCTGGGGCAACCTTCATCGTCCACATTCAAAGAACCACGTCGATCTGAAATGGTGCCATCGTCAAGCACCGTGACGCCCTTGGCTGCCACGCGTTTGCCAATCATGCCGCTGAAGGCGCTAGAGCCTTTGCGATTGAAGTCGCCTTCAAGGCCATGGCCAATGGCCTCGTGCAACAACACGCCTGGCCAGCCTGGGCCCAACACCACGGTCATCACACCAGCAGGTGCTGGCCTGGCTTCTAAATTGGTGAGTGCCGCATGGACAGCATCGTTGACATACGAATTCAGCATGGCATCGTCAAAATAGGCCAAGCCAAAGCGACCGCCACCGCCGCCACTTCCAACTTCACGGCGACCTTTTTGCTCGGCAATGACTGTGACAGAAAGGCGAACCAAAGGGCGCACGTCGGCTGCCAATGTGCCGTCTGCTCGGGCCACCATCACAACGTCATATTCGCTGGCCAGACCGGCCATGACTTGCACCACACGCGGATCTTTGGCGCGGGCCAATTGCTCCACTTTTTCAAGGAGCTTCACTTTGTCTGTGCTGTTCAAGGTGCCCATCGGGTCGAGTGAGGGGTACAAAGAACGAATGCCTGCGACCTTGCGCGCTGGCACTTTGGCTTTGCGATTTTGCTCTGCTTGCGCGATGGCGCGAACAGTGAGCGCTGCATCCATCAAGGAAGCTTCTGAGATGTCATCTGAGTAGGCGAAAGCTGTTTTCTCGCCAGCTACAGCGCGCACACCCACACCTTGGTCAATGCTAAAGCTGCCAGTCTTGACAATGCCTTCTTCCAAACTCCAACCCTCAGATCGGGTGTACTGGAAGTACAAATCGGCATCGTCAACTTTGTGCGCCTTGATGGCAGAGAGCGCTTTGGACAGATGGGTTTCATCCAAACCAAAAGGTTCAAGCAAGAGGGACCTGGCCGTGGCCAAACGTTCGATGGTGGGTTCGCGTGAAATCATGATGACATTGTAGGCAAGCCGAGAAGGCCCTGCTGACTGCAGGCTTGAGAGCCACCCATTTTGAGCTTGATCAGGTCTGAACCAAGCGTTTGGCCTTGGCAATGGACATCAAAATACCCAACCCCAAGCCCAGCGTGACCATGGCAGTGCCACCGTAGCTTATAAAAGGCAAGGGCACACCCACAACTGGCAAGATGCCGCTGACCATGCCCATGTTGACAAAGGCATAGGTGAAGAAAATCATGCTGATACTGCCCGCCAACAAACGGGTAAAAAGCGTGGCGGCCTCGCGCGCAATGACCAAGCCTCTGAAGACCAAAAAGAAAAAGCCTGAAATCAGCAGCAAAGTGCCCACCAGACCAAACTCTTCAGAAAATGCAGCAAAGATAAAGTCAGTGGTTCTTTCGGGAATGAACTCCAAATGAGTTTGGGTGCCTTGCATAAAGCCTTTGCCCCAAAAGCCGCCCGAACCAATGGCGATCATGCCTTGAATGATGTGAAAGCCCTTGCCCAGTGGGTCTCGCTCAGGGTCTAACAAGGTACACACACGTTGCCTCTGGTACTCATGCAGCACTTTCCAGTCGACCCCATCGGCGCACAGCTGAGGCTCAAACATGACCAGCAAAATAATCCCGATCAAACCCAACCCAACCGGCGGCAAAATCAAGCGCCAACTTAAGCCTGCAAAGAACAACACGGCCAAACCGGTACTTAAAACCAGCAAGGCAGTTCCCAAATCGGGCTGACGCATGATGAGTCCCACCGGTACCAAGAGCAAAAGTCCCGCCACCAAAAAGTCCAAGGGTCGCAGTTGGCCTTCCCGCTTTTGGAACCACCAAGCCAACATCAAGGGCATGGCAATTTTCAGAATTTCACTGGGCTGAATGACGATTCCCACGTTGAGCCATCTTCGCGCACCTTTTTTGGTAATGCCAAAAATGGCCACGGCCACCAACAAAAGAACGCCCACGGTGTAAATGGGCACCGCCAGGGTCATGAGGCGTTGGGGTGGGATTTGCGCCACGACAAACATGATGCTGCCCGCGATGAACATGTTTCTGGCATGGTCCACAAAGCGCGTCCCGTGATCAAAACCCGAGGAAAACATGATGATCAGGCCCGCACACGCCAAGATAAAGACGGCAAAGGCCAAGGGGCCATCGAATCCTTCAAACAAATGCAGGAAACGAGACCACCAGCTGGGTTTTTCAATGACGCGCGACATGCCGCAATTATCCTTCGCTTCAACAGCAAATTGGGTTTTCGCTTAAATTTGACAACGCTACAAGGTCGCCAAGGGCCGGCTCATGGGACAATCTAACCCATGTTTTTATTGTTTGAAGAAGCCGGCAAATTTGTTGCCGGACGTGTCCTGTCAGAAGCAGAAGCTTCGGTTCAGGTGGAATTGGACAGCGGCAAAAGGGTCAAGGTCAAGGGCGCCAATGTGCTTTTGAAATTTGAGAAACCTGCACCCGTCCAACTGCTGGCTGAAGCCGCGCTCGTTAGCCAAAGCATTGAGCTTGATTTGGCTTGGGAATTTGCGCCCGAAGACGAATTTGGCTTTGCCGATGTAGCACGTGATTATTTCAACGCAGATGCCAGCACCGTGCAGCAGGTGGGTGCACTCATGCGTCTTTTTGAAGCGCCGCATTATTTCCGCCGAGCTGGCAAGGGTCGTTTTAAAAAAGCTTCAGCCGAAACCGTTCAATTGGCTTTGGCAGGCATTGAGAAGAAAAAACAAATCTTGGCGCAAATTGAGCTTTGGTCACAAGACTTGATCAAGGGCGAGTGCCCAGCGCCCATTAAGCAGCAGCTGTACAAAATTTTGTTCAGGCCCGATAAAAACGCGGCTGAATACAAAGCCGTGGTGGAGGCCAGCCGGGCCAGCCAAACAGCGCCCCTCACTTTGCTGCAAAACGCAGGCGCTATTGCCAGTGCTTACGATTTTCATTGGCAACGTTTCTTGTTCGACAACTTTCCCAAAGGCACAGGCTTTCCCAAATTGGAGGCGCCAGCCATTGCTCAAGAGTTGCCCTTGGCTGCTGTGCAGGCCTATTCCATTGACGACTCGCAAACCACCGAAATTGACGATGCCCTTTCTATTCAAGGCTTGGGCACAGGCACCGTGGTCATTGGCATTCACATTGCGGCGCCCGGCTTGGCCATTCAGCCCAACAGCCCCATTGACCAGGTGGGCAGATCGCGCTTGTCAACGGTTTACATGCCGGGCTACAAAATCACCATGTTGCCCGACGAAGTGGTGCAAGGCTATACCTTGGCAGAAGGCCAAGCTTGCCCTGCCGTCTCTTTGTATGTCACTTTCGACGAAGCCACCTTGGCCATTCAGAAAAGTGAAACCAAATTAGAGCGCGTGCCTATTGCCGCCAATTTGCGCCACGACCAACTCGATCAGTGGGTCACGCAAGCATGGCTTGAGGAAAGCCAACCCTCAGCGCGCGACAACGAGCCCCGCCTCGGCATGACTCACACACAGTTGGCGTTCTTCTGGCGCTTGGCGCAGCATTTGAAAGCGGGTCGTGAAGTGGTTCGCGGCAAACCCGAAACTTTCAATCGACCCGACTACAACTTTCGATTGGTGCGCTCCAACTCAGACACGCCACCTGAAGGTCATGAAACCGTTCAAATCAGTGTGCGACAACGCGGCGCACCCCTTGACTTGATCGTGGCGGAAGCCATGATTTTGGCCAATAGCACATGGGGCCAATGGTTGGCCAGTTTGGGCGTGCCGGCCATCTACAGAAGTCAAGCCAGTTTGTCACCCGGCATCAAAGTTCGCATGGGCACCAAAGCCTTGCCTCACGCCGGCATTGGTGTACCTGCCTACGCATGGAGCACTTCGCCACTGCGTCGCTATACCGACTTGGTCAATCAGTGGCAAATCATTGCATGCGCACAGCACGGCGCAACAGCCGCTTTGGCGGCTCCCTTCAAACCCAAAGACGCGCAATTGTTTGCCATCATCAGCGCCTTCGAAGCAGCCTACACGGCCTACAACAGCTACCAATCTGGCATGGAACGTTTTTGGACGCTTCAATATGTGAAGCAAGAAAATATCACCGAAGTCGTGGCCAGTTTGGTCAAAGAAATGGGCGGCGGCAGTTGGTTGGTTCGTGCCGACCATTTGCCGCTGATGTTGAGTGTCATGGGTGCAGCCGGCTTGGTTCGTGGCGACAAAGTCAAGGTTCAGCTGGGTAGCATTGACGCCATGGCCTTGGATATTACCGGCACTGTGATCGAAAAAATCGTATCTTCTGACAACCCTTTGGATGCTGAAAACGCATCAGGAGATGAGTCGATGGAAGACTTGGAAGAAGCCGCTACAGGGCCTATTGCCATTGCCCTGAATGTGAACGAAACTCCCTCAGAAGACGCCTCAGCCTAGCTCACGGACTTCACGCGATCAGCACCATGCTCTTCCCTTCAATGCCCCTGTCGCAACATCAAGGCTCGCACCGCGCCTTGCTTTGGGCCTTGGGCTTGTCGCTGGTTTTTCATGCCGGTCTGCTTAGCTTGAAGTGGGCAGCCCCTGACACATTCGATCGAATCTTTGAAACCAACACTTTAGAAGTGGTGCTGGTCAACTCAAGCAGCAAGAATGCCCCCGATTCGCCCTTGGCCTTGGCTCAAGTGAACTTAGCGGGTGGTGGGCAAGTGCCCGGCACTAGCCTGCAAACCAGCCCCTTCAGTGCACCAAAAGCCAATGCCATCACGCAAGAGTTGGAGCAACTTGAACAACAAATCCAATCGCTCAAAAATGAAGAACAGCGATTGATTCAACAACTGAAGCAAGCTTTGTTTCAACTCAACAGCCCAGATCAACCTCAAGTCAGTGAGGCCAAGGCGGCCGATGCATTGGCTGAACGCAAGAAACAACTCGCCAACCAATTGGCTCAAATTGAAAAACAATCTGAGGCCCTTCAAGGGGGTCCCAAAAAACGCTACATTGGTCCTGCAACGAAAGAGGTTTCATTTGCGCGCTATTACGACAAAATGCGCCGCACCATCGAAGTGACTGGCACTGAAAATTTTCCTCAAGCAGCGGGACAAAAACTCTACGGTCAACTCACCATGGTCATCACCTTGGACAAGCAGGGCCACGTTTTAAACACCGAAGTGGCCAGCGGTTCTGGACAATTCGTTTTGGACCAGCGCGCTCAAGCCATTGTTCGCGGTGCCTCACCCTTTGGTGCTTTCACAGCAGACATGAAAAAAGAAGCGGACCAATTGGTGGTGGTCACACGCTTCCAATTTGCTCGAGACGAAACGCTTGAAACCAAAATGCTGGCACCCGATTCAAGCGCTGCCTCAAAGCGTGCTGTTCAAACTCAGTCCAAAAATTAACGGGTACTTTTCATGGACACCTATTGCGTTTTCGGCCATCCTATTGCACACAGCAAGTCGCCTTGGATTCAAGCGCGGTTTGCCGAACTCACAGGTCAAACACTGCAGTACGAAAAAACCTGGGTGCCCCTCGACGCCTTCAACGCCACCGTTCATGCGTTCAAGGCTGCAGGCGGCAAAGGCTGCAATGTCACCTTGCCCTTCAAAACCGAGGCTGCTGCGCTGGCCACTGAATGCAGTCCCCGCGTGGCATTGGCACAGGCCTGCAACACCCTCAAATTTGACGGCGAACACATCTATGGCGAGAACACCGATGGCCTAGGCTTGGTGACCGATTTGGTCAGCAATGCTGGTTTCTCATTGCAAGGTCGCCGAATTTTATTAATTGGAGCAGGCGGCGCATCAGCGGGCGTGCTAGGCCCCTTGTTGACTGAAAAACCGCACTGCATTTGGGTGGCTAACCGAAGTGTTGACAAAGCCATTCACCTTGTCGCAAGACACGCCCGCTTGGCTGAAATTGAGGGCGTTGACTGTCAAGCCTTTGGCTTGACCCACGAAGCCATTCTGAGCCACTCCTTTGACTTGGTCATTAACGCCAGCAGCAGCAGCCTTCAACAAGCGGCACTGCCCGTGCCAGCCACAGTGCTTCAACCCAATGGCTTGGCCTGCGATTTGATGTATGGGCCTGCAGCTCAAGGCTTCCTTGAATGGGCCCGTGCGCACGGCACCGAAGCGCGCGATGGTCTTGGTATGCTGGTCGAGCAAGCAGCGGCCTCATTTCAATTGTGGCGTGGCGTTCAACCACCGACCCAACAAGTACTGGCCGAATTAAGGGACTCGGTCTCCCCTTCACAGTGACATGTTGACTTCCATTCTGAATGCTTTGAAACAATGGCTCTGGCTGGTCTTAGCAGGCTTTGTCATTTTGCAATTGTTCTTTGTTGGACGTGTTGCATTCATGGCTGTAGTCGACCCTTCGTCCACGGCTTTTGAAAGATCGCAAGCTTGGCAAATCGTCAGCACCCAAGGCCGCGTGACTTGGCGTCAACAATGGCAATCTGACGATCAAATTGCAAGGGCGCTCAAACGGGCAGTGCTGGCATCGGAAGACAGTGCCTTCACTGCGCACAATGGCATCTGGTGGGATGCGATTGAAAAAGCTTGGCAAAAAAATGCCAAAACTCAAGCCAAATTAGAGGCGCAAGCCACTCAGAAAAATGGCACTAAAACAGCAAGCCCCAAAATTGTGGGTGGCTCTACCATTACCCAGCAATTGGCCAAGAATTTGCTCTTAAGTGGCGAACGCACCCTGCTTCGAAAGGGCCAAGAGTGGGTCATCACCATCGCTTTGGAAACTTTCCTGAATAAAAAGAAAATTCTCACGCTGTACCTCAATCATGTGGAGTGGGGGCGAGGTGTGTTTGGAGCAGAAGCTGCCGCACAACATTACTTTCAAAAGTCAGCAGCCAAGCTCAGTGCTTGGGAAGCTGCACGGTTGGCCGTGATGCTGCCGCGGCCTCGTTATTTTGAAAAATTGCCTCAATCGGTTTATTTAAGCGATCGCGCAGAAACCATCATGGCGCGCATGAACGATGTTGCCCTGCCCTGATCATTGCTTCACAATCGCCCTATGAGAATTCTTGGCATTGACCCCGGCCTCCAAACCACTGGATTTGGCGTCATTGATGTGAGCGGCTCTCAGCTCACTTATGTGGCCAGCGGCGTCATTCGCACCGACAAGGTGAACCAAGGCAATTTGCCCAACCGCCTGCGTGTGATTTACGATGGCATTTTAGAAATCAACCAACGCTACCAACCCGAATCGGCTTCGGTCGAAATTGTGTTTGTCAACGTGAACCCTCAAGCCACTTTGCTTTTAGGTCAAGCGCGAGGTTGTTGTGTCACAGCATTGGTAGCGTGTCATTTGGAAGTGGCTGAATACACTGCGTTGCAAATGAAAAAAGCGATCACGGGTCATGGGCGAGCTGCTAAATCTCAAATTCAAGAAATGGTCAAGCGCATGTTGAAGCTGCCTTCTGCTCCCGGGCCCGACGCAGCCGATGCATTGGGTTTGGCCATCACACATGCGCATGCGAGCCCCTCAATGAACAAATTGGCTGCTTTGGATGTGCTTAATCGCAAGACGCATGGCATGTACCGAGGTGGCCGGAGTCACTAGTCTGGTTTGGAACGATTTATCGAGGCAAGACCATTCTGTCGCGATTGGCCAAGTCTGGAAAAATCTTGATGGCCGCCAAGGCTACGCCTACAGTGGCTAGGCCGCCAAAGACGACTGAGCCTACGGGGCCCCACATGGATGCTGTTGCACCCGATTCAAATTCGCCCAGTTGATTGGAAGCACCGATGAAAATGGAATTGACTGCTGCGACGCGCCCGCGCATGTCTTCGGGCGTTTCGAGTTGAAGCAGTGTAATTCGGGTGACCACGCTCACGTTGTCTGCAGCACCTGCAACCATGAGGGCTGCTATTGACAAGGCCATGCTGGTTGAAAGACCAAAGACCAAATTGGCAATGCCAAACACAGCGACGGCGACCAACATCCAGCGGCCTACTTTGCGCTCAATAGGCCATTTCGTCAGAACCACCGCCATCAGCAAAGCACCCACTGCAGGTGAAGATCTCAAAATACCCAAACCTTCTGGACCTGTGTGCAAAATATCTTTGGCAAAAATGGGCAGCAATGCCGTAGCCCCACCCAACAACACCGCAAACAGATCAAGGGCGATGGCTCCTAAAAGTACTTTGTGATGCCAAACAAAATGTGCACCTGCTAACACACTCTTTAAATCTGCTGCTGCTCGAGAGGGTTTGTGATCGTAACGAACAGTGAGTGTGAACAAAAAAGCCAACAACAAAAATACGGCACAAATGGCGTAGACGGCATTGACGTGGGTGGCATACAAAATACCGCCTAATGCAGGCCCACTGATGACCGCAGTTTGAACACCGGTGGAACTTAAGGCAACAGCACGCTGTAATAAATTGGCCGGTACCAAGTGGGGCGTGAGGGCTTGTTGCGTGGGCATTTGGAAAGCGCGAACCATGCCCAAAATAGCGGACACAAAAAGCACCAACTCGCGGGTAATGCCATCGGCCTGTGTGCCCCATACCAACAAACAAGCCACTGCAGCTTGTATCAACATGCAGGCAGCGTAGATGTGCACCTTGTTGAGCTTGTCTACAATGTGACCGGCTGGCAATGTCAAAATCAAAGCGGGCACGAATTGAAACAGCCCCACCAAACCTAAGTCCCAGGCGCTGCCCGTGATTTCGTACATGTGCCAAGCCAAAGCCACAGAAAGCATTTGGTTGGCCAAGATACCCGAGACACGCGCCAGCCAAAAGCGCAGAAATGGTTTTTGCGCCAGCAAATCTTGCAGCGTTGCTTGGGTATCCGTGCTCATGGATTTCAATTACCAGGCACGCACTGGCAAAGCAAATCCTTCGGGCGCTTTGTGAATGTCGTCAAAGCTCACCATTTCATAAGCATCTGGTTGGTCAAGCAAGGCTCTGAGCAACTGATTGTTCATGGCATGACCAGAACGGAAGGCGGTGTAACTGGCGATCAGGGGTTTGCCCACCAAATACAAATCGCCCATGGCGTCGAGAATTTTGTGCTTTACAAACTCATCGTCGTAGCGCAGGCCATCGCTGTTCAACACTTTGTAATCGTCCATCACGATGGCATTGTCAAGCCCACCACCCAGTGCCAAGCCGTTAGATCGAAGCATCTCAACGTCTTTGGTAAAGCCAAAAGTACGTGCGCGGGCAATGTCGCGGGCATACAAATCTCTGCCCATGTCAAACACCACTTGCTGACCTGTTGAATCAACTGCTGGGTGATGGAAATCAATTTCGAAACTCAGGCGATAGCCCTCATAGGGCTCGAGCTTGGCCCACTTGACGTTTTCGCCCTGCCCGTCTTTCACTTCCACCGTTTTGAGAACACGAATGAATTCCTTGGGCACTTTTTGTAATTCAATGCCGGCACTTTGCAGCAGGAATACAAAAGAAGAAGCTGAGCCATCCAAGATTGGCACTTCTTCGGCAGTGATGTCGATGACCAAATTGTCGATGCCCAATCCGGCACAAGCCGACATGAGGTGTTCGACGGTATGTACTTTGGCTTGGCCACTGGAAATGGTAGATGCCAGACGTGTGTCGGTGACGCTTTGCGCAGAGACATGGATGTCGACAGGCTCTGCCAAATCAATTCGTCTAAAGACAATGCCCGTGCCTGGCGGTGCAGGCCTGAGCGTCAGTTCAACACGTTGGCCGCTGTGCAAACCCACACCCACAGCCTGGGTGAGGGTTTTGATGGTTCTTTGAGCAAGCATGATCTGATTTTAAATTCTCAGACCAAAGCTTGCTTGAAGAGGGTTTTGAGACCCACTGCTTGAAAAAAATCAGTCAGCTTGCTTGCGCAAGAAAGCTGGAATTTCAATGTCGTCCATGCCAGCAGACGCCATGCCATCCACTTTGGCAGCCGCTTGTGTGCGGTTGGTACGCCACACGCTAGGGGTGTTCAAACGGCCGTAGTCGCCACCCAAAGCAGGGCTTTGAGCACCCAGTGAGGGCGACACAGCATCGTGTGTGTCCACTGTGAATGGCACATCGTAGGTGCCAGTTCTTAAGACTTGCAATGGAGGCGCTGTACGGCGAGCACCTTGGCTTGACAAGCCTGTGGCCACCACGGTGACGCGAATTTCATCGCCCAAGCTCTCGTCGTAGGCTGTACCGTAAATCACGTGTGCGCTTTCTGAAGCGTAAGCACGGATGGTGTTCATGGCTTGCTTGGACTCGCTCAATTTGAGTGAGCCTTTGGCGGCGCTGATCAACACCAACACGCCTTTGGCACCCGACAAATCAATGCCTTCCAACAGGGGGCATGCTACGGCTTGCTCAGAAGCAATGCGCGCACGGTCAGGGCCGCTGGCAGAAGCGGTACCCATCATGGCTTTGCCAGGCTCACCCATCACTGTGCGCACGTCTTCAAAGTCGACGTTCACATGGCCAGGTACATTGATGATTTCTGCAATGCCGCCAACAGCGTTTTTGAGCACGTCATTGGCGTGCGCAAAAGCTTCATCTTGGGTCATGTCTTCACCACCTGGCAACTCCATGAGTTTCTCATTCAGCACCACGATGAGTGAATCCACGTTGGCTTCCAATTCTGCCAAACCAGATTCTGCACTTTGCATGCGTCGACCGCCTTCAAAGTCGAAAGGCTTAGTGACCACACCCACAGTCAGGATGCCCATTTCTTTGGCGATGCGCGCAATCACGGGCGCTGCGCCGGTGCCAGTGCCGCCACCCATCCCTGCGGTGATAAACAACATGTGCGCGCCTTCAATCGCCGCGCGAATGTCCTCAATGGCTTCTTCAGCGGCATCACGGCCTTTTTCAGGTTTGCTGCCTGCACCTAGGCCGGTGTGACCCAATTGAATAAAGCGATGCGCTGCGCTGCGAGCCAATGCTTGCGCATCGGTGTTGGCACAAATGAATTCAACGCCCTGTACATTGCGCTCGATCATGTGCTCAACGGCGTTACCGCCGCCACCGCCCACGCCGATCACTTTGATTTGTGTTCCTTGATTGAACTCTTCGACTTGGATCATTTCAATGCTCATGGTGCTCTCCTAAAACTGTTGCAGTTGCTTAAAAATTGATTTTTGAAAATTTTATTTTTTTTGGATTAACTGGGTTTCAACATCGCCGATGCGGACTCCCCCTTGCCAAGTAAAGTTTGCGCCAATCCATCAGAAGTTACCCACGATGAAATCTTTGAAGCGTGTGAAGGCATTGTTCATAGAACCCTTCTTCTGCGAAACTTTGAAACCTCTTAGGCGCGCCAACCGGGCTTCTTCCATCAAGCCCATGACGGTAGCGACACGTGGCTGACTGACCATGTCAGACAGTGCACCGTTGTATTTGGGAACGCCGCGTCGCACGGGCTTCAAGAAGATGTCTTCTCCCAACTCCACCATGCCAGGCATGACAGCACTGCCCCCCGTGAGCACAATGCCAGAGGACAAAACTTCTTCGTAACCAGACTCGCGAATGACTTGTTGAACCAGCGAGAAAATTTCTTCGACACGAGGCTCAATCACGCCAGCCAAAGCTTGCTTGGACAACATCCGGGGTGCACGGTCACCCAAACCAGGCACTTCGACTTGTGCCTCAGGATCGGCCAACAACTGCTTGGCGCAACCACTTTCGACCTTGATGTCTTCGGCATCTTTGGTGGGCGTGCGCAGCGCCATGGCAATGTCGCTGGTGATCAAATCGCCCGCAATGGGAATGACTGCGGTGTGGCGAATAGCGCCATTGGTAAAGATAGCGACATCGGTAGTGCCTGCACCAATGTCTACGCAGGCTACGCCCAACTCGCGTTCGTCTTCCGTTAGCACAGCCAAACTAGAAGACAAGGGATTGAGCAAGAGTTGGTCAACTTCTAAACCACAACGACGCACACACTTGATGATGTTCTCTGCAGCACTTTGCGCACCGGTCACGATGTGCACCTTGGCTTCAAGGCGCATGCCGCTCATGCCAATGGGCTCTTTGACATCTTGGCCATCGATCACAAACTCTTGGGGCGCCACCAACAACAAGCGTTGATCGGTAGAAATATTGATTGCACGGGCCGTCTCAACCACTCGGGCTACATCGGCAGGGGTGACTTCTTTGTCTTTCACCGCGACCATGCCGCTTGAGTTCAAGCCCCGAATGTGACTACCAGTAATGCCAGTGTTGACACGCGTGATTTTGCAATCAGCCATCAACTCGGCTTCTTTCAATGCTTGCTGGATGCTTTGCACCGTGGCGTCTATGTTGACCACCACGCCTCGTTTGAGTCCATTGCCAGGCGCCACACCCATGCCAGCCAGCTTCAATTCGCCACCTGGCATGACCTCGGCAACGACGACCATGACCTTGGAAGTTCCAATGTCCAGACCGACTACCAAATCTTTGTATTCTTTTGCCATATGTCCAACCGTTCTGATCTAAATCTTCAATCTGCCAATTAAGGTTTTTTTACACTGTCTGCCACCAAAGTGGTTACACCCCTCAACCTCAAGGCATAAGCACTTTCGTATCTCAAATCTGCTGACAACAAGGAGCTTGAAGTGCGCCCATATCGAGAAGTCACTTGCGTCAATGTTTTGAAAAACAATTGAAGCCGATCGCCAATTTCCTGCTGCGTACCGTGGCCTAACTCCAAAGTTGCACCTGATTCCAACTGTGCAGACCAACTGCCTCGCTGACTCAGCTCTAACTTATCCAAACTCATGCCCATCTTTTCCATCTGTGGCTTGAGAAATTTGAACATCTCCAAAACAATTTTGGCTTGTGATTCTGGCCCCTTCAACGTGGGCAATTTTTCGCTGTCCACATCGTCTGCATTCACTTCAAAAATAGCGCCTTCTAGGCTCAAAAATTTGCCATCGCCTTCGCTACCCCATTGCGCTGCCGGCTGAAATTCGTCCAAGGTCACTGACAAACGATTGGGAAATTCTCGTCGGACGAGCGCGGATCGAATCCAAGGAATTTGCTCAAAAGCATTGCGGGCTTGAATCAGGTTCAAAGTAAAGAAATTACCCGTGAGTTGTGGCACCACATTGGCCCGCAACATGACAGGGTTGCTGTGCGTCACATTACCTCGCACCGTAATGCTTTGAATAGAAAAGACGGGATGCCGCAGCAACCAACTGATGCTACTGGCAAGACACAAAACCACGGCCAGCACAAACAGACCGATGGCGGTCCATTGCATGAGCCGCACATCCATGGGCAAGACGATTGGTTTTTTCATGAGCCACCTTTCCAGGTGCTTGAATGCTCCAAGCTGGCAGAAGCTAGCAGGTGGATGCACAAGGCCTCATAGCTCATGCCGGCCGCTTTGGCTGACATGGGTACCAAGGAATGGCTGGTCATGCCAGGCGAGGTGTTGATTTCCAAAAGATAGGGCTGACGAGTCTGTGCATCGATCATGACGTCAACACGGCCCCAGCCTTTGCAAGACAAGACTTGGTATGCCTTAACGGCATGGGCTTGAATGGCTTTTTCTTCAGCTTCTGGCAATCCTGAAGGCACCAAATACTGGGTATCGTTTGTGAAGTATTTGTTTTGATAGTCGTAGTTGCCAGCAGGCGCAACAATTCGAATGACTGGCAAGGCTTTGGCATCATCACCTTCGCCCAAAATAGGACAAGTGACTTCATCGCCTGCAATAAATTGTTCGCACAAAATATCGGCATCGCACTGGGCGGCGTCTTCAAGGGCTTTGAGCAGTTCACTGGCCTGCGTCACTTTGGTCACTCCAATGGAGGATCCCTCTCGGGCGGGCTTCACAATGAGCGGCAGACCCAAGCTTTGAAGCACACGGGCTTGGGCTTCAGGGCCCATGTCGTTTTGCTTGAGCAACACATAACGCGGGGTAGGCACATTTTCTGATAACCAAACCCGCTTTGTCATGGTTTTATCGATGGCAATGCTGGAGGCCATCACACCCGATCCTGTGTAGGGGATGCCCAACAATTCAAGCGCGCCTTGCACGGTGCCATCTTCGCCAAATCGGCCGTGAAGTGCAATAAAGCAGCGCTGGAACCCTTCTTGTTGAAGATCGGACAGGTTGCGCTTGGCGGGATCGAATGCATGGGCATCGACACCTTGCGATTTCAGGGCGTCAAGGACACCTTGGCCTGACATGAAAGAAATTTCTCGCTCGGCCGATTGACCGCCCATGAGCACAGCCACTTTGCCAAAATTCTGAGAGGCTGCGCTCATGCAGCACCTCCCATTTTTTGAACTTGGGCGGGCACTGCGCCAATCGTGCCGGCACCCATGCAAATGACGATATCACCATCATTTACATTGTCAAAAATAGCCTGCGCCATGGCCTCAATTTTATCAATAAAAACGGGCTCAATTTTACCGGCCACACGAAGTGCACGAGATAAAGATCGACCATCAGCCGCCACGATCGGCGCCTCTCCTGCCGCATAAACTTCTGACAACAAAACCGTGTCTGCACCTTGGCTGATGACGCTCACAAAATCTTCAAAGCAATCGCGTGTTCGGCTGTAACGATGGGGCTGAAATGCCAACACCAAACGGCGACCAGGGAATGCGCCGCGCGCAGCAGCCAAAGTGGCTGCCATTTCAACAGGGTGGTGGCCGTAGTCGTCAATCAAGGTGAAGCTGCCCGCTTGCTTCAATAGCTTGACTTCACCATAACGCTGGAAGCGTCGGCCAACGCCTTTGAAATGGGCCAAGGCGCGCTGCACAGCTGCATCATCAACCCCCAACTCCACCGCAACAGAAACCGCGGCCAATGCATTCAAGACATTGTGCAGACCTGGCAAGTTCAGAACAACGGGCAGATCAGGCAAGACCACGCCATTGCGGCGCTGCACCGTGAAATGCATCTTTCCATTGTCTGCTCTCACATCAACGGCTCTAATTTGTGCGCCCTCTTCAAACCCGTAGGTGGTCACAGGGCGAGCTAACTGATCAACAATACTTTTCACACCCAGGTCGTCTGAACACACAATGGCAGTGCCATAAAAAGGCATGCGGTGAAGAAATTCAACGAAGGCTGACTTCAACTTTTCAAAGTCATGACCATAGGTTTCCATGTGGTCAGCATCAATATTGGTCACCACCGACATCACAGGCAACAAATTCAAAAATGAGGCATCTGACTCATCGGCTTCCACCACGATGTAGTCACCCGTACCCAACTTGGCATTGGTGCCTGCACTGTTCAATCGACCACCAATGACAAAGGTCGGATCCAGGCCCGCTTCAGCCAACACGCTGGCCACCAAACTGGTGGTGGTGGTTTTCCCGTGTGTACCCGCAATGGCAATGCCCTGCTTCATGCGCATCAACTCAGCCAGCATGACTGCGCGTGGCACCACCGGAATATGGCGCGACCTAGCGACCAACACTTCGGGGTTGTCGGCTTTCACGGCAGTAGAGGTGACAACCGCATCGGCACTCTTGACGTTGTCGGCACTGTGCCCCACATGCGTTTGAATGCCCAATGCTGCCAAGCGCCTGAGGGTGCTGCTGTCAGACAAGTCAGAGCCAGAAATGGTGTAACCCAAATTGAACAAGACTTCGGCAATGCCGCTCATGCCGGCACCGCCGACGCCAATGAAGTGAATGTGACGAATGGCGTGTTTCATGCGACCAATACCTCGCAAGCAGCCACCACTTCGCGCGTGGCTTCGGTCTTTTTGAGAGCCCATGCTTTTTCTGCACAGGTCAGTAATTCTTCACGTGTGATGCTGCCAATGCGTTCTGCCAACGCCTCTGCAGTGAGCTGCGCTTGAGGCATCAGCCAGCCACCACCTTGAGCCACCAAAAAATGGGCATTGGTGGTTTGATGATCGTCCACGGCAAAGGGGAATGGCACATAAATGGCAGCCGCGCCAATGGCCGCAATTTCGGTCACGGTGCTGGCACCCGATCGGCAAATGATCAGATCGGCCTCGGCAAAAGCTTGTGCCGTGTCTTCAATGAAGGGCGTTAGTTCGGCCTGCACGCCTGCTTTGGCGTAGTTCGATTTGAGCGCATCAATTTGTTTGACGCCACTTTGATGAACCACAATGGGGCGCTTGTGCTCTGGCAACAATGCCAATGCTTTGGGCACCAAGTCATTCAAAGCTTGCGCACCCAAACTACCGCCCACCACCCACAATTTCAGGGGTCCTGTGCGGCCTGCAAAACGCTGTGCAGGTGCAGGCTTGTTTAAAAAATCTTGGCGCAAAGGATTGCCCACCCAAATGGCATTTTTCAAGACATTCGGAAACGCACTGTAAATGCGGTCTGCCACGCCTGCTAAAACTTTGTTAGCCATACCAGCCACTGAGTTTTGCTCGTGCAGCACCAATGGCTTGCCCAAAAGAACAGCCATCATGCCCCCCGGAAATGTGATGTAACCACCTAAGCCCACCACAACATCCGGCTTGACGCGTCTAAGCACTTGAATGCTTTGCCAAAATGCTTTGAGCAAACGCAGAGGCAAGAAGATCAAACTGGTCAAGCCTTTGCCGCGGACACCCCCAAACGCCACAGGCTCAAACGGGAAGCCACGCTCTGGCACCCATTGACTTTCCATGTTGCCTGGCACACCCAGCCAATGCACACGCCATCCTGCATCTCGCAAAGATTCAGCCACGGCCAAACCTGGGAAGATGTGCCCACCTGTACCGCCCGCCATGATCAATGCGCAGTGACTCATGTTCGTCCCCCTCGCATCATTTGTTTGTTTTCGGCATCAATTCGAAGCACGATGGCAATGGCGATCAGGTTCATCAAAATTGCAGACCCGCCATAACTCATGAGCGGTAAGGTCAATCCTTTGGTGGGTAATGCGCCCAAGTTAACGCCCATGTTGATGAAGGACTGGAACCCAATCCAAATGCCAACACCCTGTGCCACCAAACCTGCAAAGGTTCGATCCAGAGCCAAGGCTTGACGGCCTATGACCATGATGCGGCGACTGAGCCATAAGAACAAGCCGATCACGGCAACAACACCCACCAAGCCGAACTCTTCTCCAATGACAGCCAGCAAGAAATCGGTATGCGCCTCAGGTAACCAATGCAGCTTTTCAACACTGCCGCCCAAGCCCACACCAAAAATTTCTCCACGGCCAATGGCAATCAGAGAGTGCGACAACTGATAGCCTTTGCCCAAGGTGTGCGTGGGATCCCAAGGATCGAGGTACGCAAAAATGCGCTCACGGCGCCACGGTGATGCCGCAATCATCATGGCAAAGGCAAAAATCAAGATAGCCAAGATCAAGAAGAACATGCGGGCATTGACACCCCCTAAAAACAAGATACCCATGGCAATGATGGCAATCACCAAGAAGGCACCCATGTCAGGTTCGGCCAGCAAGAAGATACCCGCCAGAGCGACGGCGGCGCCCATCGGCAGAACAGCGCGGAAAAAGCGTTCTTTCACTTCCATCTTGCGCACCATGTAGTCGGATGCGTAAATGATCACGGCCAACTTGGCGAACTCTGAAGGTTGAAAATTGATCACGCCCAGAGAAATCCATCGGCGTGCACCATTCACGCCTTTGCCGATAAAAGGAATGAGAACCAATGCCAAAAGAACCAAAGCAAATATGAACAAGGGCCTTGCATTTTTCTCCCAAGTTTCCAAAGGCACTTGGAAGGCCAAAAGCGCAACACCAAATCCAATTGAAATGGAAATGATGTGCCGCACCAAGAAATGCGTTTGCGAATATTTTGCAAATTTGGGGTTGTCCGGCATGGCAATGCTGGCCGAATACACCATGACCATGCCCCACATCAACAACGCCACCACCACCCACACCAGGGTCTGATCGATGTTTTGAATCTTGCCTTGGGCTGAACCGCCTTTGGCATAGTCGTAGCTGCCTAAGTTCACAGGCAGAGCGCCTTCTGCTGCACCTTGAAGACGGCCAGCGCCACCCGAGCGACTTAACACGCTACTGCTCCAAGCCAACATGCGAGACCACATCTCGGTCATTGCGCAACCTCCAAGGGTTGTCCAGCTGCTTCGGCAATTTCAGCCACGGCTTGACAGAAAACTTGAGCCCGGTGCGGGTAGTCACGGAACATGTCAAAGCTGGCACATGCTGGCGACAACAAAACGGCATCGCCTGCTTGCGCCATGTTCTTGGCGGCATTCACGGCTTCAGGCAGGGTGCTTGCTTCGATCAACGGAACGCCACAGGCTTTAATTTCTTCGCGAATCAGCGTTGCATCACGCCCAATCAACACGACGGCACGCGCATATCTTGCGACCGGTTCAGCCAATGGCGAAAAGTCTTGACCTTTGCCATCACCACCCAAAATGACCACCACACGTCGCTCGGCGCCTAAGCCCAGCAAGGCAGCCACAGTTGCGCCTACGTTGGTGCCCTTGCTGTCATCAAAATATTCAACTTCATTCACGATGGCCACAGGCTCCACCCGGTGCGGTTCGCCTTTGTATTCGCGCAAACCAAACAACATCGATGCCAAGCTGGCACCTGTGCTGGTGGCCAAGGCCAAAGCAGCCAGGGCATTGACAGCATTGTGGCGACCTCGAATGCGCAGCGCATCGGCTGGCATCAAACGTTGAATGTGAATTTCCTCAACTTCGCCTTTGCGCAAGCGACTCGTCTCATCGGCTTCAAGGGCACGCACCAACCAAGTCATGCCGTTGACAGTTTCCAAACCAAAGTCACCGGGACGCTGAGGCATTTCAGCACCATAGGTGACATGTGCTCTCACTGCGGGTTTTTGTAACTTCACGCGAACAGGCGCTGGCAACATGGCCATCACACGCGCATCATCGCGGTTCAAAACCATGAGGCTGCTGGCACCAAATATTTTCTCTTTAGCGGCAGCGTAAGCGGCCATATTGCCGTGCCAATCTAAATGGTCTTGAGTGATGTTCAAAACTGTGGCGGCACTGGGCTCAAAAGGGCCCGCGTTGTCAAGTTGGAAACTGGACAACTCCAACACCCAAACTTCTGGCAATTCTGTGGCCATCGACAAGCGCAAGGTGTCTAGCAAAGTCGGGCCAATGTTGCCTGCCACCTTCACAGTTTTGCCAGCCCGTTCAATCAGCTGACCAGTGAGAGACGTGACCGTTGTTTTACCGTTGGTCCCCGTGATGGCCAAGACTTGCGGTGCATAGTCTCTTGTTGCCTTTAAATTTTCCAAGGCTTGTACAAACAAACTCAACTCGCCGCCTACCCACAGGCCCATGGCTTTAGCCGCTTCTATCACGGGCAATGTTTCGATGGGCGCAAGTCCTGGGCTGGCAAAGACAGCGCGCACGGAAGTGCCTTCAATCAAATTGGCCGCAAAGGGACCCGATTTGAATTGAACTTCAGGCAACTCAGTATTCAGAACCTGTAAATTGGCAGGCGCTTCACGCGTATCGGCTACCGTAATGTCAGCACCCCTCTCTGCACACCAGCGCGCCATGGCCAACCCTGAGCTTCCCAGCCCTAGAATTAAAATGTGTTGGCCTTGAAGGTATTTCATCTTTATCTCAGCTTCAAAGTCGACAGGCCCACCAAGCACAACAGCATGGTGATGATCCAAAAACGCACAACCACTTGGGTTTCTTTCCAGCCACTCTTTTCAAAATGATGGTGCAAAGGGGCCATCTTTAAAATTCTGCGACCTTCGCCATATTTCTTCTTGGTGTATTTGAAATAGGAAACTTGCGCCATGACCGACAAGGCTTCCACCACAAAAATACCGCCCATGATGGCCAGCACAATTTCTTGTCGAACAATAACGGCAATGGTTCCCAGCGCACCGCCCAGAGCCAGCGCGCCGACATCGCCCATGAACACTTGAGCAGGGTGTGTGTTGAACCACAAGAAAGCCAAACCCGCACCGGCCATGGCTGCGCAAAAGATCAGCAATTCACCTGTGCCTGGAATGTAGGGCAGGAACAAGTATTTGGCGTACACCGAACTGCCGGTCACATAGGCAAACACGCCCAATGCAGAACCCACCATGACGACCGGCATGATGGCCAAACCATCGAGTCCATCGGTCAAGTTAACAGCATTGCTAGATCCCACAATGACCAAGTAAGTGAGGACCACGAAACCAAACACACCCAAGGGGTAACTCACCTCTTTAAAGAACGGCACCATCAAGCCTGCTTTGGGCGGCAAATTCACATCAAACCCTGAAATGGCCCAATTCATGAACAAGTCGAGTACACGCAGATTGGAGCTTTCAGAAATACTGAAAACCAAATAGAAGGCTGCCAACAAACCAATCACGGATTGCCAAAAATACTTTTCACGAGAACGCATGCCTTCGGGATCTTTGTTCACCACTTTGCGCCAGTCATCGACCCAGCCAATGGCGCCAAAGCCCAAGGTCACTATGAGCACAATCCAGACAAAGCGATTGGACAGGTCAAACCACAACAAGGTGCTGATGGCAATTGACAACAAGATCAGCACACCGCCCATCGTGGGCGTGCCGCTTTTGGCCATGTGTGTCTCCATGCCATACCCTCGAATCGGTTGGCCTATTTTGAGAGCCGTCAATTTACGGATCACTGCAGGGCCTGCAATGAGGCCAATGAGCAATGAAGTCAAAGCGGCCATCACTGCGCGGAAAGTGATGTATTGAAATACACGCAAGAAGCCCCAATCAGGGGATAAGCTTTGCAACCATTGCGCCAAATTAAGCAGCATGGATTGACTCTCTTTCTGAGGCCTGAGCTTGCTCAAACCTGTGTCGCAAGGCATCTACGACGCGTTCCATTTTCATAAATCGCGATCCTTTGACAAGCACACTGTTGTAGGTCGATATCTGAGCCAACACGGCATGTTGCAAGTTGTCCATGTCTGAGAAGTGATGTGCACCTTCAAAAGCTTGACTGCTGTGCACGCATAAATCGCCCAAAGTGAACAAGGCCTCTATGCCTGAAGCTTTGGCGAAGGCACCCACCTCTTGGTGAAACTCAGGTCCTTGTTGACCCACTTCACCCATGTCGCCCAAAACCAATAAACGCGGTGCAGGCAACTCAGCCAGAACCTCAATGGCGGCCCGAACAGAGTCGGGGTTGGCGTTGTAGGTGTCGTCCACCATCGTGAAGGTGTGGTTCTCAATTTGCCACTCGGAAGATTTGGAACGTCCTTTGACAGGCTCAAAATTCTCAAGCCCTTTCACGATGGCAACCAGACTCATGCCAGCAGCCAATGCGCAGGCTACAGCCGCCAAAGCATTCAAAATATTATGTCGACCTGCAATGTTCAAACGACAAGCCAAAGCTGCATGGGCTGTTGTCAATTGAAACGACCAGGCACCATTGACCCAGGCAATGTCGTGCGCCTGAACATCACCTTGTGTGAAGCCAAACGTCAAAACCCGACGAGCGCCTGCCAACTTCTTCCAAACTTCGGTGTACGTATCTTGCGCAGGAAATACCGCGATGCCATTGGCAGGCAAGTGTCGAATCACTTCACCATTTTCGAGGGCCACAGCCTCTACCGTGGCCATGAATTCTTGGTGCTCACGTTGGGCGTTGTTCACCAAACCAATGGTGGGTTGCGCGTAGCGGGTCAATATTTCAATCTCACCCGGATGGTTCATGCCCAATTCCACCACTGCACGGCGATGCTCTGGGCGCAAATTGAACAAAGTCAGTGGCACACCAATTTCATTGTTCAAGTTGCCTTGTGTCGACAAGGACGGGCATGAAGCATCTGCCTTTAACACTGAAGCAATCATTTGCGTGACAGTGGTTTTGCCATTGCTGCCTGTGACACCAATCAGCTGCAAATCAAGTTGACGTCGCCATTGCGTGGCCAAGTCACCCAATGCGGCGCGCGCATTAGGCACGCAGTAGGCAGGCACTGAAACGTCTTTCAGGTATTGAAGGTGCTCACCTTTGAGCGGGTCTTGTGCTTCAAACAAAACGGCCACAGCGCCCTGCACTTGAGCTTGCGCCAAGAAAGCTGTGCCATCAAATGTTTCACCCTTAAGGGCAATAAACAAATCACCTGCAACCACACTGCGGCTGTCTGTGCGCACAGCTTTGATCACGGTGTGGCTTGAAAGCGCCGCGGCGGCGGTACCCGAAACAGCCGCGGCTTGCGGCAACCATGTTTGAAGCTGCGTCAGCGTCATGTTCATGGCTGAGATCCCATCTGCTTCACCCCATTGGCACGTTTGACCAATGCTTCATGCGCGTGCAAGCGATCGTCGAAGGGGTACTTGACCCCTGCAATTTCTTGGGTGTCCTCATGGCCTTTGCCTGCGATCAAAATCACATCATGCTGACCTGCTTGCATGATCGTTTGAAAAATAGCTCTGGCACGGTCAAGTTCTTGATGTGCTTTGTCGGGTGATTGCAAACCTTGGCGCATGTCCTGCACAATTTGGTCAGGCAATTCACTGCGCGGGTTGTCACTGGTTAGCACCAAATGGTGAGCCACAGATTCAGCCGCCGCAGCCATCAAGGGGCGCTTGCTGGCATCTCGATCACCACCACACCCCAAGACACACCAAAGTTGCGAGCCCAAAGCGTCCGCCAGCGGTTTCAGTGCTAGCAAGGTTTGTGTCACGGCATCGGGGGTGTGCGCATAGTCCACCACCGTCAAAGGCAACTCTAGCCCCTCGACGCCAGCGACTTTTTCCATACGGCCCGGTACCGCTTTGAGTTGCGCACAAATTTGAACGATTTGAACCAAGTCGTATTTCAAGGCGCGCAAGGCAGCGATGACACCGAGCATGTTGTCAACGTTGTAATCCCCCATCAATGAAGTTTGAAGGTGAACACTTTCTTGGCCCTCAATCACATCGAAAGCCAAACCCGTTAAGTTCCTTGTCAAATGACGTGCTTGCAATCGAGCAGCTTGTCCTTGACTAGAGCAAGTCCAAAGGTCCAAGGCTTGAGCGCTGATATCAGTCAAAGCGCTCTGCGACAGATCAGATGCCAACTTTGCACCTTGCACATCATCGACGTTGATGACCGCTATTTCAAGTTCGGGCCATGCAAAAAGTGCCCGCTTGGCTTGCCAATAAGCCGACATTGAACCGTGATAGTCCAAATGATCTTGTGTGAAATTGGTCAACATGGCCAATTGAATGCGGGTGCCGGCCAAGCGCTGCTCGGCAAGCCCGATGGAGCTGGCTTCAATGGCACAGTGGGAGACGCCTGCGGCCACAAATTTTCTAAATTGCGCTTGCAACAAAACGGGGTCTGGCGTGGTCATGCCCGTCGACATTAAATTGGCTGGCTGCCCCACACCCAGCGTACCCACAATGGCACACCGGGGCGCTAATGCCTCACCCTCAGCACAGGGCTTCATGGCATTGAGTGCCTGAGCCAACCACCAAGTCGCAGATGTTTTGCCATTCGTGCCTGTGACCGCCAACACCTTCAATGCGTGGCTAGGTTGCTCGTAATAAGCGTCTGCAATCCAGCCCGTATCTGCTTTCAAACCTGTATAGGCCGCCACTTGAGAGGGCACTTTGTTTGACACGGCCTGCCAGGCCGATTGCCATTGCAAGCAGTCTTCTGCCTCTACCAAACAAGCTGTAGCACCTTGCTCAAATGCCGATGCGACATAAGCACGACCGTCGGTGGCCAGGCCTGGCCAAGCAATGAAGCCATCGCCTTTTTGAATGGCGCGACTGTCGGTGCACAAAACGCCAGTGACGTGTTGGCGCAACCATTCTGCGGCTTGAGTTGGGCTGTGCAGGGTTTGCATCAGAACGACTCCTCCACAGCGTTGGCCACAATTTGTGGCTTGACACTCATATCGGGTTGCACACCCATCAAGCGCAAACTTTGCTGTACGGTTTGACTGAAAACGGGCGCAGCCACATCTCCGCCGTAATAACGGCCGTTAGAGGGTTCATCAATCATGACGGCCACCACAATGCGTGGTTTTTCAATGGGCGCCATGCCCACAAACACGCCGCGGTATTTTTTGCCAGCGTAACCCTTACCCTCTTGCTTGTGGGCCGTGCCAGTTTTGCCACCCACGGAGTAGCCCATGGTTTGCGCTTTCTGCGCTGTGCCGCCAGGGCCTGCTGCCAAATTCAACATGTGGCGCATGGCTTGCGCATTTTGTGGACTGATGACTGGCACACCTGCTGGAATTTGGCCATTCTTGATCAAGGTTGCAGGCAATGACTTTCCGTCACTGGCAAAGATGGTGTACGCGCGAGCCATTTGGAACAAACTGGTCGACACGCCATAGCCGTAGCTCATGGTGGCTTGCTCAATGGGGCGCCACGTTTTGGCAGCTCGCAAGCGACCGCTGACAACACCAGGGAAAGGCAATTGCGGCTTCTGACCTAAACCCACCGCTGTGAACATTTCCCACATTTCACGGGGCTGCAATTGCATCGCAATTTTCACGGTGCCAACGTTGCTCGACTTTTGGATTACCTCATTGACTGTGAGCGCACCGTATGGGTGTGTGTCCGTGATGGTTGATCCGGTGATATTGATTGTGCCTGGCGATGTTTGAATGATCGTTTCGGGTTTGATGATGCCTTTTTCCAATGCGACTGCAATGGCAAAAGGTTTCATGGTGGAACCAGGCTCAAAGCTGTCGGTGAGTGCACGATTGCGCAATTGCTCACCACTCAAATTGACACGCTTGTCAGGAGAGTAGCTAGGGTAGTTGGCCAGCGCCAAGATTTCACCTGTTTGCGCATCCAGCACCACCACACTGCCTGCTTTGGCTTTGTTTTCTAAAACCGCTTCACGCAGTTTTTGGTAAGCAAAGAACTGAACCTTGCTGTCAATGCTCAATTGCAAATCTTCGCCGTCAACAGGGGGGGTCATTTGCCCCACGTCTTCCACCACACGCCCCAAGCGATCTTTGATGACGCGTCTTGCACCAGGCTTGCCAGAGAGTTGGTCTTGGAAAATCAACTCGATGCCTTCTTGGCCTTTGTCTTCCACGTTGGTGAAACCAACGATGTGAGCCGCCGATTCACCTTCGGGATACAAACGTTTGTATTCTTTGATGGTGTAGATGCCCTTGATGTTCAAAGCCAAAACTTGCTTCACCACAGGCTCGTCCATTTGACGTCGAAGCCATACAAAAGTTTTGTCTTCGTTCTCTAATTTTTTCGCCAACTCTGTGGACGACATTTCAAGCAACTTACCCAACTGACGCAAGCCTTCAGGCGATCTGTCAATCTCTTCTGGATTGGCCCACACACTGGGTGCAGGCACACTGGAAGCCAAGATCAAACCATTGCGGTCCAAAATGCGACCGCGATTGGCAGGCAAGGTCAGGGTTCTGGCAAAGCGAACTTCGCCTTGGCGCTTGTAAAAGGCGTTTTCAAAGACCTGAACATACGCAGCTCGAACAGCCAAGCCCACAAAGGCCAAGGCCATGGCAGCCACAATGAGTTTGCTGCGCCAAACAGGCGTTTTGCTGGCCAACAAAGGGCTAGAGGACAGCTGAACACTGCGGCTCATGGCTTGGCCTCGGTTGATTTTTCAGGCTTTTGAGTTGCCACCTTTTGTGAGCTTGTTTGCAAATCCGCAGGCTGTTTCACATACTGTGTAATGCCCGGTGTGACCAAACGCATTTGCAATTGTTGCTTGGCAATTTGTTCAATGCGCAGTGGCGATGCTTGCGATCGACGCTCCACTTGCAAACGCTCGTGCTCTAACTCAAGACGCGTCGCCTCTTTCATGGCGGCTTCCAAAATCATGAATGAGCGACGAGCTTCGTAATGACTGTGGACCAAGAACATGGCCGACAAAATGATGGCGATGACCAAGAACAAATTCATGCGCGTCATGCCAGCACCGCCGTTCTTTCGGCTACGCGCATGATGGCGCTGCGTGAACGCGGATTGCCAGCCACCTCGGCATCACTGGGTCGAATTCGCTCCAAAGACTTCAGCTTCATGGGCTGCGGCACTGCGAAAGGTGCGCGGCGGTCATAGACCTCTTTGGAATGCTTCGCAATGAATTGCTTCACGATGCGATCTTCCAAGGAGTGAAAACTGATGACCACCAAACGTCCCCCAGGCTGCAATACTTCAAGGCTGGCTTCTAACGCTTGTTCAAGCTCCTCAAGCTCGGCGTTGATGAAAATCCGAAGAGCCTGAAATGTCCGCGTTGCAGGGTCCTTGCCCGGCTCGCGGGTTTTGACCGTACTAGCCACGATCCCGGCCAAATCGGCGGTGGATGAAATTGGGCCCCGCTCTTGTCGGCGAGCCACAATCGCCTTTGCAATCGGAAAAGCAAACCGTTCTTCGCCATAGTCACGCACCACCTCCGTGATCTGATCCACACTGGCAGAGGCCAGCCACTCAGCCACACTCTGACCGCGCGTGGTGTCCATGCGCATGTCTAAGGGGCCATCAAAACGAAAAGAAAAACCCCTGTCGGGGTTGTCAATTTGGGGGGAGCTGATACCCAGGTCCATCAACACACCTGCAATGCTGCCAGCGGGCAGTTCACCCAGATGCCTGAAGCCTTCGTGCCGAATTGAAAAACGCGCATCCTTGATTTGCGCTGCCTCTGCAATGGCCTCGACATCTTTGTCAAATGCGATGAGTTGCGCACCCTCTGGTATGCGCGACAAAATCAAACGAGAATGACCGCCTCGACCAAAGGTGGCATCGACATAGGTATTTTTTTGGGCGCCTTCGCCTGCACTGCCTAACAATGCATCGACTGCTTCAGTGAGCAAGACGGTGGTGTGCTGCCAATGGGTCGTCACAGAGGCCTCAGAACGAAAAGTCCTTGAAGACATCGGGCATGTCGCCCTGCATGGCTTTGGCTTCTTGCGTGTCGTAGGCTGTTTTGTCCCACAACTCAAAATGATTGCCCATGCCCAGCAAGATGGTGTCTTTGGCAATACCCGCCGCTGCCCGCAACTCAGGCGAGATCAACACGCGGCCTGTGCCGTCCATGTCTACGTCCATGGCATTGCCCAAGAAGATTCGCTTCCACCACTGAGCCTCCATGGGCAATTGTGCAATGCGCTCACGGAAACGCTCCCACTCTGTGCGGGGGAACATCATTAAGCAGCCGTGAGGGTGTTTGGTGATGGTGAGCTGGCCACTGGCTGTGGCACTCAAAACCTCGCGGTGACGCGTAGGCACCGACAGGCGGCCTTTAGCGTCCAAACTCAACGAAGATGCACCTTGAAACACTTGATTCCCAATTCCTGATGACGAAATAAGCAATTTGGGAGCTTTTCCCACTTAATTGCACTTTTTTGCACTGTATCAGGTATTCACGCACCCGCAAGCGGGTTTTTAAGTTTTTTTCAATGAAATCAAGGGCTTAGAGAGTACTTTGCAAGAGAATTTAGCTGGAAAAATCCTTGAAAATTAGGCACTTAGAACTTGGTCTGCAAGTAACTTCTGAGGCATTTGATGAATCAAAAAATATTTCAAAATTTTTGAAAAAATTTAAACGACTGAGCAATTGTTGTTTGAATGCGAAAAAAAGGCTCCTGGTGGAGCCTTTTCAGAGTCGTCAGCGGCCTCAATTCAATCCCCAAACATTTTTTGTTTGAGTTCGCGTCG
>CALAGS010000066.1 GCA_937891665.1 uncultured Burkholderiales bacterium | reverse complement strand
TTCCATTGGATGCAGATTATGTGTTTGACGTTCGCATGCTGCCCAACCCACACTACGAATCGGCACTGCGGCCCTTGTCGGGCAAGGACGAGCCCGTTCAGAAGTTTTTAGAAACTTACGCAGAAGTCAACTTGATACAAAGTCAAATTGAAAGTTTCTTAGATCAGTGGCTACCTGCACTTGAAAAAGACCATCGCAATTACATCACGGTGGCCATTGGCTGTACGGGCGGTCAACATCGTTCGGTGTATTTGGTCGAAAAACTCAGCCAACGCTTTGGTTCGCACTGGCTCACACTGAAGCGTCACAGAGAGTTAGACAGCAAGTGACGCACAGGTGTTGGTAAACCCAATACCACCCAATCTTTTTCAGAAAACCAAGCGCCAGCGTTGGGCGTATGGGGTGCTTTTTTCATCTGCACTTTCACCACATGACAGTGCAAATCTTTGTGGGTGAGAACGTGCTTGAAGGCTGGCAACACCTCTAAGTTCATTGCTGTTGAGGAATTGGGCTCAGCAGTTTTATCCGACTTTTTAAGCTTGGAATATTTTTCTAAAACTGTGCGCAATACCGCTTCAGAGTCAAACAAGGGCAAGCTGTAAAGACTGGCCCAAATGCCCTTTGGGGGCCGTTTCTCTAGCCAGACTTCGCCCTTCGCGTTTTGCGCCAGCAACAGCCAAAGCACTTCGCTGCTGCGTTTGATTTTGCGTGTTTTAACAGGAAATTTTTCAGGCTCACCCAAAGCAAAAGCTTTGCATTCACTTTGAACAGGGCAAGCCTGACAATTGGGCTTGCGCGGCAGGCATAGCGTGGCGCCCAAATCCATGAGGGCTTGTGAGTACCTTGGCATGGCCGTTTTTAAATGGCGAGTTGGCAAGGCGTTTTCTGCCAACTGCCACAGTACTTTTTCATGCTTGCTGATAGACAGATCGGCGTCATACGCCCAAACCCGCGTGAGCACTCGCTTCACATTGCCGTCCATGATGGCAACACGCTCAGAAAAACAAAACGAAGCCACTGCGGCGGCTGTAGAGCGACCAATGCCAGGCAGTGTGATCAACTCTGCCGCCGTAGATGGAAACTTTCCGCCAAATCGCGACACCACATCTTGCGCACACTGGTGCAAATTGCGAGCACGACTGTAATAACCCAAACCACTCCACAAGCCCATCACCTTGTCTTGGGGTGCGGCCGCCAAGTCAAGCACGGTGGGAAAGTGTTGCAAAAACTTGTCGTAGTAGTCGAGAACAGTGCTCACCTGTGTTTGCTGCAACATGATCTCAGACAACCATACCCGGTACGGGTCTTGGGTGTTCTGCCAAGGCAAGTGATTGCGGCCGTGAACCTTTTGCCACGCCACCAAGGTCTCGGCCAGTGGGGGCGAATCTTTCAATGCTTTTGACATGCCGGACAGAAAAAAGTAGAGCGCTGGCCTTGCACAATTTGCTTGATGGGTGTGCTGCAAACTCTGCAGGGCAAACCCGTTCTGCCGTACACCGAGGCTTCCAACTGAAAGTACCCTGTATTGCCTTGCGCATTCACAAAATCTTTCAAGCTGCTGCCACCTTGCGCCACCGCTCTGGCTAACACTTGCTTGATGGCAGCATGCAATTTGGCCATCCGCGGCGCACTCAGTTTGTGAGCCTTAACCGTTGGCCGAATGCCAGACATGAACAAAGCTTCAGAAGCATAAATATTGCCCACACCCACCACCACCTCGCCCGCCAATAAAACTTGTTTAATGGGGGCTGCGCGTTTTTTCAACCCTTGTTGAAAAAGCTTGAGTTCAAAGCCATCGGTGAGGGGCTCCATGCCCAATTTTCCTAAAAGCTTAGAAGCCGGCGCATGTTGTTCGGAGTCAGACCAAACGGCCGCTCCAAAGCGGCGTGGATCATGCAAACGCAGAACCCCCTGTGAAGTGACCAAATCCATGTGGTCGTGCTTGCCCGCTTCTGCCTGAGAGGGGGCAAAATTTAAACTGCCAGACATGCCCAAATGCAGCATCAAAATACCGCGGTCCATGTCCAACAAGAGGTACTTACCTCGGCGCCTCACGCCCATCACACTCTGCCCCACCAAAAGGGAGGGGGCGACACCCAAAGGCCACCTCAAAGGCTTGCCCATGCGCATGGCCAAAACCCGAGCTCCCGCGATCCGGCTGGCAAAACTCAGTCTGGTGACTTCGACTTCGGGTAATTCAGGCATGGATACGCTTTAAATACGGGGTGAAATAGGTGAAATGGCGCTACTCTGCCGTAGCCCGTGGATTATGATGGCTTCATGAAGTATTGGTTTTCATCTTTGGCATTGGTCTGGGCGACAACGGGTGTTTGTGCCGAGCCACCCGTGCAAAACTCTAACCTCAATGCGGTTTTGTTTTACCAATTGCTGTTGGGCGAACTCAATGTGCAGGCCGGCGAACCTGGCTCAGGTTTTGCCATCATTTTGGATGCTGCACGCAAAACCAAGGACGAGGCCTTGTTTCAGCGCGCCACCGAACTGGCACTTCAATCTCGGTCTGGAGAAGCCGCTTTGCAGGCTGCCAGAAGTTGGAAGTCCAGCCTGCCAGAATCCAAAGAGGCCAATCGCTATATTTTGCAAATTTTGTTGGCACTCAACCGCATCGATGAAGCGGGGCGCGCTTTAAAGGCCAGCATTGCCAGCTTACCCATCCAAGAACAAGCGGCCGCTATTGGCTCGATACCCCGTGTCTTTGGCCGTTTACAAGACAAAAATTTAGCCGCCAAAGTGGTCGAACAAGCGCTGAGCACAGCCATTCAAAACTCCGAAACTGCTTCAACCGCCTGGACCACCATTGGCCGCATGAAACGCGATGCCGGTGAAATTCAACCTGCTGCTGAGGCAGCTCGCGCGGGCCATGCCGCCAACCCCAAATCCCCTGGGCCCATCATGTTGGCCATGAGCCTTCTGAATGTGGTGCCCAATGAAGTGCAGCCCATGATTTCTCATTACATGTCTGGCGATGCTTTGCCTGACTTGCGGCTTGGCTATGCGCGAACATTGATTGATCTTGATCAAATGCAGCCCGCTTTGGCCCAACTCAATCAACTCACTCAGCAGCATTCCAGCTTTGCCCCCGGCTGGTTGTTTTTGGGCTTGCTTCAAAGTGATTTGTCGCAAGTGTTGATGTCCGAGCAGTCTCTGAAACAGTACATCAAACTGGTCGACAACGCCAAGGATCCCGATCAATCTGGTGGACTGTCAGAAGCCTACATGGCATTGTCTCAAATGGCCCAAAAGCAAGGTCAATTGACCCAAGCGGACGAGTGGTTGGCGCGCATTCCGCCCAATGCAGATCCGCTCAAAGTTGCAAGCAGGCGCGCTGCATTGTTAGCGCAGCAAGGGCGCAAATCCGATGGCCTAAAGCTCCTTCAACAAGTTAAGGTGAACACCCCACAAGATGCACGGCTGAAGGCCTTGGCAATTTCCCAATGGTTGCGCGAAGACAAGCAGATCACCGCCGCATTGACCATCATTGAACAAGCTTTGGCGAAGTTTCCTGCAGACACAGATTTGCAGTCAGAAATGGCCATGCTCTGCGAAAAGTTAGGCCGCTTTGACCAAATGGAAAGCCTTTTGCGCGGCATCATGAAAGTCAAACCCACCGACGCCCATGCATTCAACGCATTGGGCTATTCATTGGCAGATCGAAAGATAAGGCTCGATGAAGCGCGCGAACTCATTCTCAAAGCCGTGCAATTAGCCCCCCGCGACCCCTTTATTCAAGACAGCTTGGGTTGGCTTGAGTACCGTGTGGGCAACACGGCAGAAGCCATCCGTATTTTGGAGGCCGCCTACAAAGCTCGCCCCGATGCCGAGATTGCAGCCCACTTAGGCGAGGTCTATTGGCAATCAGGCCAACAAGACAAAGCCGGCACCATTTGGCGCGAAGGCCTGATGCTCAAATCTGACAACGAAACCCTGCTTGATACCCTCAAGCAATTCAAATTCAAACCTTGATGGGCTTAGGGCGAGATGCGCAAAAATCGTTTGGTGTGGCTGTGTTTTTCAAGCATTTTTTTAATGGGTGCCTGTTCAACCCAACCTGCCGTAACGCAAAGCTTCACGCCACCGCCCTCCAATCCCGAAAATTCTCAGGTCGTCTCTGTTCAAGCCACCCCCATACCACCCGCCTTCAAAGCAGGCAGGTTTGCGCTTCAAATTGACTCTCAACCGCCTCAATCTTTCATCACCTCCTTTGACTTAACGGGTGGTTTGCCAGAGGGCACACTCAACATCTACAACCCCTTGGGAATGCAAATGGCCCGCGTCGAATGGACGGCGCAAAGTGCTCGTCTTTTGCAAGGCAATCAAGTGCGTGAGTCAAGCAGCCTTGAGCGTTTGGTCTTGGAGCTCACGGGTGCCCAACTGCCCACCGCCGCTTTGGTTGATTGGCTGTCAGGCAAACCCACACCCGCTGAGGGCTGGAACGTCGACGTCAGCGAATGGCACTTGCGTCGCTTGGTTCTAGAGAGGGTTCAGCCAGCGCCGCGAACCGTTTTGCGAATTGCCTTTGAATCATGACGTCTTTGCACCAAGTATTAGCACCCGCCAAGCTCAATCTGTTTTTGCACATCACAGGCCGAAAAGACAACGGCTATCACCTTTTGCAATCTGTGTTCATGCTGATTGATTGGTATGACACCCTGCACTTTGACCTTCGACGGGATGGCCAAGTCAGCCGCGAAGATCTGACCTTGAAACTGCCAGAAGACGACCTCATCACACGCGCTGCTAGGCTTTTACAGCAGGCTAGCGGCACTTCCTTGGGTGCGCACATCGCCGTTGAAAAGTCCATTCCAGCGCAAGCTGGCATGGGCGGTGGATCTTCCGATGCCGCCACGTGCTTGCTGGCATTGAACAAGCTTTGGAACCTTCATTTCACAGTCAATCAACTGGCCGAGTTGGGTTTGAAACTCGGGGCTGATGTACCGTTCTTTCTCAGAGGGGAAAATGCTTGGGTGGAAGGCGTGGGTGAAATCATCACACCCATTTCGGTGCCACCCGCCCAGTTTGTGGTGGTCAAACCGCCCCAAGGGCTGGAAACGGCCAAAATTTTTGGCTCTGAAGCCCTCAAACGAGATTCAAAGCCTGCTACAATTTCGGTCTTTGCAGCAAACCCGTTCGGCTTCGGCCACAACGACCTGCAACCAGTGGCTGAACGCCTCTGCCCCCAAATTAGCGAAGCAATAGAATGGCTTGAATTAGCCAGATTAGAGTCAGCTGTTGTCAAAGGCAGAATGACAGGCTCCGGGAGTGCAGTGTTTGCGCAAGTGCCACGCGGCACGAATTTAAGCCAAATGCCTCAAGTTCCAACAACTTGGCCCCTTTGGCAAATTCGAATGTGTGGCAATTTGGAAGTTCATCCCCAAAAGGGTTGGGCCTCCAGCGACGTTTGATCGGTCGGCAGCTTTAGTTTTCTTCAGTTGCCAACCCGTGTAGGGGAGTCGCCAAGTTGGTTAAGGCACCGGATTTTGATTCCGGCATGCGAAGGTTCGAGTCCTTCTTCCCCTGCCAAAACTTTCACAAGCCGTCAAACGCCATGTGATTGAATGCGCGGTCATACGCGCAGTGATTGAAATTTATGCGGTAAGCCGCATCGGCCCTTCATTTAATCGCACAAAAGCTCATGCTGCAACCCAACGCAAATTCAAACTCAGACTTCATGGTCTTCACAGGCAATGCCAACCCCGTGTTGGCCGCAGAAGTTGCTTATGAGTTGGATGTAACCCTTGGCTTGGCCGATGTCGGGCGCTTCTCTGACGGTGAAGTCAGGGTTGAGTTAAAGCAAAACGTGCGCGCTCGTGATGTGTTCGTCATTCAGTCCACATGCGCACCCACCAACGAAAACATGATGGAACTGCTGATCATGGTCGACGCTTTAAAGCGCGCCTCAGCAGGTCGCATCAGTGCCATCATTCCTTACTTCGGATATGCCCGCCAAGATCGTCGCCCGCGCTCAACGCGTGTGCCCATCACGGCCAAAGTCATTGCCAACATGCTACAAGCAGTGGGTGTGAATCATGTCCTCACCATGGACTTACACGCCGACCAAATTCAGGGTTTTTTCGACATCCCCGTCGACAACATTTACGCATCTCCCGTGCTTCTAGGCGATCTGCTTCAAAAGAACTACGAAGACCTTATTGTGGTTTCACCCGACGTAGGCGGTGTGGTTCGTGCTCGGGCATTGGCCAAACAACTGAACTGCGATTTAGCCATCATTGACAAACGCCGCCCTTCAGCCAATGTCAGCGAAGTGATGCACGTCATTGGTGAAATCGATGGACGCAATTGCGTCATCATGGACGACATGATCGACACCGCAGGCACCTTGGTCAAGGCGGCTGAAGTTCTAAAAGCACGTGGCGCTAAAAAAGTTTACGCCTATTGCACACACCCCATTTTTTCAGGTCCCGCCATTGACCGCATTGCCAAAGGCGACGCCCTCGACGAAGTGGTTGTGACCAATACCATTCCCTTGTCTCAATCGGCAGCGGCATGTCCCAAAATTCGCCAACTCACTGTGGCGCCGCTGTTGGCCAAAACCATCCAGCGAATTGCCAATGGTGAGTCGGTCATGAGTTTGTTCTCAGATCAAGATTGATCTGGAGCATCAACGTGGTTTGCTTTTAGCAAGCCTTTTTAAAACAGAGTCGTACTGGTCGCGGTCGACTCATCTTGGAGTTAGTTATGAAATTTGTCGCTTTTGAGCGCTCTATGCAAGGTACGGGTGCGAGCCGCCGTCTGCGCAATTCAGGTAAGACACCTGGTATTGTTTATGGCGGTGTAGACCAGCAACCCCAATTGGTCGAACTTGACCACAATGCCCTGTGGCACGCCCTGAAAAAAGAAGCTTTCCACGCAAGCATCTTGGACATGGAATTGAATGGCAAAGAAACCAAAGTTTTGCTACGCGATTTCCAAATGCACCCCTACAAACAATTGGTTTTGCACATCGACTTCCAGCGTGTCGACGCCAAAACCACTTTGAACCGCAAAGTGCCAATTCACTACTCAGGCGAAGAAACATCTCCTGCTGTCAAAGTAGATGCTTGCTTGATCAATCACATCATGAATGAACTGGAAATCACTTGCTTGCCAGCAGATTTGCCAGAAGCCATCAATGTCGATTTGTCTGGTTTGAAAAAAGGTGTTTCTTTGAACTTAGGCGATATCACGTTGCCCAAGGGCGTGAAAGCCGTTACACACGGTAAGAAAAACCCAGTGTTGGTGTCCGTGGTGAACCCAGCTGCCGAAGAGGCTCCTGCTGCTGATGCAGCCGCTGCGCCTGCTGCCGACGCTAAAGCCAAGAAGAAGTAATTTCTGCTCGCTTTAAACACAGACTGTGTTTCAAACAACCCGCCTCGTGCGGGTTGTTTTGTTTTTATACTTACACATGATCAAATTGTTTGTTGGCCTTGGCAATCCAGGCGCCGAATACGAAGATACCCGCCACAACGCTGGCTTTTGGTGGATCGACGCCTTGGCGCGTGATCTGAATGTGAACCTGGTGCCCGATAAAAGCTATTTCGCCAAGGTGGCGCGCTCGCAAATCAAAGGCCAAACCGTTTGGTTGCTTGAACCTCAAACATTCATGAACCTGTCGGGTAAGTCGGTGGGCGCCTTGGCTAAGTTTTTTAAAATTGCCCCTCAAGAAATACTGGTAGCCCATGACGAGCTCGATGTGGTGCCCGGTGAAGCCAAACTCAAATTTGGGGGCAGTCATGCTGGCCACAATGGACTTCGCGATATACATGCCCAATTGGGCACCGGCGATTATTGGCGCCTGCGCTTAGGCATTGGCCACCCTGGCGTCAAAGCTGAGGTGATTAACTGGGTGCTCAAAAAACCGATGGCCGAGCAACGCGATCTCATTCAAGAAAGCATTGCCCGCTCGGTGAAAGCGGCCGACATGCTGATGCAAGGCGAGATGGAAAAGGCCATGGTGCAAATTCACACCAGCAAGCCGCCAAGGCCTAAGCCTCCCCGCCCGGAAGGCGTCTAAGCCAATACTTAGGCCAGCGCCCTCGCTGGCACCTTAGCCAGCACTTTGCAGCCGCAGGTATTTTTGAAACAAGGTCTCTTTGGTTTCAATATGGGCTGGACTGACAGGAATACAGGCCACAGGACACACTTGCACACATTGGGGTTCATCAAAATGGCCAACGCATTCTGTGCACTTGTTGGGATCGATTTCATAGATTTCAGGCCCGAGATAGATCGCCTGATTGGGACACTCAGGTTCACACACATCGCAATTGATGCATTCGTCGGTGATCATCAAAGCCATCAAAACCTCACTTAATTCAGTTGGAATTATGGTGCAACGGCGCAAGCCAGCCATGCAGCACCTAAAATACCCCTGTGGAACCCTTACTCAACGCCGACCTACATTGCCACTCCGTGGTGTCCGATGGCACGCTCACGCCTGAGGCTTTGGCTGCGCGCGCTAAAGCCAATGGGGTTCAGCTTTGGGCCCTCACAGACCATGACGAAATTGGTGGCCAAGAACGCGCCATCGCTTCGGCCAAAGCCTTGGACATGAAGTACCTCACGGGCGTTGAAATTTCCATAACCTTTGCGGGTAAAACAGTCCACATTGTGGGTTTGGGCTTTGACCACACCAACACAGACTTGGTGCAAGGCTTGCGCAACACGCGTGGCGGCCGAGCTGAGCGCGCCAAAGAGATGTCTGAAGGCTTGGCCAAGGTGGGCATACACGGGGCCTACGAAGGTGCACTCAAATATGCAGGCAACCACGAACTCATTTCGCGCACGCACTTTGCGCGGTTCTTGGTTGAGTCTGGTGTCTGCAAAGATACCTCGGAAGTGTTTCGCAAGTACCTGACTGAAAATAAACCTGGCTTTGTACCGCACCGCTGGGCCTCGCTCGAAAATGCCGTTCATTGGATTACAGGTGCCAGTGGCATTGCCGTCATTGCTCACCCTGCCCGCTATGGCTTTACGGCCAATGAAGAGTACGCACTGTTCACTGAGTTTAAGAACCACGGCGGCCGTGGGGTTGAAGTGATTACCGGTAGTCACTCCAGTGCAGACGCCTTGCAATACGCCGACACAGCACTCGAATTTAATTTGGCTGCATCGCGTGGCAGCGACTTTCACAGCCCCGACGAAAGCCACACCGACTTAGGCACCCTGCCCTGGTTGCCTGGACAACTCACGCCCGTGTGGGAATTGCTGTCAGACCGCATCCAGTGAACCAAGCCCCTGCTCAAACGTTGGCTGGGATTGGGTTTGTCATTCTGTCAGTCGCTTGTTTTGCAATTTTAGACACCACCACCAAGCACATCAGCGCCAGCGTGCCCATTCTATTGGCCTTGTGGTTTCGTTATTTCATTCAAGCAGTTTTTAGCACCGTGTTTTTTTTACCCAAGCGCGGCATAGCGCTTTTTAAAACAGAGCACCCCAGATTTCAAATGGCGCGAGGCGCGCTTTTATTTAGCAGCAGTCTTTGTGCTTTTTACGGTTTGAAGTACTTGCCAGTGGGTGAATTCACAGCCATTGTCTCTATCACGCCCCTCGTAGTGACACTTATGGCAGCCTTGTCTTTGGGCGAAAAAGTGAGGAAGTTGCGTTGGGCTTTGGTGCTGAGTGCTTTTGCTGGCACCATGGTCATTGTGCGGCCAGGCAGCCAGAACTTCGATTGGGTCCTTATTTTTCCCTTCATACTCATTGCGACCAACTCAGGCTTTCATTTGCTCACCAGCAAAATGGCGAAAACTGAAGACCCCGTGACGATGAATGTTCTGACAGGTTGGGTGGGGACAGCGCTGGGTGCATTTTTGCTACCGTTTGTTTGGGAATTGCCCACTGACTGGTTTGTGTGGACTCAACTGCTTCTGATGGGAGTCTTTGCCACCATAGGACATTACCTTTTGATCTTGGCGTTTACCAAAGCACCGGCCACTGTGCTCACGCCCTACTTTTATACACAAATTATTTTTGCCATGTTGGGTGGTTGGCTCATTTTTGATCACATGCCAGACCACTGGACGCTTGTGGGAATAGGCGTGGTGACCTTGTGCGGCGCATTGGGGGCTTGGCTTACAGTGCGCGAAAGCCGAGTTCAAATCATGCCTGTTGAATCTTGATCGATTGAATTTTTATGGCTCAATATTTATCCGTTCACCCAGACAATCCTCAGCCACGTTTGTTAAAACAAGCTGTGGCATTGCTCAATCAAGGCGGCGTATTGGCCGTACCGACAGACTCCAGTTATGCGTTGGTTTGCCATATGGACGATAAAACGGCCGCCGATCATTTGCGCAAAGTGCGAGGCGTGGACGACAAACATCACCTGACCTTGCTGTGTCGTGATTTAAGTGAATTGTCAAACTATGCCAAAGTAGACAATGCCCAATTTCGCATGCTGAAGCAGGCTACACCTGGTGCCTTTACCTTCATTTTGGAAGCCACCAAAGAAGTGCCCCGCAGAGTGAGCCATCCGCAACGTAAAACCATTGGCCTTCGTGTGCCTCAGCATGCCGTGTTGCAAGAGCTGCTGGCCTTGCATGGCGCTCCACTACTGGCCACCACGCTGATTCCAAACGGAGAGTCTGAACCTCTTAACGATCCCGAAGAAATTCGCGATCGCTATGAAAAGCTCATTGCGGGCGTGATTGACGCAGGCGCTTGTAGCCGTGAGCCCACCACGGTGGTGGACTGCACCGGCGATCACATCGAAGTGGTGCGTCAAGGTTTAGGCGACGTTGCGCTTTTGGGCTTGTAGATCTCGCTGAGAAAGATTTAGAAATTTCTAAAAACCTCATGACTCTTTGAGACAATGCGCTGTGGACACCTCTAACCTCATTCAAACCGTTTCGGTCTATGCCATTCCAGTGATTTTTGCCATCACGCTGCATGAGGCTGCGCATGGCTATGCTGCCAAATATTTTGGCGACAACACAGCTTACATGTTGGGCCGGGTGACGCTCAATCCGTTTCCTCACATTCATTTAGTGGGTACCATTCTTTTGCCCTTGCTGCTTTACTTCAGCACCAGTGGTGCTTTGCTCTTTGGCTTTGCCAAACCCGTTCCCGTAGATTTTGGCAATCTGCGTCATCCCAAACGCGACATGGTGTGGGTAGCATTGGCAGGGCCAGCGTCTAACTTGGTGCAAGCCATTGTTTGGGCACTTTTGTACGTGGTCTACACTGACTTTGGCGTCTCAGAAAAGTTTTTCTTGGCCATGTGCAAAGCCGGCGTGCTAAGCAATGTGGTGATGTTTGCTTTCAATTTATTCCCACTCCCTCCCCTAGATGGCGGCCGCATTGTCGTGGGCCTGTTGCCTTGGAAACAAGCTTATCAATTTTCTCGCATTGAACCCTACGGCTTCTACATTGTGATGGCCTTGGTCATCACGGGCGTGGTCAACCACTTGTGGCTAGACCCCGTCATGAACGCTACGTTTGGACTGATTCAACTCATGTTGAAATCTATTTCTTAAAGTTGACTGATATGACGACAGACTCAAACAACACTGCGCGCACTCGCGTTTTAACGGGCATTACCACCACCGGCACGCCGCACTTAGGTAACTATGTGGGTGCCATTCGCCCTACCGTGCAAGCCAGCCTCAACCCTGCCACCCAAGGCTTCTACTTCTTGGCAGACTACCACGCGCTCATTAAGTGCGATGAGCCTGCCCGCATTCAACGCTCTACTTTAGAAATTGCCGCCAGCTGGATTGCCGCAGGCCTTGACCCCGAGCGCGTCATGTTTTACCGTCAATCCGACATTCCGGAAATTCCAGAGCTCACTTGGTTTCTCACCTGCGTCACGGGTAAAGGCGTCTTAAACAGAGCACACGCTTACAAAGCCTCCGTCGATAAAAACAATGCCGCCGGCAATGACCCTGATGCCGACGTATCTGCCGGTTTGTTCATGTACCCTGTGCTCATGGGCGCAGACATTTTGATGTTCAAGGCGCACAAGGTGCCTGTGGGCCGCGATCAAATTCAGCACATTGAAATGGCCCGCGACATGGCGTCTAGCTTCAACCACTTGTATGGCGAACACTTGGTATTACCTGAAGCGGTCGTTGAAGAATCTGTGGCGCTGCTGCCAGGGCTTGATGGCCGCAAAATGAGCAAGAGCTACGACAACACCATTCCGCTTTTTTCTAGCAGTGCGCAGTTGAAGAAATTAATCTCTGGTATCGTGACCGATTCACGCGCCCCCGGCGAAGCCAAAGACACTGAGGGCTCTGCACTGTTTCAAATTTACCAAGCATTTGCCAGTGCCCAAGAGACCAACACCCTGGCCAAGGCTTATGCCGATGGCATCGGTTGGGGTGACGCCAAGCAAATTTTGTTTGAGCGCATTGACCGCGAAGTGGCGCCTATGCGAGCGCAATACGAAGAACTCATCAGCAACCCGGCCAAAGTAGATGCCATTTTGCTGAAGGGCGCGGCCAAAGCCCGAGAACTGGCCACACCATTGATCAAAGAGCTGCGACACGCGGTCGGCCTTCGATCCCTGGCCAGTCATGGTGGTACTCAAGTTTCAGCAAAAGCTTCGCGCGTCACGGTACCTTCCTTCAAGCAGTACCGCGAAAAGGATGGTCAGTTTTATTTCAAACTCGTAGACCCTCAAGGAAGCGTGCTGCTGCAAAGTTTAGGGTTCAACTCACCCAAGGATGCCGGCTTGGCCATCGCGCAATTGCAGCAAGTTGATGCCAAAGTCATAACCGACTTCGGAACGCAAATCGGCTTAGGCGAGGGCGTGAAGTTGGCAGAAGTGACAGCAGCCTTAGAAGCACTGCGTACTGAATTGGCAGAAAAAGCCAAGGCCAAGGGCTAGTCCTAAGCAAGTGAGAGGGGTTGTAACCCTAAGGCCTTCTGGATGAATTTGAAAAATCTGTAATAAGTGTTCAAATTTCACAAAAGTTGCTTGATTTGTTGCAGAGTTTGCTGATACTCTCATACTTTAAGTTTCATTCCTGAGCACACCATGACCGTTTACGTCATTGACGACCACCCCCTGATGCGCGATGCCCTCACCATGCTGGTTCAACGGGTTCGCCCCGGATTGAAGGTGGTTTCTGTGGCCAAACTGAGCAGTTTGGAAGCCACGGTTGATCGTCAAGGCACCCCTGAATTGATTTGTCTCGACCTTAAATTGCCCGATACTTTGGGCTTGTCGGGCGTACATGCGGTGAAGGCCAAATTTCCCGATGTCCCTTTGGTGGTGGTCACAGGCTCTGAAGCAAGCGAATGCGAAGCTGCTTGTCTTGAAGCCGGTGCCAATTTGTTTTTAGAAAAAGCCAGTCCACCCAATACCATCATAGAGGGCCTGCGCACTTTCCTTCCTTCTCACAAGGAAGAAGCTGCAGCCGAGGGCACTGTGGCTGCGCCCACCAAACTGTCTAAGCGACAGAAGCAATTGATTTTGATGTTGGACCAGGGCCTGAGCAACAAAGACATTGCCGATAAGCTCACCATCAGCGAGCACACCGTCAAGGTTCACTTCTGGCGTTTGTTCAGAAGACTTGGCGTGAACAGCCGCACGCAGGCTTTGCACTTTGCCCGAACCAACGGCTGGCTTGGCATTTAGTCTTTTTTCTTTTTGTTGATGATGTCAGGTGTGACAGCGTCAATCACATTGATTACCGTCTTGCCAGTGTAAATGACGGTAGAGGCTACTGCATCGGCCACGGCCACAACGGCGCAGCCTTGAAGGCAAAGACAAGCAACAATGGCTAATGCGAATTTCATAAACTGTCTCTCCATCGAATTGAGTACGGTGCGGCGATTCTAAGGGTTTTAACTTTCTACAAAAATTCTGGTGACATGCAAATCGTCGTGCAGACGGCGCAACCAGCGGCGCAACTCTTTGCGCACTTTGGCATCTAGCGCGCCAAAGGGCTCATCGCGCAACAACACTTTAGGTTCTACCGCCAAGGCACGCGCCAATGCAGTGCGCTGACGCTGTCCACCAGAGAGTTGTGAAGGGTAGCGATCGGCCATCCTCATGCGCAGGCCAAATGCGACGTTCTCAAACACCGTCATGTGGCGGAACAGCGCGTAATGCTGAAACACAAAACCCACTTGGCGCTCGCGCACATGCACATGGGTTGTGTCTTTACCACTAAAAGCAATGGTGCCGGTGTCGGCTGTTTCTAAGCCCGCAATGATGCGCAGCAAGGTGGTCTTGCCGCAGCCAGAAGGGCCAAGCAAGGCCACCAACTCGCCTGAGTCAATGTCAAGGCTGACATCTCGCGTTCGTGGCGCCACTCGGCCACCGACTTGATCACCAAGGTGACCAGCGCCAGCAAAGCCAACAAAGACGCCACTGCAAAAGCGGCCACCGATTGGTACTCGTTGTACAAAATTTCAACATGCAAAGGCATGGTGTTGGTCTGGCCGCGAATGTGACCTGAGACCACCGACACCGCACCAAATTCGCCCATGGCGCGCGCATTGCACAGAATCACACCGTAAATCAAACCCCACTTGATGTTGGGCAGCGTGACATACCAAAATGTTTGCCAACGTGAAGCGCCCAAACAAGTGGCAGCTTCTTCCAATTCTTTTTCAGCATCTTCCAGCACAGGCTGCACTGTGCGAACCACAAACGGTAAACCAATGAAGATGAGCCCAATCACAATGCCGTTGGCGTTGAAGGCCAGTTGAATGCCCATAGGCTCTAGGTACTGCCCCACCCAACCATTACCGGCCAACAATGCCGTTAAAGAAATACCAGCCACTGCGGTGGGCAATGCAAAAGGCAAGTCCACCAATGCGTCAACAATTTTTTTGCCAAAGAACTGATAACGCACCAACACCCAGGCCACCAGCAAGCCAAAGACCACATTGACCAAAGCAGCAATCAAAGATGCGCCAAAGGTAAGGCGATATGACGCCATGACACGTGGGCCAGTGACAGTATCCCAAAACTGATCCCATGTGAGCGTGAATGTTTTGAACACCAGTGCCGACAAAGGAATGAGCACAATCAAACAGAGGTACATCAAGGTGTACCCCAAGGTGATCTTGAAACCGGGCAAAACTCGGGCGGGCGCCCTGCGCTTGACAGGGGCTGCCGCTGCGGAACGAGAGAGCATGAATTACTTAACGGTGTACAGCTTGTCGAAATTGCCACCGTCGTTGAAGTGCACTTTTTGCGCTTCAGCGAAAGAGCCAAACACTTCGTTCACAGTGAACAACTGCCACGGGGTTTTCGGCCACGATGCTAATGGAAGGATGGATGGCATCCACTTTGCCGGTACCAAATTCGTTGTCGACAGAAATCACTTCAGATTCAAACGTAACAAGCACATCGCCAATGTTGCGTTGCAAGAAGATGGTGGTGGCATCGCGGCCACCCTTGGCCAACACAGGCACATTTTTGTAGAGCTTGGCTACGAAGGCTGCAGCGTCTGCTTCGCTACCGCCCTTTTTACGCACATAGCCCCATGCCGCCAAATAAGCCATGCGGCCATTGCCACCGGTTTTGGGGTTGACCACATCGGCATCGAGACCGTCATTCACGGCGCGAGCTTGCGCACTAGAGCCACCATGCGCTTGGTCAATCTTGAGGTCTTTGCCAGTGGTCTTTTTGTAGTTGGCCACAAAAGCCGAGTTGTATTCTTTGTAAAACTCGCGAGCAACGTCGTAGGAGATGTTCAGCATTGTTTGGGCGGAGACGGTGAGGCCAGAAACGGCCAGCAAAGCGGCTGCGGCGATGGATTTGATGTTGTTCATGATGCGTCTTAAATGAGTAAGGACGCGATTGCGAAACCCATCCTTCAAAACTCAAACGAATCATTTGTTGTTTTTTATGCTTTTTAAGAATATCAATTGATTTGAAAGAGATTGAATGACCTGAATGGGTTTAAATCGAATATGATAAATACCAATGATATATATCAAATTGATTTGAAGACAGGAATTGCCATGGACACCGCAAAAATCTTCCAAACAGGCCGTAGCCAGGCCGTTCGACTGCCCAAGGAATACCGTTTCAACGGCAAAGAGGTCGTCATCAAACGTGTGGGCGATGGTGTTTTATTGATGCCCATCGAAAATCCTTGGCAAATGCTTGAAGCGGCATTGGACTCATTTGAACCAGGATTCAAGATTGAACGAAAACAACCAGAACACCAAATTCGACCTGAGGTTCTGCCGTGATCTTGCTAGACACGAACACGTGCATCTACATCATCAACAACAGGCCACCAAAGGTACTGGAACATTTCAGAAGTTACAAAGCAGGCGAGGTTGGCATCAGCAGCATTGCCGCATCAGAATTGGCATACGGGGTTGCAAAGTCAGGATCGATGAAGAATCGAAAAGCGCTGGACATGTTTCTGGCACCGCTTCAAATTCTTCCATTCGACAGTGAGTGCCTCTGGTTTTATGCAGAGATCAGAGCCTCGTTAGAAAAAAATGGCCTGTCTATAGGCCCCATGGACACTTTGATTGCCGCTCAAGCGCTCAGCATTGACGGAACGCTGGTGACAAACAACTTAAAAGAGTTTTCGCATGTGCCAAAACTAAAGCTTGAAAATTGGTTCGAAGCAACTTAGACGAGTAGGTCACGCCACCAAAGCCACAGACTTCACCTGTGCCCACAAAGGCTGTCCCACTTGCAGATCCAGCTCGTCGACAGCTCGCTTAGTAACGCGGGACAGCACCTCTTCAGCGCCACACTTCAAAACCACCATGACTTGAGAGGGATGTGCATCTGGGGTGATGCTTTGAATGCTACCGCGCAGTTGGTTTTGAATGCTGGTGTTTTGCGGCTCGGACGTGGCCAAGCTTACATCACGCGCCAAGATACGAATGCGCACCGTTTTGCCAACAGGCAGTCCAGCATCGCGCATCCAAATGCAACCGCCATCAAAATCGACGCGTGACAAATGCCACTGCGCATCCACCGCACCGATGCAACCCGCAATCAGCGCGCCAGCATCTTCTCCCACAACCACTGGGTTCACAACCTGGGTCAGCACCGAGCTCACAGAACCTTGTGCTTTGACGTGTCCTTGGCCCAACACCACCAGGTGATCGGCAAGGCGTGTCACCTCTTCAGCAGAGTGAGTGACATACAACATGGGTATCTTCAACTCATCACGCAACCTAGCAAGCCAAGGGAAAATTTCTTGACGACGCGCAGCGTCCAATGAGGCCAAAGGCTCGTCCATTAATAGCAATTGCGGCTGCATGGCAACGGCCCGCGCAATGGCAACGCGCTGACGTTCACCACCCGAAAGTTCAGCGGGCATTCGTTGCAACAAACTGCCAATGCCCAAGAGTTCAATAGAAGCCTGCAAAGCTTTGTTCGCTTCTGTCTGCTCACTGCTTGCAGACTTCCATGCGCGCTTCAATCCAAAGTTCAAATTCTCTGTAACGCTTAAATGCGGCAACAGGCTTGATTCTTGAAAGACGTACCCCAATGGCCGTTGCCAAGTGGGAATGCAGATTTTCTGCGGAGTGTCTAGCCAGATAGAAGTACCCACTTGAATACGTCCTTGCTGGATTTTTTCCAAACCAGCAACCGCGCGCAACAAACTCGTTTTGCCTGAACCTGAGGGACCAAATATGGCCGTAATACCTTGCTCCGGTAACTGAAGGTCTACGTCCAGTTGAAACTCTTTGCGGTTCAAATTAACTTGTACGTGAAGCATGTCTAAACCACCTGCCTTTGACGCCGGTTCATCAAGGCCAAGGCCAACAACACCACAAAAGAAAAGACCAACATGCCAGCAGCAAGCAGATGCGCTTGCGCATATTCCATGGCTTCCACATGTCCATAAATTTCAGTTGAAACCACACGTGTTTGGCCGGGAATATTGCCGCCGATCATGAGCACCACCCCAAACTCACCCACGGTATGCGCAAAACTCAAAATAGCCGCTGTGACCATGCCGGGTTTGGCAAGTGGCAAAGCCACCGAAAAGAAGGCATCCAAGGGACTGGCCCGCAATGTGGCCGCCACTTCCATTGGCCTTGATCCAATGGCGTCAAAAGCGTGTTGCAGCGGTTGTACTGCAAAGGGCAAAGAGAAAAGGATAGAACCAATCAGCAAGCCTGTGAATGTGAAAGACAACACGCCCCATCCCATAGACTGGGTGAATTGACCCAGAGGCCCTTGCGGCCCCATCACAATGAGCAAATAAAAACCCAACACAGAGGGCGGCAAGACCAAGGGCAAAGTGACCATTGCATGAATGGGCGCGCGCCAAGCAGATTGCGTTTGCGAGAGCCACCAAGCCAAAGGCGTGGCCAAGACCAGCAGCAAAAGCGTGGTCAGCGTGGCTAACTCGAATGTGAGTTGAATGGCTTGCCAAGATTCGGGCGTCAAATTCATGCGTGCAAGTTTACGACGAAGTGCCTTCAACTTGGTTTTTTGCCTATATTCGACATGTGTTGGATATAACCGACACCACAAATTCCTGAGCGCGCTATCTTTGCGCCTGATGAAAAAAATTTGGGATATTTCCCCACCCATTGACGCTAACAGCCCGGTCTTTCCAGGAGACACGTCCTTTCAACTGAACTGGACAGCCAAGATTTCGCCGCAATGCCCGGTGAATGTGAGCGCCATCACGCTGTCCCCCCACGTGGGATCGCACGCCGATGCGCCTTTGCACTATGACCCTTCTGGCGTTGCTATTGGCCAAGTAGATTTGCAAACCTTCATTGGGCCTTGTCGGGTGATCCATGCCATGGGGGCTGGTCCACTCATTACGATGCAAGATTTAAAGTACAAAATCCAGCATCTGCCAGAACGCGTTTTGGTGAGAACCTATGCCAAGTTTCCCGAACAAGCGTTTGATTCCCAACTCAAAGGGTTTGCGCCCGAAACCTTGACCGCTTTAGCAGATTTGGGCGTGAAGTTGGTTGGCATCGACAGTGCCAGCATTGACCCTGCCGACAGCAAAACATTGGACAGTCACCAGATCATCAGACAGCGCAACATGCGCGTACTAGAAAATCTGCAACTCGACCACATTGAAGAAGGCGATTACGAACTGATTGCCCTGCCCCTCAAACTCATGAGCGCAGATGCTAGTCCTGTGCGCGCCATACTGAGAGAACTCTGAAAAGCCTTATGACTAAGACAAATACCGCCAACACCCTCGCTGCATGTCAAGCGCTGGACCAAGCAGATCCTTTGCGATCGCTCCGTGATTTATTTCAGGTGCCTGAGGGCATGATTTACCTTGACGGCAACTCCCTTGGCGTATTGCCCAAGGCCACGCCCGCTCGCGTCGCAGCGGCAGTGGCGCAAGAGTGGGGCCAAGACCTCATCAAAAGTTGGAACTCTGCAGGTTGGTTTCAGATGCCCCTTCAAGTGGGCAACAAGATTGCAAGGCTCATTGGCGCAAAAGATGACGAGGTGGTGGCCGCCGACAGCACTTCTATCAATTTGTTCAAAGTGTTGAGTGCGGCGCTGTCCATTGCACAAGCAGATCATCCCGAGAAAAAAGTCATTCTGAGTGAGCTCACCAATTTCCCCACCGACCTCTACATTGCAGAAGCTTTGTGCAAAGAGCGCGGCTTCAGCTTGAAATTGGTCGAAGCAGAAGCGCTACAAACCGCATTGCAACAAGACGTTGCTGTACTGATGTTGACCCATGTGAACTACCGCACAGGCGCCATGTTGAACATGAAAGCCATGACGGCTTCGGCGCACAGCGTGGGTGCCTTAACCGTGTGGGATTTGGCACACAGCGCAGGTGCTGTCCCTGTAGATTTGAATGGTTCGCAAGCAGACTTTGCCGTAGGTTGCGGCTACAAATACCTGAACGGCGGCCCTGGTGCGCCTGCTTTTGTTTGGGTTCATCCAAAGCACACAGATCGTTTTTGGCAACCTCTGAGTGGCTGGTGGGGGCACGCTGCACCGTTTGAATTTACACCCGACTACAAACCTGCTGCTGGTATTTCGCGGTACCAATGTGGCACACAACCGGTCCTTAGCCTGACCGCGCTTGACACTGCTCTAGATGTATTTTTAGAGGTGGAAAAATTGGGTGGCATGCAAGCACTGAGAAAAAAATCATTGGCGCTTACAGGCCTGTTTATGAACTTAGTCCAAGCGGAATTGGCTGGCCATGGTTTTGGCATTGCAACGCCCCATGAAGAAAATTTGCGTGGCTCACAAGTCAGCCTAACTCGAAGTGAAGGGGCTTATGCCATTGTGCAAGCCTTGATTGCACGAAGTGTGATTGGTGATTTCAGGGCGGGCGATGGCAAAAGCCAACCCGACATTTTGCGATTTGGCCTGACGCCTTTGTACACAAGATTTGTCGACGTATGGCATGCCGTCCAGCACTTGAAAGAAGTGATGGACAGCGGCGAGTGGCAACAACCGCATTTCTCACAAAAAAATACCGTCACTTAGTTCTTTGAAAGCCCACCATGTCCGGATGCCCTTTTAGTCCAAACGCCAGCGAGGGCACGCTCGACTTCAGCCAATCAATGAGTTATGGCGATTATTTGCACCTCGATGACATCTTGAATGCGCAGAAGCCATTGTCGCCAGATCACAATGAAATGTTGTTTATCGTGCAACACCAAACCAGCGAGTTGTGGATGAAACTCATGCTGCATGAATTAAGTGCTGCGATTCGACACATTGACCTGGATGAACTGCCCGATGCTTTCAAAATGTTGGCGCGTGTATCGCAGATCATGTCGCAATTGGTTCATGCATGGGATGTTTTGGCCACCATGACACCCCCCGAATACAGCGCCATCAGACCTTACCTGGCCCAATCAAGCGGTTTTCAAAGTTGGCAATACCGATGCATTGAATTTGCAATGGGCAATAAAAATGCAGCCATGCTACTGCCCCACGCGCATCGACCTGATTTGCATGCCATTGTGGAAAGCGCCTACTTGGCTCCTTCACTTTATGACGCTAGCCTGAAATTGCTTGCTCGCAAAGGCTTGGTCATTCCGCCAGATTACCTAGAGCGTGATTGGCGACAACCCTATAAGGCAAGTGCCCAAGTGGAAGAAGCTTGGCTGGTGGTTTATAGAAATCACAAGGCGCACTGGGATTTGTATCAATTGGGCGAAGAATTGGCCGATCTGGAAGACGCTTTTAGACTCTGGCGTTTCAGGCACGTGACCACCGTTGAGCGGGTTATTGGCTTTAAAAAAGGTACGGGAGGCACAGGTGGCGTCAGCTATTTGCGCAAGATGCTTGATGTGGTTCTCTTCCCCGAAATTTGGTCTCTCCGAACAAGCCTTTGAATACAAGCAATTGACATCTCATGATGTAATACGCTTACTTTTTTAGCAGTTGGAGTTCCCATGTCGCGTTCCCCTAGTTTGGATCGTTTTCCCTTTGCTTATTCCACTCTTTTTTCTGTGGCACTTTGCCTTGGCCTAAGCGGTGCTTTGGTAGCCTGCAAAAAACCAGAATCAGACACCGACAAAAAGCTCGAAGCTGTCTCACTCAGCTTGGGAAATGAAGACGTTTTGCAGTTAGGCACTTCGGATCATGGTACTGGCCCTGTCATTTCGGGCTCACTCCAACCGCAAATTCGAGCCGATCTGCGGGCCGAGGTTGCTGCCGTGGTGATTAAAGTACACAAGGAAAATGGTGAGCTTGTCCAAAAAGGCGATTTACTCGTTAGCTTAGACAACTCGGTTTTGCTTGACAACCTTAATTCTGCTGAAGAATCAATGCGGGCTGCTGCGCAATCCTTTGATGGTGCAGAGCGCCAATATCAGCGAATCAAATCTCTTCAAGCCCAGGGTATGGTGTCCATGCAGGGATTGGAAGAATCTGAAATCAAACGAAACAGTGCCCAGAGTGAATTTGTGGCCAGTAAGGCGCGCGTAGCTGCCGCCAAGCAGCAGCTTGATCGAACAGAAGTTCGAGCACCGTTTAAGGGTGTTGTGAGTGCCCGCAAAGCTTCAGCTGGCGACACTGCCCAAATTGGCAAAGAACTGATACAAGTCATTGATCCCAGCAGCATGCGATTTGAAGGCCAAGTCTCTGCCGATCAAATGGGCAACTTGAAGGTGGGTCAGCGGGTTAATTTCCGCATCAATGGCGTGGCGCAAAAGGGCGATCAATTGGGCAGCAGCGGCACCATTAAACGCATTGACAGCGCTGCCAACCCCATTACACGACAAGTGTCTGTGATTGTGGAAATCAACGGCAAAGATCGTCCGCCCGTGGTGGGTTTGTTTGCCGAAGGTGTGATTGAGACCTCTACCAAATCCGCTTTGATGATTTCTGAAAGCAGTCTGCGCAGAGAAGGCGACAAAGTATTTGCATGGGTTTTAGAGGGCAACAAAATTGCGAAGCGCAATATTCAATTAGGAGACCGCGACACACGCCTTGGTGAATGGGTGGTGAACTCAGGCTTGGTGGCTGGTGAAAAAATACTGCGCAACACAAGCAGTTCTTTGAAAGACGGACAGCCCTTTGCGATGCGTGCAGACACTGCTGCCAAAGTAGGTCAATAAAACATGTTTTTGTCTAATTTCAGCGTTAAGAAGCCGATTGTCACCATCGTCATTTTGATCATGCTCATGGCCATGGGGCTCTTGGCATTGAAGAAACTCAAAGTCAATCAAATTCCCGATGTCGATTTGCCATTGTTGGTAATCGATATCAATTACCCCGGCGCATCGCCTGACACGGTTGAGCGTGAAGTGCTTAACCGTGTTGAAAAGGCCTTGCAGTCGGTCAATGGCATCAAAGATTTGCGGGGCACTGCCAACGAAGGCAACGCCAACATACAGGTGTTCTTTGAATTCAAGAAGAACATGGTGGAAGCCACCGATGAAGTTCGCAACGCCATTGGCAAGGTTCGCTACAAGCTTCCCACGGAAATTCGCGAGCCTGTCATTCTTCGAATTGACCCCGGCTCTCAGCCCATCATGCAATTGGCATTGTCTTCTTCAAGTCAAAGCCATGCAGAAATATCACGCATCGCAGAAGATCAAATTGCTGACAAGTTTCGCGGAATTTCTGGGGTCGCTCAAGTCAATGTCAATGGTGCACTCAAACGCGAGTTGAGTGTGTTGCTGCATTCTCAAAAACTTCGCGAAGTCAACCTTTCAGTCACTGAAGTCGTCAACGCACTCCGAACTCAAAATGCGGCAGCACCCGTTGGCAAAATTCGAGGCGCACTGGAAGATCAAAGCATTCGCTTGCTAGGCCGCATTGAAACACCTGCTGAGTTTAACCAAATCGTCATCAAGCGAAGCGGCAACGACCTCATTCGACTGGGTCAGGTAGCCACCGTGTCCGATGGCTTTGCTGAACTAGCCACCATGAGTGTGCGTAATGGTAAACCTAACGTCGGATTGGCCATCACACGCTCTCGCAACGCTTCGACTGTGAGTGTTGCCAATGAGATCCGTGCGTTGGTGGCAGAAGTCAGCAAAACACTGCCTGAAGGCACGAAACTTGAAATTACACAAGACGGTGGTGTTGAAGCGCGTAACAGCCTGAACAATGTGGTGGATGCACTGATCTTTGGCGCAGGCCTCACAATTTTTGTGGTCTATGTGTTTTTAAATTCCTGGCGGTCCACGCTCATTACAGCGCTGTCTTTGCCTACCTCTGTGATTACTGCCTTCATAGCCGTTTGGCTGTGCGGCTTCACTCTGAACTTTATGAGTTTGCTGGGCTTGTCTTTGGCCATTGGCGTGCTCATTGACGATGCCATTGTGGTTCGAGAAAACATCGTGCGGCACATGGAGCGAGGCTCAGACCGAAGAACAGCAGCATTGGAAGGCACCTCTGAAATTGGCATGGCTGTAGCAGGCACTACGTTCTCCATTGTGGCAGTGTTCATTCCTGTAGGCTTCATGCCTGGAGTCTCTGGCGAATGGTTCCGACCTTTCGGTCTCACTGTGGTTGCATCGGTTTTAGTCAGCTTGCTAATTTCATTCACACTCGATCCTATGCTGTCTGCCTACTGGGGTGACCCACCTGGTGAACACCTCAAGCCTAAAAAAGGCATCAGCCTGAAACTCCAGCAATTCAATGCCTGGTTTGACCATCAGGCAGATCGCTATGGCAATGTCATTGCTTGGGCCTTGCACCATCGACGTTGGATGATCACGTTTGCAGTGGTCAGTTTCTTTGCTGCCCTCTTTTTGCAATACAAGTTTGGCGGCTCTAGTTTCTTACCGAAATCAGATGGCAAAACTTTGGCCATCGATGTTCGAACGCCTGCCAGTAGCAATCTAGACTATTCACGCCTGAAGTTAGAAGCTGCTGCCGTCATGGCCCGCAGCTTGCCCGAAACCAAGGCCACGAACAGTTATGTGAACCCAGGTGGCGGCCGTATTTATGTCGACATTGGCAAAAGCACCGATCGCAATCGCACTGCACAAGACATTGCCATTGAACTGCGCAAACGAACCTCACAATTGGTGGGCGCCGAGTACACCGTGTTAGACGACTTGTCCAACGGTGCATCAAAGCCCGTGCAAATTCGATTCAATGGCACAGACTCGCGCAAATTGCTGGCCATCACCAGCGACTTCATGGCACAACTCAGGGAAGTGCCTGGCGCTGTTGACGTGGGCTTGTCACAACAAGACCCGCAGAACGAATTACAAATTGAATTGGACCGCGGCTTGGCCAACTCTTTGGGCATCTCAGTCACCGACACAGCCAATGCATTGCGCGTTGCTTTTGCGGGCATAGAAGTTGGAGACTGGGTCGACCCTACAGGTGAATCGCGCGATGTGGCTGTTCGCTTAAGCCCAGAAGATCGCATGAGTGCAACCAACATTGAACGCTTGCCCATTACGGTCAGTGGTATGAACACAGTTGTACCTTTGGCCCAAATTGCCAAAGTCTCGATGGGCAAAGCACCCTCCAAAATTGAGCACTCTGATGGCAAGCGAACCATTGGCGTTTCTGCCAATGTACAAGGCCGCTCTTCGGGTGAAGTCACGGCAGATGCCCTGAAGATTGCCAAGAACATCAATTTTCCAGAAGGCTACGGCATTGAGCTTGATGGCGCCTCAAAGGATCAAAAGGAAGTGTTTGCCGAGATGGGTATCGCCTTGATTTCCGGTATTGGTTTGATGTACTTCATTTTGGTCATGCAATTTGGTTCATTCACCGCACCCTTGGCGGTCATGTTTTCCTTGCCCTTGTCGCTCATTGGCGTGGTGTTGGCTTTGCTCTTAACGGGCGGCACATTGAACCTCATGAGCCTCATTGGCGTGATCATGCTCATGGGACTGGTGGCCAAAAATGCCATTTTGTTGCTGGATGCTGCTCGCGCCTCAGAAGCCAACGGCATGGACCGCGAAGAGGCTCTCATGGCTGCAGGCCGCAAACGTTTGCGTCCCATCATCATGACCACCTTTGCCTTGATTGCTGGCATGCTGCCTGTAGCCATTGGCATTGGCGAAGGCAGTGAGTTTTACAGGCCCATGGCCACGGCCATCATTGGCGGCACCATTACTTCTACCATTCTCACGCTGTTGGTCATTCCCAGTTTCTATGACAGCATTGAATTGACTCGCGAGGCTTGGGGTAGGCGTTTGAAAGCCTTAGGTCAACGATTTGCTTAGTGGATGCACTGGCTCGGCGATAATCCAGCCTGCATCAACGTCCCGAATGGGCGCTTGCCCTATTAGGATCTACCGATGAAAAAGAACTTCCCCCTTCAAATTGAAGGCAAAAACCCTGAACGCATCTTGGAAGCGGTCAAACACGAGATTCGCAAGTACTTCAAACGCGAACGCAATCGTGCAGTCCCCAAAGAAGTTGACTTCTGGGATTTTGATTGCAGGGTAGGTTTAACGGAAGAAACCGCCGAAGTGGTCAAAGTAAGCGCGGTGATTGAAAGCTTGGGCGCGCTAGCCAAAGAAGGTGCTGCTTCAGTCTATGTTGAAATATTGAGCAAACACGGCATTCGTGTCGTTCGCCCTGAGAACGACCCAGTGATCATTGAGCGGGTTGATGACGCTGGTTTTGCCAACCGATAAACAGCCCAGCGCCAATCACAATAGCGCAACCCAAAAGCATGGGGGCATCCAGTTGCTCGCCAAAAACAATCACACCAATTGATATTCCAAACAACAGGCGCGAATATCTGTAAGGCGTAACGGCCGCAATTGAGCCTGTTCGCATAGCCGTCATAAGGGCAGTGTATGCAAACACACCCGCCAACAAAGCAGCAGCCAGCATCAAAAACTGTTGCGCCTGCAAAGACACAAAAGGCTTGCCATCCCAAACGGCATAGCATGCGCCAGCAATCATCATGGTGGTAAAGCCATAAAAACCAAGCACCTCCTTGGTCAGGGAAGAAGGCGCTGTGCGGGAGAACAAATCACGCCCCACAAAACCAAGCGTTCCAATCAAAGCCAGTAAGGAAAGCAAAGAAAAGTCTGCCGCAGAGGGTCGCAGAATGATCATGACCCCAAACAAGCCTGCAAAAATAGCGATCCAAGTTTTAGCATCTACTTTTTCTCGCAAGAAAATACGCGCACCTAAAACCACAAACAAAGGCGCAGATTGCAAGATGGCGGTGGCAGAAGACATGGGGGTTAAGGCTATGGCCAAGACATAGAACAGCCGCCCAAAGAACTCAAAAACTGCCCTGAACAGCATGTTTTTGGTCAAAACTTGGGCCTGAAAAATGGAGGCGCCAGCACGCCTTGCCATGAGCGCAAAGACACAGAGTCCCGCTGCTCCAAACATCATCAATACTTGCCCGACTGGCAATTGCTTGGTTACCGTCTTTAGGAAGGCATCTTCAATGGCAAAAGCGGCCATAGATGCAATCATCCAACCTATACCTCGCAAATTTTCTTGTCGCAAATGATTCCGTTCACTTTAAATCGCAAATTCGAATTGCTCTTACTAAAATTCTACGGCATAACAAGCGGCGACTTGCCTTAACATTCATTTTTTGCATTCGCATATGAAACTGATTCAGATCAACGACCTAAGCGCACAGGACATTCGCTCTATTTGGAACTTGGCCACAAAACCAAGTACCCCTCCGAAGGGCAATGTCGCTTGGTCATTCGAAGGCAATGGCATCCGTACGCGCACAACGTTCATTCAAGCATTTCGGGAATTGAACCTCAGCTTTGTAGAACTACCCAACCTTCTAAAGACCAACGAGAGAGTGACAGACTTAGCGGGCTACCTCGATCCGTTTTATGACATCTATGTCATTCGGGATTCAAACCATGAGCGATTGACTGAATTTGCAAACGCCTCTCACAGACCGGTTGTGAATGCCATGTCGTCCTTTGGCCATCCCTGTGAAGTCCTGACAGATGCTTACTCGATTAAAAAAACAATAGGCCTGCTTTCAAGTGTCAAAGTTTGCTTGTGGGGTCCAACGACCAATGTCTTCAGGTCTTGGCATGAACTGGCTCGCGTTCTTGATTTTGAATTGGTTCACCTGTGCGATGCTCAATTTCACGAAACTATGCCGAATGTTCATTTCAGTGAAAATAATGACAAACCAATCGATGTGATCGTGACTGACTCTTGGCCTGCTGGTTTTGACAATGTTGCGTGGTCATTAAGCCTTCATCACTTGGAAGCCATGGGCCACCCGAAACTTCTGCCCACGCCACCGTTCTCTATTGGCCGAGAAATTGCCTTCGATCCAGTTCAGTACAAAGGATTTATGGGCTATGAACAGAAGATTGATTTACTGGCTGTTCAGAAAGCCATCTTGAGCTATCTGATAACAAAGTGAAAGAACCCCAAGATGCCCAAGATGCCCAAGCGCATCAATGCAAGTTACGCTTGCCAGATTCGCTGCTAAGGGCATCCAATACAAACATGGGTATGTCCGCATCAAATTTTTCACCATCCTCGGCCACGCAAAAATAACTGCCATGCATGGTGCCTGTAGGTGTTCTTAAGCGAGTGCCACTGGTGTACTGAAATTTTTCGCCAGGTTGCAGCAAGGGCTGATAGCCCACGACACCCAAGCCTTTGATTTTCTCATGCAGGCCATTGGCATCGTTCACACTCCAAGATCTTGAAATGACTTGCGCAGCAATGTTGCCTTTGTTCGTAATGGTGATGCTGTAGGCAAATGTGTACAGATCGCTGGCAGGATCAGACTGCTCAGGCAGATACTGGGGGATGACTTCCACTTGGAGTTTGTAGTTTGGCATTTGTTGATTTTGAACCCATCATCGGAAACGATTTTAATAAAGTGAATCATGCCCCTAAATCCGTCTTGTTTTCAGTTAAATACTCAAGATATGTGGTCATTTAGTAATAATTAAGGTATATTTTATGAACATACCTAGCTTTGAATTTGATTCAAGCAAGAGCGACTCAAACCGTCTTAAACACGGTATTGATTTTGAGGAGGCACAAGCTCTTTGGAACGATCCCATGCTTTTGGAAATTCCGGCAAAAATTGAAGATGAGCAGAGATATTTGCTGATCGGAATCATCGATATTCAACACTGGTCAGCCGTAGTGACTTACAGAGACTCAAACATTCGATTAATTTCAGTCAGACGCTCACGAAAAGAGGAGGTAGCGCTTTATGAAAGCTAAAAAATTTGACCAAACATTTGATGAAGGCGCAGACGTCACATCTGCATTGGACTTAAAAAAAGCCAAACGTATTCAACAAGCACCCAAGCGGGTCAATGTTGACTTTCCCGTGTGGATGGTCGAATCTTTAGACCGCGAAGCCAGCAAACTGGGAGTGACCAGACAGTCGGTGATCAAGGTTTGGCTGGCAGAACGACTCGCCTCGAGCACTACTGGCCCACGCAGATAATCTTTAGCCAGTGAAAAAGAAAGTAGCCTTACCGCTGTTAGCCATCGTCCTAATAGGCGTCATCGCCTCCCACATCAGCTTCAAATCTGTCGACCACAGCCATTTGATGGTCGTCGATGGCATTGAAATTGATGTACTGGGGAAAATGCAAAATAAATGGCTGGCATACACTCAAAATTGTGATGGCGTGTCACAACCGCAAGCTGGCCAAGCAAACTTTCAAGCCATTCAAAACGCAATTCAATCCTACAGTCCACCGCAATCCCAAACTGCGCAAATAGCCAGCATGTGGACACTGGGCGAATGGACCTTGGCCGAAGTAGAGTTTGAAGCCTTGCTACCCGCTGTCGTCACCCTTCAAAAAAGCAGCAATGAACAGAAAATTGTGCCGCGTGGCATTTGGAGTGGTCATACCAAGCCTTGGATGGCGGCGC
>CALAGS010000065.1 GCA_937891665.1 uncultured Burkholderiales bacterium | reverse complement strand
CAGGCGCTGGCAAGAAATTCAGCATGAGTAGAAAATCTAATACAATGGCGGGCTTGACCTTGCTGTAACCATGCATGACGCTATGGGCAGCTTTAACCATAAGGAGAATTCATGCGTCATTATGAAATCATTTTGCTTATTCATCCGGATCAAAGTGAGCAAGTTCCGGCTATGCTTGAGCGTTATAAAACTTTGATTACCGCTGGCAACGGCAAGGTACATCGGCTTGAAGATTGGGGCCGCCGACAGCTTACCTACATGATTAATAAACTCGCCAAGGCGCATTACCTGTGCTTAAACATTGAGGCGAACCAAGAAGTCATGTCTGAACTTGAACATGCCTTCAAATTCAACGATGCCGTTTTGCGTCATCTCACAGTTTCGAAGAAAAAAGCCGAGACTGCACCTTCCTTGATGATGAAGACTGTTGAACGCGAAGAGGCACGAAAAACCCAGCACGCAGAATTCCAAGCTTGATTTTTCTCTTGGCTTGTGAATCGCCTTGAGTTGAACGCGCAAATAGAGTCAATTTCTGTTTTGCGCTATTCACCAGGTGGTTTACCCGTTTTAGATTTTCTGCTTTTGCATGAATCAACGGTGTTAGAAGCAGGTCAATCAAGAAAAATTCAACTCACAATGAAATCAATTGCCATGGGCACTCTTGCAGAGCGAATCAGTCGTTTTGATTTGGGCAGCACTTGGTTATTCCATGGGTTTCTGGGTTCTTCCAAGAATTTGAAATCCGTTGTTTATCACATTCAAGAAATTCATACTGTTTCATAGGAGCCGATGATGGCCACATTCAAGAAGTTCAATAAAGATAAGCGTCCTAAGCGCAACACTCAATCTTTACTTTTCAAACGCAAAAGATTTTGTCGCTTTACAGTGACAAATGTTGAAGAGATTGATTACAAAGATATCGATACATTGAGGGATTTCATTGCTGAAAATGGAAAAATTATTCCTGCTCGGCTGACTGGTACCCGAGCAATTTATCAGCGCCAACTCAACACGGCTATCAAGCGAGCAAGGTTTTTGGCCTTGCTTCCCTATACCGATCAACACAAAATCTAAGGAGTAAATTCCATGCAAATTATTCTGCTAGAAAAGGTTGTTAACCTAGGTAATTTAGGTGAAGTCGTCAAAGTTAAAGACGGCTACGCTCGAAATTTTTTGATCCCTTCTGGTCAAGCCAGACGTGCAACTGAGACAGCTATCAAAGAGTTTGAGGCTAAACGTGCTGAGCTGGAAAAAGCTGCTCAGGAAAAATTAGCTGCTGCACAAACCCAAGGCGAAAAGTTGAACGGAACCACCGTCAAATTAACGCAAAAAGCGGGTGTTGATGGGCGTTTATTTGGCTCTGTAACCAATTTTGATATTGCTGAAGAGCTTGTCAAGGCTGGCTACCAAGTTAGCAAAGCACAAATTCGTATGCCTAAGGGCCCCATTAAAACTGTGGGTGACTCATCCGTGAGTGTGGCTCTGCATACTGATGTTCTCGTCGACATCAATGTTTCTGTTTATGGTGAAACGAATTAATTTAGCTTCACTTTATGAAAAACCGCTCCTCGGAGCGGTTTTTTCTTTGTAAAGCATGATTGCAAAATTGTTATCCCCAGTTTGTTCACCTGAATTGCACATACTTATGCGGTGACTGAATGGGGTGGAAAAAGTAGGATATTGAGATTAGAGGATTGATGATGTCTGCTATTTTTTCCGAGTCTGAAGATTATGTGTCTTCAAGTGACCAGCAAGTTGCTCAGTTGCGAATACCGCCACATTCACAAGAGGCTGAGTCCAGTGTTTTGGGTGGTTTGTTACTGGACAATAATTCTTGGGATAAGGTCGCTGATCTTTTGGTAGAAGCAGATTTCTACCGGTATGAGCATCGATTGGTTTTTGCTTCGATTACCTCATTGGTGAATACCAATCGGCCTGCCGATGTCATCACCGTGTTTGAGCAGATGCAAAGTCAAGGTAAGGCTGAAGAGGTTGGTGGATTAGCCTACTTAAATTCTTTGGCGCAGTATGTGCCTAGTTCTGCAAATATTCGACGCTACGCTGAGATCGTCAGAGAGCGATCTATATTGCGGAAACTGGTCAGTGTCAGTGATGAAATTGCGACATCTGCACTGAACACCAATGGCCGCCCGGTTACCAATATTTTGGATGAGGCTGAGCAAAAGATTTTCAGCATTGGTGAAGAGGGTTCGCGGATGCGGCAAGGGTTTCAGAGCATGGACAAACTGGTTGTTCAACTCTTGGACCGGGTTGAGGAGATGTCGCAAAACCCTAACGACATCACTGGTGTTCCGACTGGTTTTTTTGACCTGGATCGAATGACCTCTGGTATGCAAGCTGGTGATTTGATTGTTCTTGCCGCTCGTCCTTCCATGGGCAAAACTGCGTTAGCGATCAATATCGCAGAGCATGTCGCATTGCAGGAGGATTTGCCAGTCGCTGTGTTTTCAATGGAGATGGGAGCATCTCAACTGGCGATTCGTATCGTGGGATCTATTGGGCGAATTGACCAAGGCCGTTTACGAACTGGCAAACTCATTGACGACGAATGGCCCCGCTTATCTGATGCCATCGAAAGATTAAAAACGGTTTCTTTGTCTATAGACGAGACACCAGGACTGACCACCAGTGAACTTCGTGCAAGTGCCAGAAGACTTGCGCGTAGTTGTGGAAAGCTTGGATTGGTGGTTGTTGATTATTTGCAGTTGATGAGTGGCAGTGGTGGTGGCGATGGTGAAAATCGTGCGACCGAGTTAGGTGAGATTTCTCGTGGCTTGAAAATGTTGGCAAAGGAATTGCAATGCCCTGTCATCGCCCTATCTCAGCTCAACCGTGGTGTAGAACAGAGAACCGATAAGCGCCCCATGATGAGTGATTTGCGAGAGTCAGGCGCAATTGAGCAAGATGCTGATGTGATTATGTTTATTTACAGAGATGATTACTACAACAAGGACTCTAAAGAGCCAGGCGTTGCAGAAATTATCATTGCGAAACAACGTAACGGCCCGACTGGGACTGTGAAATTAACTTTCCTCAAACCCATTACAAAGTTTGAGTCGTATGCAGGTGCTTCCTCAGACTATTGATGACGAGTAAATCAAAGTACATCGCTCGCATAGTCAGCTAATCTGGAGCGTTCGCCTCTGGCTAAAGTGATGTGGCCTCCGTGGGGCCAAGCTTTAAAACGATCAACAGCAAAAGTTAATCCCGATGATCCTTCGGTGAGGTAGGGTGTATCGATTTGGGCTAAGTTGCCCATGCAAATAATTTTCGTCCCGGGGCCTGCTCGCGTGATCAAGGTCTTCATTTGCTTGGGTGTCAAATTTTGGGCTTCATCAATGATGACAAACTTGTTCATGAAAGTTCGCCCACGCATAAAGTTCAGACTTTTAATTTTAATTTTGCTTCGAATCAGTTCGTTCGTTGCAGCTCGGCCCCATTCGCCAGAGCTAGTGTCTGTTTTGGCTAAGACTTCTAGATTGTCATCTA
>CALAGS010000064.1 GCA_937891665.1 uncultured Burkholderiales bacterium | reverse complement strand
CCATTTTCCAACTTCACACCACAGACAATCATGAGCAGCCTGAACGCAAAAACCTACGAATCCGCTCCTTCTCAACATGTGGCCTTTATTGGCCTAGGCGTCATGGGCTATCCCATGGCGGGTCACTTGGCCCGCGCTGGCCACGCAGTGACCGTTTACAACCGCAGCGCGGCCAAAGCAGCTGCATGGTGCCAAGAGTTTGCCGACAGCCGTCAACCTGCGCATGCCCCTACGCCCCGCGAAGCCGTGAAAGATGCCGACATCGTTTTTTGCTGCGTCGGCAACGATGAAGATTTGCGCGCTGTCGTACTCGGCGCAGACGGCGCTTTAGCTGGCATGAAAAAAGGCGCCACTTTGGTGGACCACACCACGGCCTCCGCCAATGTGGCGCGCGAGCTATACGCTGCGGCCAAAGCGCTTGGCTTGAATTTCATTGATGCCCCCGTTTCGGGAGGGCAGGGTGGCGCGCAAAATGGCTTGCTAACTGTCATGTGCGGCGGTGATGCTGCCATTTTTGAAGCGACCAAACCAGCTGCCATGGCGTTCTCGCGCGCTTACACCTTGATGGGTGAGTCGGGCGCAGGTCAACTGACCAAAATGGTCAATCAAGTGTGCATTGCTGGCTTGGTGCAAGGTTTGTCAGAAGCCATTGCCTTTGGACAAAAAGCAGGCCTCGATATGAATTTGGTGTTGGATGTGATTGGCAAGGGCGCCGCACAAAGTTGGCAAATGGACAACCGCGGTAAAACCATGGTGGCCGATAAATTCGATTTCGGTTTTGCAGTCGATTGGATGCGCAAAGACTTGGGTCTGGTCATGGACGAAGCCAAGCGCAATGGTGCGCGTTTGCCCGTCACGGCCTTGGTCGATCAGTTTTATGCCGATGTGCAGCAAATGGGCGGCAAGCGTTGGGACACTTCTAGCTTGATCAAACGTCTGGGCTAAGCACTTTTCACAAGACTCAAAAAAAGGGGCTCTGATTCATCAGAGCCCCTTTTTCAATGGCGTGAAATGCTTTATGGCTTGGGTTGTGCTTGTGAAGAAAAAGGTTGGGCACTGATGCGTTTCAGTTCATCGTCTGTAATGATGTCAAAAACTCTGACCACCTTGACCACGCCACTGACGCTGCCACTGCGTGCAATTTCTGAGGCGCGTTGCGCTTCACGGGAAGTGACGCGGCCCATCAAATAAACAATGCCACGCTCGACGATGACTTTGAAGGCGTTGGATTGCAGATCTTTGGCATCCACCATCAAGGCTTTAATTTGGCCTGCGGTGATGATGTCTTTAGATCGTTGGGTGAGCGAACTGGCTGGCTCTATGGCCAAATCGTTGACCACCGAGTTGACGTTTTCTTGGCTTTTGGCCAGCCTTTCGGCACGCTCTCTTTCTGCGGCCGAGCTGACTTCGCCAGTGAGCAACACCATGCGGTTGTAGCTGGTCACATTCACGTGTGAGGCTTCGCTCAAGTTCTGACGCAAGCCCTGGGCTGTTCGAAGCTCAATGCTCTCGTCCTCAAGCTGAATGCCTGCGGTACGGCGATCGATGACCACAAAGCCACCCATGACGGCACTGCCAACGACCAGAGGCGCACAGGCCGACAAACTGGCCACCAAGGTGCTGGCCGCCAGAGCAGAAAACATCCAACGATTGAGATTGAGGTTCACTTGAAAAGTCCTTAGAAAATCTTGTCACATTTTAGCGCGTTGAATCAGAAAAGAAATGCCCTTCTTTGGCTCATGCTACGGTGTCTTGGTCGCCCATCAGTTGAGCATCGACGCCATCGCACAAACAGTGAAGGGCCAATTGCTGAACCTCGCGAATGCGCGCCGCTCGGTCGTGAGGAATGCCCACATGCACATCTGTTTCGCGCAGCGCTTTGGCGACAGAACCTCCGCCCTTGCCCGTCAGGGCAATGACGGTCATGTCACGTTCGTGCGCAGCATGCAAAGCACGCATCAAACCCTCTTCTTCGCCTGTGGAAGTGAGCAACAGCAGCACATCGCCGGCTTGGCCTAAAGCGCGCACCTGCCTGGCCAAACTGGCGTAGGCAGGATCGCCTAGGCCCTCGTGACGCAAGGCGATGGCAGCCAGCTCGGGTCGTTCGCGCTCAAAGCCACCCACAAACAAACTGGCGAAATACTGTGCCAATGCAGCTGCACTGCCTTCACCGCAAACCAACACTTTGCCACCGCTGGTGACACAAGCCATGAGCGCCTGCACGCCAGCATCCAAGGGCTTGGCCAAAGTTTCGGCCGCTTGGTATTGCAAATCGGCGCTGTCGATGAAGTGTTGTTGAATGCGCAGGTCTAACATGATCAGGATGATACTCGCAGCCGATTCAAAGCGGCCACGGCGACCCTCAAGAAACCGCATCAAAAGCCGCCTTGACCCAAATCATGCCTTGGGGCTCCCAAGCGATGATGTCAAAACGCGCTGGCGGCAGGTGTCGCCAGCACATTAAGAAATAACGCGCGGCAAAAATAAGGCGCCGCTGTTTGACGGCCCCCACACTGCCCAAAGCACCGCCAAATTGACCCAAGGCACGCTTTCGAACCTCGACAAACACCACCGTGCTGTCGGATTCTTGCAAAATGAGGTCAATTTCACCACCACCCCGTCCGGGCGTTCGATAATTGCGCTGCAACAAACGCAAACCTTGTTGTTGCAAAAAGAGCAGCGCGGCATCTTCCGCAGCATCGCCACTTTGCTTACTTGTCCGATTGAGGAGCACCATTGAATTTGCCTTCTGAAAAATCTGAAGCCATGCCAAGCATTGCAAATGAAACTGCTGCGGTTGCTGGTGGCTTGGCCTCGACTTACAACAAGGCATTTCAAGCGGCTCGTGAAGCTGTAGGCCCGCAAAACCACCCAGCCAGCACACTGTATGTGGTGGCCACGCCTATTGGCAATCTGGCCGACATCACTTTGCGTGCTTTGTATGTGATTGAAAGGGCCAACACCCTGGCCTGTGAAGACACGCGTCATACCCAACAGCTTTTGCGCGCCTATGGCTTGGACAGAAACAATTCGCAATTGTTGGCGGTCCATCAACACAACGAAGCAGAGGCCGCCGCGCAAGTGATTGCACGCTTGGCACAAGGCGAACGCGTGGCCTATGTGAGTGATGCTGGCACGCCGGCCATCAGCGACCCCGGGGCAAGGCTGGTTGCTGCGGTGGCCGCCGCAGGTTATCGCGTCATGCCCTTGCCAGGTGCTAGCAGTGTCACCACGCTGCTTAGCGCTGCAGGCGTCGTGGGCGAAGGCGGCTTTGTTTTTTCTGGTTTTCTTTCTTCCAAAGCCTCGGAAAGACAACGCGCCATTGAAACGCTGAGCGGTGAGCCACGTGCTGTGGTGTTGCTTGAAGCGCCGCATCGCATTGAGGCCTTGGCGCAGGCTCTTTCTATATTGGGCAGCCGATTGATCACGGTGGGCCGTGAGCTAACCAAACAATTTGAAACCGTGCACACCGTTGAAGCGCAAAAATTACCAGCGTGGTTTGCAGAAAAAGCCGATCACTTGCGGGGTGAATTTGCGTTGGTCATTCATGCCATGGATAAACCCAAGGCAGAAAATGATGCGGCCTTAGATGCCAACACTTTGCGAACTTTGAAATTGCTACTGGCCGAGCTGCCTTTGAAAACCGCCGTCAAAATGACCAGCGACATCACGGGTGTCTCCAAGAATCTGGTTTATGACACCGCGCTGAGTTTGAAAAAGGGTCTGGACTAGCGCTTGCGCAGACCCAGCCACATCACGGTGCCCACCACCAAGAAGGCCCCGACCAATTGAATGGGCGCAATGGCTTGATCGAGCAAAGCCCAGGCCAGCACCAAGGCAAACACGGGCTCGACGTTCATGATGGCCGAGTTGCCCACCACGCCCAACTTGGGCAAGACCGTGAACAAAATGGTGAAGGCCGTGCCATACAAAAACGACAGCATGCCAAGCCCCCACCAACCCGCAGGTGCTTGCGGCAAATGAAAACCGCCCTGGCTCATGGCTGCGGCCACTGCCAAAATTCCCACAATGGACATCGAAGAAAAAGTTCGCACGCGACCATCTAGGCCGGTAGTTTCATGTTGCGTGTAAACCAATGCCAAGCCAAAGGTTGCGGAGGCTGCTAATGCAAACGCCACCCCAGCACCAATTTGTGACCAATGCTCTGCCGCGCCAAGGCCAGAGGCGGCGCCCAACACATCGAGCGCCAAGGCCAAGCCAGCCAACAAAATGGGCATGCTCCAAAGCACTGCTTTTTCGGCCTGGTGTTTGTACAGAACGCGTGCCCAAAAAGCGGTCGACAAAGGATAGGTGTTAAAGGCCAACAAGGCCAAGGCTACAGGCAGTCTGGCGACCGATGAATACAAGCACACGCTTTGAACAGCAATGAGTCCGCCAATGATCAACATGTATTTTTTGTGGTTTGACTCAATTTGAATGTGAACTTTTTGTTGCCACAAAATCAAACCTACCACCACCGCGGTCAGCACACTGCGAAAGCTGACCGCTGTGACCACATCCACGCCGTTGTTAAAAGCGAGCCGAGCGGCCACATGGTTGGCGCCCATCATGAACGCAATCAGCAACAAGGTGGCGAAGGCCGTGGTCGTGAGCGATTTAGTTGTTTCAGTCATGCGCTCATTCTGCAGGATAAAGTCCGTGCACCTGGGCATGCAGGCGACTCAGGCCCAGTAGCGCATCGGTGTATGGTGTACTGACTTGGGTCAGTTGACCCAACTCGCGCACCACACTCACCAAGGCATCTAGCTCTACCGCTTTGCCCGCCTCGACGTCTTGCAACATGGAGGTTTTAAATGCACCCAGTTTTCGGGTAACGGCGTGTCGGTCTTCTGGCATTTGTGCAATCGGTATGCCAATTTTTTCACCAATGGCTTTGGCCTCAAGCATGATCTTGGACACAAAGTCTCGCACCAAGTCGTCTTGCAAAATCAAATCTGTGGTGGCCCCCGTGAAGGCGCTGATGGGGTTGACGGTCATGTTGCCCCACAGCTTGTACCAAACATCTTTTTGAATTTGCGTCGAGGCACTGGCATTGAAACCTGCGGCTTGTAAAGCGCTCACGAGTTGTTGTACACGTTCACTGGCTGGCCCATTTTGCGTGGCCGGCTCACCCACGATCAAGCCATGCCCAAAGTGATGGCGCACCACGCCTGGCGCATCCAAGGAACAACTCGAGTGCACCACGCAACCCACCACATGGTGCGCAGAAATGGCCTGGCCAATGAGGCCTTCAGGGTCGATGGTGTTCAGGCGGGTGCCTTGAAGAGATTCACCGAAACCTTCAAAGAACCACCAGGGCACACCATTCATGGCTGTCAACACCATGGTGTGCGGTGCCAGCAACGGTGCGATGCCTTTGGCCACATCGGCCATGGCGGGCGCTTTGACCGACACAATGACCAGGTCTTGCGGGCCTAAATCAGCTGGGTTGACAGATGCTTTGACATTCGCCTTCAAGTGCGTTTCATTCGTTTCAAATTGCGCTTGCGTTTGAATGCACTGCAGACCATTTTTTTGCAAAGCCGCCAGCGTGGTGCCGCGCGCGACCACGCTCACCTCATGCCCCGTTCGCGCCAAGTGCACGCCGATCCAACCGCCAATGGCGCCTGCGCCGTAAATACAAACTTTCATAAGCGGTAACTTTCCTCGGGTTTGTGCAATTGGCGATCGACTTGTCGAATCAGGGCATCTAATACATCGTTGCCTGCGCCATGGTTAGGGTTGAATTGCAGCGCATCGCGTGTGCACTTGGCTGCAACGTCCTCGCTGACTGGAATGACATGCGAAGGGCCGCCCATGCTGAACGTAGCCAATTGAATTTCACAGGCTCGCTGCAAAGTCCAGAGGATGGCAAATGTTTGAGGCAAGGTAGCGCCCCAGGCCAGCAAGCCATGGTTGCGCAAGATGACGGCTTGTTTGTTGCCAATGCTTTTCAGAAGTCGAGGCGCTTCTTCAGAATGAATCGTGATGCCTTCAAAGTCATGGTACGCAACCATGTTGTGAAGCTGAGCAGTGTAGAAATTGGTTTGCTGCAAACCTTCTTTCATGCAGGCCACCGACACACCCGCGGTGGTGTGCGTGTGCATCACACAATGTGCCTCAGACAGGTTGTCGTGCAACGCAGCGTGCACCGTGAAACCAGCTGGATTCACAGGATAGGGTGAACCATCAAGCGCCTTGCCCTTCAAATCAATTTTCACCAAGTTACTGGCGGTGACTTCGCTGTAATGCAAGCCAAAAGGGTTGATCAAAAATTGTTTTTCTGAACCACAGACCTCTTGCGGCAAGCGCAAGGTGATGTGGTTGTAAATCATTTCGGTCCAGCCCAAAAAAGCAAACACTCGGTAACAGGCCGCCAACTGGACACGAGCCTCCCACTCTTTGGGATGCACTTCATTTTGCAGCGAACGTGCAGCAGGCAGTTGATGTGTCAGCATGATCAATACACCTGGCCCGAAGTTGGCAACGCGATGCCAGCCTCTGGCTTGAATTGACGCACCAATGCTGAAGTTTGACGAACCAAAATTTGAGTGTCCAGCCCCACCGCCACAAATAAAGCGCCCAGCGACAAATAGTGTTTGGCTTGGGTCACATCTGACGTCAAAATGCCTGGCGCTTTGCCTGCTTTCAAAATGCGTGCAATCGCATCTTCAATAGCGGCTTGTACTTCAGGGTGGTTGGGGTCGCCCACATGACCCAATGAAGCCGACAAATCTGCAGGGCCAATGAACACACCATCCACGCCAGGCGTGTTGGCAATTGCGTCTAAGTTTTTCAAGGCTTCACGCGTTTCGGCTTGCACCAACAAGCAAACTTGTTCATTGGCTTCTTTGGTGTAATTGGGAAACATGCCCCAGCGCGAAGCGCGCGCACCACCCATACCGCGCACACCGCCTTTGCCATCGTTTTGGGGGTAGCGCATGGCTTGCACACATTGCTCAGCTTGCTCGGGTGTGTCAATCATCGGAATAAGCAAGGTCTCGGCGCCGAGATCCAAATACTGCTTGATGAGCGCAGTGTCGCCCACGGGTACGCGCGCAATGGCGTTGTTGACCGGGTAGGCCGCAATGGCTTGAAGTTGTTGCTGAATACTTTGCAAGCTGTTGGGCGCATGCTCGCCATCAATTAACAACCAGTCGAAGCCAGCCATGGCGCACATCTCTGCGCTGTAACTGCTGGCCATGCCCATCCACAAACCAATTTGAGCGTGTTTTTCAGTGATGGCTTTCTTGAAGCGATTCACGGGTGTTTTCATCATGTCTCTTTCTTAAATGAATTGAAATTGCAAACGGCCAAGTGGGCCGTAGTCGGCATCGAACACATCGCCCACTTTGGCTGGAACTGGTTTGGTAAAGGAGCCCGCCAACACAATTTGTCCGGCTTTCAAATGCTCGCCCCAAGGGGCCAACTTGTTGGCAAGCCATGCAATGCCCACCGCAGGATGGCCTTGAACACCTGCCGCCAAACCCGTCTCTTCGACCACGCCATTCAATTTCAAAATAGCGCCGCACCATGGCAAATTGCTTGTGAGTGGATTGACTTTTTCTGCACCCACCACAATGCCTGCATTGGCAGCGTTGTCGCTGATGGTGTCAAACACTTTGCGCATCACTTTGGTATGGCGGTCAAATTGCTCAATGCGCGAATCGATGATTTCAATAGCGGGTGTGACATAGTCAGTGGCAGCCAACACTTGATCGACCGTGACATCAGGGCCTTGCAAGTCTTTCTTCAAGACAAAGGCCAATTCAACCTCGACACGCGGCACCACAAAATCTGTGTGCGCAATGTTTAACACGTGCCCCGGAGTGCAGGTGTACAACATGTTGTCGAGCAAGGTGCCGTAATCGGGTTCGTCAATTTGACTGGCCTGCTGCATGGCGCGTGACGTGAGGCCAATTTTGTGACCGATCACTTGACGGCCCTCGGCCAATTGCAGCGCCACCCATGCGCGGCTGACCCGATAGCCATCTTCAATGCTCATACCCGGAAAGCGCTTGGAAAAGTGCTCTACTTGCTGACGTGTTTTTTGCGACTGCTGCAACTCGGCTGCCAGTTGTGCAATTTGTGCTGAATCAAACATACAGACTGTCTTTCAAAAACGGGAAGTGCAATGAACAGATTTAAAGCGTAGCAAACAATGGGTGCACATTGCTGTGCTTGTGATCAAACACTTCTGGGCCCACATCGATTTGCAAAGTAATGCCGATGTGCCTTGTGGCAAACAAATCTGCGAAATGTTTTTTTGTGACTTCCACCAACATTTCACCAGCGCGTTGGTGAGTGGCCTCACTGCGCCCCTTGCCCATTCGAACATTCAAATAGACGAAGGCGTAGTCTTCTGAACCGCCCTGTGGATTGTGGTCAAACTGCGCGGCCTTGCGCCCAGCTGCGCCGCCATCGGCCACCGCGTAGTGGGGCGCAGGATAGGCCATAACGCGTGTGCCACCAGTAGGAAACACTTGCTTGCCGGATTCATCAAGCACGGTGAGCATGGCATCGGCCAAGTTGCGGCACAAAACTTTCATGTTGGTTTCTGCGTCCAACTGACCGGTATAGAGAATGACCAAATGAGGCATTGGAAACCTTTCTAAATTACAAACGACGTGCACCAGCGGCATACACCGCAGCGGGATCTTTCAAGCTGTTCAGGTTGAGCGTGTAGGACGAACCACCTTCTTCTGCAGTCACAAGATTGACCGGAAACACCACATTGATTTGCCCGGTCCCTGAGCTTGGGAAATAAGGTGTGATCACTTCGGCTTTGCCTTGGTAGTGGTCCCATCCCAGCACACCCAACAACATGGCCGTGTCATGCATGAAGCCTTCACCATGGCCTTTGGCGGCGTACTCGGGCAGCATGGCGCAAAAAGTTTTCCAATCGCCTTGCTGCCATAACTCAATCACGTTGTGGTCGAGCTGTTCTAAAAACGGACTCCACATTTTGTTGGCGTATTCAGGGGCAAGACCATTTTGTGCAAATCGGTGCGACAAAGAGCCACTGGCAAAGAATGCAACCTTGCCATCGTAATGTTGCTCTACAGCGCGCCTCATGGCCCAACCCAATTGAGCGCTTTCGGCCAATGAGTGCACCATGCACAACGCAGACACTGAGATCACTTTGTAGTGCCTGTCTGCGTTCATGTAACGCATGGGCACCAGGGTGCCATATTCCAAGGCCAAGCTGGTGTGCTCGTGCGCCAAAGTGGTCACGCCTGCTTCATTGCAGGCCTTGGCCAAGATGTGCCCCAGCTGAGGATTGCCATCGTATTCGTAGGGCATGTTGCTGATGAAGTGGGGCAACTCATTGCTGGTGTAGTTGCCTTTGAAATGCACCGCATTGTTCAAGTGGTACGCCGAGTTCACCAACCAGTGCGTGTCAAACACCACGATGGTGTCAACGCCTAAAGCTCGACAGCGTCTGTCAATTTCGTGATGGCCATCTATGGCTGCTTGTCGGGTGCCTTTTTGCGGTCCGTCCAACTCGCTTAAATACATGGACGGCACGTGCGTAATTTTGGCAGCCAATGAAACTTGTCCCATACTCAAACTCCCCAATGTGGAATGTGGTGCGAACCCATGGACACTGCCACGTTTTTGGGTTCGCAAAATACTTCGTAACTCCAGGTGCCGCCTTCGCGGCCGGTGCCACTGGCCTTGGTACCACCAAAAGGTTGGCGCAAATCGCGAACATTTTGGCTGTTCACAAAACACATGCCGGCTTCAACAGCAGCTGCCACACGGTGAGCGCGACCTATGTTTTCAGTCCACACATAACTGGACAAACCATATTGAATGTCGTTGGCCAATTCAATGGCGTGCGCTTCATCGCGGAAAGGAATTAAGCACGCCACAGGACCAAAGATTTCGTCTTGTGCAATCTTCATGCGGTTATCGACATCGGCAAACACCGTGGGCCAAACAAAGTTGCCTTTCTTCACACGCTCAGAAAGTTCAGGCGCGTAAGAAGGTTTGTCCAAGCCACCACACAAAAGGGTGGCGCCCTCTTTAGGCCCAAGCTCAATGTAGCTTTTGACTTTGGCCAAATGCGCTTGGCTGATCATGGGACCCACGATGGTGTTTTCATCCAGCGGGTCTCCCACTGAAATGCGTTTTGCACGCTCTGTGAACTTCTGCACAAAGTCAGCATAAATGCTTTGCTGTACCAAGATGCGACTGCCTGCTGTACACCGCTCACCGTTGTTGCTGAAAATCATGAACACTGCGGCGTCGAGTGCGCGTGGCAAATCTGCATCTTCAAAAATCACGAAAGGTGATTTACCGCCCAGCTCCATGCTGAACTTTTTGAGGCCAGCACTTTGCACAATTCGGTTGCCAGTGGCGGTAGAGCCGGTGAAAGAAATGGCGCGCACATCGGGGTGCGATACCAATGGCTCGCCAGCCTCTTTGCCATAGCCGTGCACCAAATTTAAAACGCCAGGCGGCACACCGGCTTCTAGCGCCAGCTCACCCAAACGCGCTGCCGACATGGGCGACAACTCACTCATTTTTAAAACGGCTGTGTTGCCAAAGGCCAAGCAAGGCGCCACTTTCCAAGTGGCCGTCATGAAGGGCACATTCCAAGGGCTGATCAAGGCACACACGCCCACAGGATGGAACAGTGTGTAGTTCAAATGAGTCGGTGTTGGGTAGGTATGGCCATCCACACGCGTGCACATTTCTGCAAAGTAAGAAAAATTATCGGCTGCGCGCGGCACCAATTGCTTGCCTGTTTGAGAAATGGTTTGACCGCAATCGCGTGTTTCGGTCTCGGCAATGGCAGGGACGTTTTTGGTAATGAGTTCCCCCAACTTGCGCATGATCTTGGCGCGATCTGTGGCGGGTGTGGCGGCCCATTTGGGAAAGGCGGCTTTGGCTGCGGCCACCGCCTGATTGACTTCATTCAAGCCGCCAGATGACACCTCTGCCAAAATCTCTTGTGTGGCGGGATCGCGGGTTTCAAAAGTCTCAGCGCTCGCAACCGAGCGTCCGTCGATTAAATGATCTATGCGCATTTTTTATTCCTAATTTCTGTTCTATTGCTTGCGGTTTTTTGACGCAGAGACTATTCACTTAAGGTGTTGGTCAAATCGCCAACGCCTTCAATGCTGGTGACAACCACATCGCCGACCTCACAATTCACCACGCCATCGGGCGTTCCTGTCAATATCAAATCACCAGGCTGCAATGTCATGAACGCGCTGAAGTACTCAATCAAAGTGGGCACATCAAAAATCATGTCGCGCGTGTGGCCGCTTTGGGTTACTTTGCCATTCACCGTGGTTTGCAAACTCAAATTCATGGGGTTGCCATAAGCGTCGTGAATGTCTTTGGCATCGACCAACCAAGGTCCAATGGGCGTGCAGGTGTCACGGTTCTTGACACGGAAGTTGGGTCGGTACCAGTTTTCTAAATAGTCTCGAATGGCGTAATCGTTGGCCACGGTGTAGCCACCCACGTAGTCGTACGCGTTTTCTTTTTTCACATGCTTGGCCGTACGGCCAATGACCACGGCCAGTTCACATTCGTAGTGCATGTGAGTGGCGTCTTTGGGTCTGCGTGTGAGCGCTTTGTGACCGATGAGCGCGCCTTCACCTTTGACAAACACCAGCGGCTCTTCGGGTGCTTTGAAAGCCAATTCTTTGGCATGGTCAGCGTAGTTCAAGCCCAATGCCAAAATGGTTCTGGCCTGTGGCACCGGCGCCAATGGCGGCAACCAAACCACCTCGTCAAATTTCAAGCGTTTGCCAGCCCAAGGGCTGCGCGTGAGCAACAACTCGCCATTGGACTCAACGGCCTCGTGCACGGCGCCAGCCCAAGCAATGCGTGCGTGTTTCATGCTGCAGCTCCTACAAATTGATTCACCAAGCTTTCGAAGCCTGGCGCTGAAATTTCCACCACATCGCCCACTTTGGCACGCGGCCGCTTGCCATCCGGCAGGCAATCACTGCCAAGCAAAAGCACATCGCCTTCTTGAAAGGTCATGAATTCTGAAATGTCAGCAAGCAGTTTTTGCGATGCACGCACAGTGTCTGCATAGTTCACGCTTTGCACTGTTTGACCATTCACTTTGACAGTGAGCACCACGGCATCGGTTTGAACTTCTGCAACTGATTTGGCCTGCGCGCCCACGCCCAAAAAACCATCGACACATTTGAATTTGACGGGCGGCCGGTAATAGCTCTCATGCGGAATAGACACATCGTTGACCAACACACAAGCCACCACATTGGCATTTGCGCCAAAGACCCACGCTAAATTAGCGCCCACATCGACTTCAGCGACGTTCGAAGGTATGACGATGGTGTTGCCAGAAGCGGTGAAGGTGTTGGCCGTTTTGATGAACAACACGGGCGCTTTGGGTGCGCCTTTGTAAGGCGCCTCGGGCATCTGTGGGGCTCTGAGGTTCCACTCTCTTTTGAAATTGAGCAGCGCGCCGTAGACGGTGCCAATTGGCCAATAAGGCTTCAAATTGTTTTGCATGGTGATGCCATCTCTTCTGAATTCAATTCGGTACTCAAAGTTTCCAGTTGAATCACTGCGTCTAGCAATTGATACAACTGGGCTAATTTCTGTTTGCCCAACTCACTTTCCATGAAGGCGTAGTGCGCCTCGATGGCCTCTGACAGTTGGGCCACCTTGCTCAGGCCCAATGCGGTGGCGCGAACCACGGTTCTGCGCGCATCTTGCGGGCAACGACGCCGCTCAATCAGACCATCCCTGGCCATCCGAGTCAGTACGCCCGTCAAACTCGGGCCTAACAAAAAAGCCTCGCGTGCCACGCGGCCTGTTTCCACACCTTCGGCGCAGTGGGCGTTTTCACCCAACACGCGCAACACACGCCATTGCTGATCTGACAGGCCATGCTCTCTGAGGCTGGGCCGCGTGTGCGTCATGACAGCCTCGCGGGCTTGAAGCAGCAGCCGAGGTAAGTTGCGGTGGACGAAGGCTTGTGTTTTCATGGCATTGGTATTTATTTAACATGTTAAATGAATTTCAGACTTCTGGGAAATCGGGTAAACCCGCTTTTTTCAAACACCTTCGTCTCGGCGCCTCATGTGGTGAGCTTCAAGCCAGTGAATAATTGCGACATGAACGCATCTTTTTTTGACAAGCACAGCATCCGATTGATTCAAGCGCC
>CALAGS010000063.1 GCA_937891665.1 uncultured Burkholderiales bacterium | reverse complement strand
CGCATTCAATAGCGCGTCAGTAGTCATCTCTTTTGGCTTTGGCGCGTGCGCGCAAATCAGCCCCGTGGGCTAAGCCCGCCGTGATTAAAAACAAAGCCATGCCAGGCCAGAATCCAGGTGTGAGTGCACAGCGCAACGCCAGCATGAGAGACAAGCCCGAAAGGATGGTCAACAAAACATCTTGAACCATCAAGCCGCGCCTTGTGATTTGGTGAAAGGCCCACAAGACAAAAGTTTCGATGACGATAAAGCCAATCGCAATGTCAACCACCAAGGTCGATTGGTAAATGTCTTCGAGGTTCACACTTTCGCCAAGCCCAACAAGTGCGCCATGTCTTTGAAGAAAATCTTCACGTGTGCCATTGGTTTTTTACGCACCAATTTTTTATTCATGTACGACTCAAACGTGAGTTGCTGCACATCACGGTCTTCGCAAATTTTGACAAAGCGTTCGCGCCTCTTTTCGCTGCTGTACCAAAACCATTGCATGATACCCAGCACCGTAAACACGGTGCCATGCTCTTTCATGAATTGCTTGCGTGCCATTTGCAAATTTTTTGCATCGCCTGTGTGCAATACTTTTTCAACCGCATAGGCTGCCAATTCACCGCTGTACATGGCGTAGTAAATGCCCTCGCCTGATGCCGGTGCCACCACACCCGCTGCATCACCGGCCAACACCACATCGCGGTTGTTGTCCCATTTCTTCAATGGCTTCATGGGCAAAGGTGCGCCCTCGCGCCTGAGTACTTCGCTGTCGCCCAGGCCCGATGCATTGCGCAATTCGCCAACGGCATTGCGCAGTGAAAAACCTTTGTCGGCACTGCCTGTGCCAATGCTCAAGGTATCGCCGTGGGGAAACACCCAACCGTAAAAGTCAGGTGACAACTTGCCTTGGTAATACACATCGCAGCGGGTGTCGTCATACCCAGCAGGTTTGATGGCCGGGGCTTTCACAATCTCGTGGTACGCAAACACATATTGCGTTTCTGCAGCACCGGTCACGCCAGCATGTCTTGCCACTTGTGACTTCGCACCATCTGCACCAATGATGGTACGTGCCTTCACCATGGCGGGTTTGCCGCCACCGCGTTGTTGGTGTTCGCGGGCTTCAAAATGCAAAATGCTGACGCCGTCTACGTCGCGCGTTAACTTTTCAAAGGTGCCAATGCGCCTTACAGCGCCTGCACTTGCGGCGCGTACACGCAGCCATTCGTCAAATTCAGACCGATCAACCATGCCCACAAAACCGTTGTCAATTGGAATATCGACGCCATGGTTGCTGGGTGCAATCATTCGCGCAGACCTTGCTTTGGCCACCAACAAATGGTCTGGAATGTCATAGTCTTTAATCAGTCGCGGCGGGATAGCACCACCACAAGGTTTGATGCGCCCAGCCCTGTCTAGCAACAAGACCGAATGTCCTCGTTTGGCCAAGGTGTGCGCTGCAGTAGCACCTGCAGGACCACCGCCTACCACCACCACATCGAATGTTTCTATTGAGCTCATGTCATCACCTTAAGAAATTAAACCGCGCAAGGCAAAGGCACTGACCATCATGCCTGCGACAAAAAACGGCACACCAAAACCGCTGTACCAAAGAGCGCGTTGAACCACACGCGTCAAAAAATAATCCATCATCAAAAGCTGCACACCCAGCAAGACAGTGACCGCCAAGGCTTGCGCAGGGCAGCCCCATGCAAACAGCAAAATGATCACGATCACTTGCGGCAAGGCCATAAACCAACAGGCCACGCCTGCTGCCGATTGAACGCCGAGTTGCACAGGTAGCGAGCGCACGCCCATCTGGCGATCGCCTTGCACCGCTTTGAAGTCATTCAAAGTCATGATGCCGTGGGTGCCAACGCTGTACAAAAGTGCCAGCAACAAGGAGCGTTTGTCGGGCATTTGGCCACCCGCCATCACGGCGGCGCCGGTGGTCCATGCAATGCCTTCATAGCTGATGCCGCAAGCGGCATTGCCCCACCAGCCGTTTTCTTTCAAGCGAAAAGGGGGTGCGCTGTAGGCCCAGGCCAAGATCAATCCCACCGCCGCGGCGGCAAAGCCCCAAGGTCCTAAAAGGGTGGCCACACCCAAAGAAACCAAGGTCCACAGAACGGCGATGTACAGGCCCCATCGGCCTGGCATGCGACCGGAGGGAATAGGACGTTGGGGTTCGTTGATGGCATCGACATGGCGGTCAAACCAATCATTCACGGCCTGACTGGTGGCGCAAACAAAGGGGCCTGCTAATGCAACGCCAATGAGGGCCAACAACCATTTGCCATCCATGGCAACGCCGGAGGCCACAATACCGCAAGCAAACGCCCACATTGGCGGGAACCAAGTGATGGGTTTGAATAACTCAGTGACTGCGGAGAGTTGCGGGAGGACCATAAAATGTGTTTTTACGCATGACACATGCAAGTGTCAAGTTAAATTTACACATCCTATGGTTTCCACTGAGGGCGCTGTGGGAAAAGCGCATCAGGGAAATGGAGGCAATTAAGCTTCTGTGTCGTTTTCCGGAACGTTGATGCCAAATCGGCGCAATTTGACGTACAAGCTTTGACGTGAAAGACCCAGCATTTCGGCGGCAGAAGACCGGTTGTCTCCGGTGAGTTCCAGTGCGGCTTCGATGCACATTTGCTCAATCAGGTCGGTGGTTTCGCTCACAATGTCTTTGAGTGGTACGCGGCCCACCAACTCGGTCATTTGACCTTTTGAGCGAAACACGTCATTGCTGGATTTGGCCTCTACGCCCAAGCGCAAGCTGATGTCTCGGATGGTGAATCCCAAACAAGGTTGCTCACCACCAGAAACTGACACCGCTGAAATTTCAACGTCAGTGGCAGAGCCAAGATCGCCCCGCATGCGGGTTGCAAACAACCTGACAACATCGCGCTGCTTCAAATTGGACATCAGAACTTTCATGTCCACGCCAGCCCGACCCAGCCATCTTTCAAGGGGTTCTCCTTGAACCAGGGCTTCGTTGCTGACTTGGGCCAATTGCAAAAAGGAGCGATTGGCTGAAAGGACGATGCCATTCAGGTCGGTGACAACCAATGCGTCGGGTGCACTTTCCATGACCTCTGACAACAACTGTCGAGTTTGGTTGTTGGCAGACAATGCTGGACGCGTCTGGATTGGCAGAAGGCGGATGAGAAAGTGAGCAGACTTTTCCTGCCGGAAAAGTGAAACATGTGCCAATACTTTGATGCCTCCTTGCGGCAAGGTCAAAGCAACGGGATTTGATTGGCCGCTGGCAAGCAACTCTACAAAAGCTTTGTTTAAGGCAGTCGAACTGGCTTTGTCTAAACTGGAAGCAATGGACCAGCCTGATTTGTGGAGGTCGCCACCAAGCAACTCAAAGGCGGCAGGGTTGCTGTCTTCTAACTTTTCAGTGTCTGCATTCAGAATGAGCATGGCTTCAGAGGAAACCTGAAACAACAAGCGGTAACGTGTCTCAACGTTTTTAAGGTGCCAGTAGTCGCGCTCCATAGCGCGTTGCGCGTTGAGCACTTTTTGTTGAAGAGCAGCTTGGGGACGCAGATCACGGCCAAAGGCCAGTGCGCGAACGCGGCCATCTGTTTTGCCCGAGGGTACAGTGATGACCGAATAGGACAAAGGCAGGTCGGTGCCGTTTTCAGCCGATTGGTTGAGCTGACGCCACTTGGTGCTCTTGTCGCTGCCCATGTCTCTGAGCAAGGCGTTGACCTTGGTTCGGCTTTCCTCGGTAACTGTTTGACCCCAAGGCTTGCCAACCCAATGCGCACGACCTATCTTGAACAACTCTTCGTTGGCAAATGCGGCGTCTTCAATCAGTCCGGTCTCGTCCATGACGAGCACCACGTCAGCGGTGGTGGTGATTAAATTAGAAATGACATTCGCATCCAAGTGCCCCAAGAGACTTTGTGCATTTCCAAATCGCCCGGGCGATTGCTCCGACGCTGTTTGAAAACTGGTATTCATAGGGGGGGTGCTTTAAAAGTTAAGTTGAATGGATTAGGCGTTGGTTTGAATGTACTTTTGGACCAAATCTGGCGCTAAGTTAGCATCTTGGACAAACAAATCTGCACCGACTTGGCTGACCATCTCATGGTTGGCGGCAAAATAAGGACCACCCACAATTATGCACAGCTTGTCTGGGCTAACAGTTTGACGAATGGCAGAAATGCAATCTTTCAAGCGGTTAAACCCAAGGCCCGTTGCCAGTGAAAACCCAACGGCATCGTAGCGTTTGGCTTTGACCAAGAGTGCCGGATTGTCGGCGGCTGCAAAAGTGCCCCCATCGACTGCCCAACCATCACGCTGGAAAAATTCGGCCACCATGGCCAAGCCCAAGGTGTGCTGGTCGCCTGGCGATGGCATGAGCAAAATAGTCAAGCCATTGGGCACGTACTGTTTGTGCAACTCACTCATGGAGGGCAACACGTGCAAAATTTTGTGCAGCTCTGCCAAGCCAAGGGTCACCTCTGTGAAGTCGCGCTCGTCATCTTCCCAAAGCTCGCCCAATTGCCTGGCAGCAGGGGCCAACAGGTTTAAAAAGATGGATTCGATGCTGACGCCCTTGCCGCGGGCTTCGTCTATCCAACCAAGGCCTTCGGCTTGCCGGCCTTCTAGCAAAAGATTGACAAAGTTTGTCACGTCCGTGGCGGTGATGCTGTAGGGCATCACTATGTTGGGCATGGCACACTCAGTCGGTGTGCGATGGGCCATCATCAAGCGTGGGATGATTTCGTTTTGAATAGTCCGTGCCAAAACGGCTACGGTAGAGGAGGATGAGGCCGCGGCGACGGGAGCAGAACCCGGCATGCCATCAAACCGGCTGTTGGCGGGGGCACCGAAACCACGCCAATGGCCTGCCTCGCTGTTTTCAGGGAAATGGGAGCCTTCTGCTCTTTGGCCATTGCTCTGATTTGAATTGTCCATTCTTGTCTCCTGCTTGGTGAAAGAACTTAGCCCAGCAGCGTGTTCGTTTCGGTTTACACCTTTTTATGCGCTGAACTGACTTTGGTCAAAGCTTATTTTTATCCCACTATGCCAGTAGGGTATTAATTATATGTAACTAAGTGTTTACGTCAATCTAAGTTGACAAGTTGCAAAGGAGCGAATAAATTGGCGACATGGCCGAAAAATTATCAACATTCAAAAGTGAAAACGGAACGGGCGTCAAGGCGCGCCGGCCGCTTTACACCCCGGAAGAGCGGATTCGCCGGGACAGCACCTACTGGACTTTTGTGCAAGGTTTGTTGGCGCCTATCCAGTTCTTCATATTTTTGGGCAGTCTTTATTTTGTTTTGCGGTATTTGTTGACTGGCGAGGGCTTAGACACTGCCAATGAGAGCGTGGTGGTTAAAACCTTGACGCTTTACACCATCATGATCACAGGCTGCATTTGGGAGAAGGTGGTGTTTGGGCGCTATTTGTTTGCCCCTTCCTTCTACTGGGAAGACGTTTTCAGCATGTTGGTGCTGGCACTTCACACGGCCTATTTGTACGCCATGTACACCCAAAAATTACAAGGCGCTGAGTTGATGTACTTGGCCTTGGCTGCCTATGCAACCTACGTGGTCAATGCTGGGCAATTCATTCTTAAATTGCGTGCGGCACGTCTCGATCAAGAGGCCAAATTGCGTGAAGCCACAGCAGTCAAACATGAAGGATTTCAGGGGATGGCCGCATGAGTGTTGTCAGCTTTCCTGTACCCGTAAAAACGGTGGGCGGTTGCAGTGATGCACCGGTGCTGCGCGAGCGCGGCCAACACGAGGTTTTCTGCGGCTTAACAGGCATCATTTGGTTGCACCGAAAAATTCAAGATGCGTTCTTCTTGGTCGTGGGTTCGCGCACGTGTGCACACCTGATTCAGTCGGCAGCTGGCGTCATGATTTTTGCAGAACCTCGTTTTGCAACGGCCATCATTGACGAACGTGATTTGGCTGGCTTGTCCGATGCCAATACAGAGCTTGATCGGGTGGTCAATCAACTGCTGGCGCGGCGTCCTGAGATCAAACTGCTGTTCTTGGTTGGCTCATGCCCATCAGAGGTGATCAAACTTGATTTATCACGCGCAGCGTCTAGGCTTTCTGCGCAACACGCATCGTCGGTGCGGGTGCTGAATTATTCAGGCAGTGGCATAGAAACCACATTCACTCAAGGCGAGGATGCTTGCTTGGCTTCCATGGTGCCTGGCTTGCCAACGGCCGCAGCTGATGCCGCGCAAGAGTTGGTCATTGTGGGCACCTTGGCTGATGTGGTGGAAGATCAGTTTGTGCGTATTTTGAATCACATGGGCATAGAGCGCGTGCGCTTTTTCCCACCAAGGCGTGCAGACGATCAGGCACCGATCGGAACCGGCACACGCTTGTTGTTGGCGCAACCCTTTTTGGCAGATACCGCAAAAGCGTTGCAAGCGCGCGGAGCCAGCTTGTTGCCTGCACCTTTTCCGCTGGGCATTGAAGGCACCACGGCGTGGTTGCAATCGGCAGCCAATGCCTTTGGTGTTTCCAAAGAGCGCTTTGATGCCTCAGTGGCAGCGCCAACGGCCAGAGCCACCGCATCGTTGTCACGTGCCAAGTTGCACTTGGATGGCAAAAGTATTTTCTTCTTCCCCGACTCTCAACTTGAAATTCCTTTGGCGCGGTTTTTGTCGCGTGAACTGGGTATGAAATTATTGGAAGTGGGCACGCCTTATTTGCACCGTCAGCACATGGCTATGGAGTTGGCCATGTTGCCTGAAGGCACATTTTTGTCGGAAGGCCAGCACGTTGAAAAACAACTGGACCGTTGCCGCGCTTTGCACCCCGACATGGTGGTGTGTGGCTTGGGCTTGGCCAATCCCTTGGAGTCGGAAGGCATGACCACCAAGTGGGCCATTGAGTTGGTGTTCACGCCCATTCAAGGCTTTGATCAAGCGGGTGACTTGGCCGAACTCTTCACTCGACCTTTGGTGCGCCGCATGCGCCTAGCTGCATAAGGGAAGCAGAACCATGCAACTTACGCTCTGGACTTACGAAGGACCTCCCCATGTGGGCGCCATGCGCATTGCTACGGCCATGGAAGATGTTCATTATGTGTTGCATGCACCGCAGGGCGATACCTACGCAGATTTGTTGTTCACCATGATTGAGCGTTTGCAAAAACGTCCGCCCGTGACCTACACCACGTTTCAAGCGCGTGATTTAGGTGGTGATACCGCAGAACTTTTTAAAACTGCAGCACGCGAAGCCTATGAGCGCTTCCAGCCCAAAGCCATGTTGGTGGGTTCATCGTGCACCGCTGAATTGATTCAAGACGATCCAGGTGGTTTGTGCAAAGCACTTAACTTGCCAGTGCCTGTGGTGGCTTTGGAATTGCCTTCGTATCAGCGCAAAGAAAACTGGGGCGCCTCCGAAACTTTTTACCAATTGGTTCGCAACTTGGCTTTGCCAGCGGATCAGATAGAAAAGACACCAAGCAGCAAACCGCGTTGCAATATCTTAGGACCCGCCGCGTTGGGTTTTAGGCACCGCGATGACCTGACTGAAATTCGCAAGTTGCTAACAGACATGGGCATTGAAATCAATGTGGTGGCACCGCTGACTGCAACACCTGCTGATATTGCGCGCTTAGCAGATGCGCAATTCAATGTCGTGCTGTATCCCGAAATTGCCAACTTGAGCGCGCAGTGGTTACAGCGTCAATTTGGTCAAGCCTTTACCAAAACCATTCCGATTGGTACCGGCGCTACGCGCGATTTTGTTCGCGAAGTGGCTCAATTGGCTGGACTAGATCCTGAAGCTGCCTTGGCCAAAGCAGAATCGCGCGCGGCTTGGTACGCGCGCTCAGTTGATTCCACTTACCTCACCAACAAACGCGTGTTTGTGTTTGGCGATGCCACGCATGCTGTGGCCGCTGCCCGGGTAGCGGCGCAAGAGATGGGCTTTACTGTCGTGGGCATTGGCACCTACAGCCGCGAGTTTGCGCGCGAGGTGCGTGATGCGGCCAAGCTTTATGGCGTTGACGCCTTGATCAGCGACGACTACTTAGAGATTGAAGCGCGCATTGCAGAATTGAATCCAGAGTTGGTGCTGGGCACGCAAATGGAGCGTCACATTGCCAAACGTTTGGGCGTGCCTTGCGCAGTGATATCGGCCCCCGTGCATGTGCAAGATTTTCCAGCGCGCTATTCGCCACAAATGGGATTTGAAGGCGCCAATGTGTTGTTTGACACGTGGGTGCACCCCTTGATGATGGGCTTGGAAGAGCACCTCATTGGCATGTTCCGCGGTGACTCAGAATTTCATGAAGATGCAGCACCCTCGCACTTAGGTGGTGGTGTGCATGTTCAAACTCAGCAGGCAGCACCCGCAACGACAACGGCAGTGCCAGAGCAAATTGAGGCGCCCGCACTGAGTCAGGGTGTGGCGCAAAGTACTTCAACTATTCAAATTGCGGCATGGGATGCCGGCGCAGAGAAAGAACTCAAAAAAATACCATTTTTCGTTCGCGGCAAGGCCCGGCGAAATACCGAAAAATATGCCATCGAACGCGGCGTGACTTTGATCACGACGGAGACACTGTATGAATCTAAAGCTTACTACTCACAGTCTTAAGCCGACGCCGCGTGATACCACCCCCATTAAATTGGTGGTGGTCACCATGGACACGCACTTTGCGAGTTCGTTCAATCGCGCCAACGCGCAATTGAAGCGCGATTTTCCAGGCCTGACTTGGAGTCTTCACGCCGCTTCGGAGTACACAGGCAATGAGGCTCTCATTGCCAAATGCAAAGCCGATATTGCTTCAGCCGATATTGTTCTGTGCGGCATGCTCTTCCTTGAAGATCACTTTTTGCCCATCTTGGACGACTTGCGCGCGCGCCGGATGAACTGCGATGCCATGGTTTGCATGGCCAGTGCCACAGAAGTGACCCAGCTCACTCGCTTTGGTCAGTTTGACATGAGCAAGCCCGCAAGCGGCCCCATGGCTTTGCTTAAAAAATTGCGTGGCGGTGGTGGCAAAGACAAGCCTGCTACGGGCGGCGCCGCGCAAATGAAAATGTTGCGCCGCTTGCCCCAGTTGTTGCGTTTTATTCCTGGCACAGCCCAAGACGTGCGCGCCTACTTCATCACTTTGCAATACTGGCTAGGTGGCTCTGACGACAATGTTTTGAACATGGTGCGTCACCTGATTGACCGCGGTGCCGATGGTCCTCGCAAGTCATTGCGCGGCAAGATCAAGGTTGAAGCCCCCATTGACTACCCAGAGGTGGGTGTCTACCACCCGCGCATGGCCGGAAGGTTCAGCGAGGATGCCAATGCATTGCCATTGCCAACAGGCATTCCGGTCAAAGGCACCGTGGGCGTTTTGCTGTTGCGCTCGTATTTGTTGTCGGGCAATGCAGGTCACTATGACGGCGTGATCGCCGCTTTGGAGTCAAAAGGCTTGCGCGTGATTCCCGCGTTTGCCGCTGGCTTGGACTCTCGTCCCGCCATTGATGAATTTTTCATGAAGAACGGTCAAGTGTGTGTCGATGCCGTTGTGTCTCTCAGTGGTTTCTCACTGGTTGGCGGCCCTGCCTACAACGATGCCAAGGCCGCTGAAGAAGTGCTGGCCAAATTGGATGTGCCTTATGTCGCTGCACACCCTGTTGAATTTCAAACACTGGACCAATGGGGTGGTTCAGACCGCGGTTTGTTGCCGGTTGAAAGCACCATCATGGTCGCAATACCCGAACTTGATGGCTCGACCAGCCCGATGGTGTTTGGAGGACGTCCCGGCGCGGCAGGTGTGACATGCAATGGTTGTCACCATGCGTGTACGTTTGGTGAAAGCAATACCGCTCAAGACATGCACTCTTGCCCAGAGCGCGCCATCATGCTGGCAGCCAGGGTGAGCAAGATGGTGGCCTTGAAACGCAGCGAGCGAAAAGAACGCAACGTGGCCATTGTGCTGTTCAACTTTCCGCCCAATGCAGGCAACATTGGCACGGCCGCATTCTTGTCTGTTTTTGAATCTTTGTGGTACACCCTGACCGCCATGAAGGCCCAAGGTTATCAAGTCGATGTACCAGGCAGCGTAGATGAATTGCGCGAAGCCTTGTTGTATGGCAATGCGGCACAGCATGGCGCAGATGCCAATGTCCATGCTTTGATCTCTGCCGACGATCACGTCAAGCGTGAGCGCTGGCTCAAAGAAATTGAAGCGCAATGGGGCCCTGCGCCCGGCCGTCAACTCAGCAA
>CALAGS010000062.1 GCA_937891665.1 uncultured Burkholderiales bacterium | reverse complement strand
GGCTGACGAAATCACAGACAAGCCTTTGGGCCGGAAAATTTGCAATGAGTCCATGGTTTTTTTCAGAGGACTTGAAAGTAAGGTGTCAGCTGTGGAAGACTTTTGTCCCCACCGCGGTGCCCCTTTGTCATTGGGTCGAGTTTGCAATGGGCAATTGGTCTGCGGCTATCACGGCCTCACCATGGGATGTGATGGCCACACGGTGAGCATGCCAGGCCACAATGTTCGAGGATTTGAGCCTGTCAAAAGTTTTCCAGTCATTGAGCGCTATGGCTTTGTATGGGTTTGGCCGGGTGAAGCGTCCAAAGCAGATTCCAGCAAAATGCCCGTCTTTGACTGGTTTGAAAATCCTGCTTGGGCATACGGGGGAGGGCATTATCACATTGCGTGTGACTACCGCCTGATGATTGACAACCTGATGGACCTGACGCATGAAACCTACGTGCACGCCACCAGCATTGGGCAAACTGAAATAGATGAAACACCCAGCCGAACCGTGACCGAAGGCAACACGGTGGTGACCAGCCGATTCATGGAAGGCATCAAGGCACCTCCATTTTGGCAAATGGCCATGCGCGCCAATGATTTGCCACAAGATGCCAAAGTGGACCGTTGGCAAATTTGCCGTTTTTCACCTCCCAGCCACGTGATGATTGAAGTGGGTGTGGCATTAGCGGGCAAGGGCGGCTACAGTGCTGACCCCAAAGACAAAGCCTACAGTGTGGTGGTTGACTTTATTACCCCCGAAACAGATACTAGCATCCATTATTTCTGGGGCATGGTTCGACAATTCAAGCCTCAGGACCAAGATTTGACGGCGCGCATTCGCGAGGGTCAGGGCAAAATTTTCAGTGAAGATTTGGAGATGCTAGAGCGTCAACAAAAGAATATTTTGGCCAATCCAGAGCGCAAATTAAAAGTGTTGTCCATCGACGCAGGTGGCGTGATGTCGCGCCGTGTCATTGATCGGCTATTGAAATTAGAAAAGGCGGTTTGAAATGAATCTGAAATCAAAATGGGCATCCTTGGCCTTGGCCACCTTGCTTGGGGCCATGGCTGCAAACGCATTCAGCCAAGCAGCTTATCCCAGCAAACCACTCAAAATTGTGGTGCCCTTTGGTGCCGGCGGTGTGGCCGATTTGACGGCCCGCACTGTGGCGCAAAAGCTGAGTGAAAATTTAGGGCAAAGCGTCGTCATTGAAAACAAACCTGGCGCAGGGGGTGTTGTGGCCACTGACGCTGTCGCCAAATCTGCCCCCGATGGTTACACCTTGCTTCTGATGTCCAATGCCACGGCAGTCAGTGCGGGGCTTTTCAAAACATTGCCGTACGATGCAGAAAAAGATTTGACGCCTTTGTCTGTTCTCGGTACGTTTGACATCGCCATTGTGGTGTCCCAAGAATCTAAATTCACGACGTTGCAAGACTTGCTCAATTTTGCCAAAGCCAACCCGGGAAAGCTGAACATTGGCAGCATCAATGTGGGCAGCACCCAGAATTTGGCGGCAGAGCTATTCAAAGCGACTGCGGCAATCGATGCGCAAGTTGTACCCTTCAATGGCACGCCAGCCGTGCTAACAGCATTGCGCGGTGGGCAAATTGATTTGGCGGTAGAAATTTTGGCGCCAGTATTGCCTCAAATTAAGGGGCAAGCCCTGCGAGCCTTGGCCGTGACAGGCGATAAGCGCTCGGTTGCATTGCCTCAAGTACCCACAGCCAAAGAAGCCGGTGTTCGCAATTTGTACGCAGCTTCTTGGAATGCTCTTGCAGTGCCCTCCAAAACGCCGCGTGACATTGTTCAAAAACTCAACCAAGAAATTCAGAATGCATTGAATTCTGCTGATGTTCGGAAAAAATTATTGGACATGAACGTCGATCCGCAACCAGGTAGCTCGCAGCAAGCCGCCGAATTGTTAAGCAGCGAGACCAAGCGCTGGGGTGAAGTCATTCAGCGTGCTGGCATTCCCAAACAATGAACGCCTTCAATGGGGAGTTCGTGAAAGCAGTTGATGATTGATATTTATTCTGACTCCAACAATCGAATTGCTGTTTCGCGAATCAGCGTGAGTGTCGCTTTCTGAGTGGCGGTGGTCGGTCTTTGAGAACTCACCACGCTACTCAATTCAATGCTGAGTTGTGGGCTCGAAATAGGCCGTGTTGAAAAAGCGGAAGGGTTGATGGATCGGGTCACTGCATTGCGAGACAAGACGGCGCATCCGGCGCCATCAGCTACCAAATCTAGGATGGCCGTCACACCATCGATTTCCAAGGCAATGTGCGGCCGCATGCCAACGGATGCCATTTCTGACTCCACTAGCAAGCGAATGACATTGGGTCGGCTTGGAATCACCAAGGGAAGTTTGGAGATATCTTTAAACTCAATCGGCGGCGGCGGGGGATCTTCTTGAAGGCCTGGCGGACGGCGCTGAACCAGCCATAACTCTTCCTGAACCAAATGTGAAACTTCCAATCCCAATGTGGGTTTTGTGTTGTAGAGCAGGGCAATGTCCAGCCTGCCGTTAAGCAGACTTTCTTGCATGGCTGAGGTCAGTCCTTCACTGATCGATAACTGAGCATCGGGCATTTTTTCTCTGAATGCACGGGTCAGAGGCACGGTTAAGACTCTGGCCACACTGGGCGGCAGCCCCAAAGCGACTCGCCCGGTCAAATCGATTCTGGCCCGCCCAAGCGCCTCGTGTGTGCGTTCTACTTGGTGCAAGATGCCTCGGCCATGCTCCAAAAGTAGCTGTCCCGCCTCGGTGGGCGTGGCGCCGCGGCCATTGCGTTTGAGCAAATTTTGTCGCAACTCAACTTCCAAAAGCCTAATTTGGCGGCTTAACGCGGGCTGTGCCACATTGAGTGCAATGGCTGCGCGTGTGAAGCTGCCCAATTCTGCGACACGCACAAAATATTCAATTTGCTTGAGATCCATTCTAGAATTTTGCCATAACGGCACTCCGGCTATTTAATTTTGTTCTATCTGGTAGTGCTTGTCAGGCCTAGTTTAAAGACTCGCTAAATTGGACAATGAAACACTTCTAGACCTCAAACGCTTGCATTCAGACCATGAAACCTTCTTCTCAAACTGCTGTTCCTTGCTTGTTGATGCGTGGCGGCACCTCCAAGGGGCCTTTCTACAAAGCGTCCGATCTGCCAACAGACATCAAACTCAGAGACAAAGTCTTGTTGGCAGCCATGGGGTCGCCTGACAAACGTCAAATCGATGGTTTGGGTGGCGCACATCCACTCACCAGCAAGGTGGGTATCGTGAGTCGAAGCACCGTACCGGGCGTGGCGCTTGACTTTTTGTTTGCACAACTCCAGCCCAACAACGACACGGTTGATACCACGCCCAATTGCGGCAACATGTTGGCCGCCGTGGTGCCGTTTGCGCTCGAAACTGGCATGCTGCAAGCGCAAGGCGATCAAACCACATTCCGAGTTTTGACCCTGAACACCAACATGCAATGTGACATTACCGTCGACACCAAGGGTGGCATGGTGCAATATGAAGGCAATGCACGCATCGATGGTGCGCCAGGAACCTCCGCGCCTGTTGTGATTAATTTTTTAGACACAGCAGGTTCAGTCTGCTCTGGTCTGCTGCCAACCGGCAAGGTTAGAGACACCTTGACAGTGACAGGCCAAGGTTTTTCCCCTTTCACTTTGGACGTGACTTGCATCGATAACGGCATGCCCTTGGTAATGTTCAAGGCCTCTGATGTAGGCCGAACAGGTTATGAATCGGTGGCCGACCTGAATACCGACTCAGAACTTAAAACCAAAATTGAAGCGCTGCGATTGCAAGTCTCTTTGTTGATGGGCTTAGGCGATGTGAGTCAAAAGAACTATCCCAAAATGACCCTCATCGCACCCCCACAAAATGGCGGCGCTTTGACCACGCGCAGTTTCATTCCGCATGTGTGTCACGATGCCATAGGCGTACTGGCTGCCGTCACGGTAGGCACGGCCTGTGTGTTGGAAGGCTCTGTGTGCGATGGCGTTGCTGTCATGCCAACGGGCGCTGCCAAAAACGTTTCGGTGGAACACCCCACGGGTGAGTTCAGTGTGGCTTTGCAAACAGAGCCTGCGCCCAACTTGCCGGGCGGACAAAATGTCACACAAGCTGCACTCCTCAGAACAGCACGCCTGCTCATGCGAGGTGAGGCCATGGTGCCTGCCTCCTTATGGTCCGGCCCTAGCGCTTAATTTTCTCTCTTCATTTTTCAATTGGACACCTTCATGAGTACCCAAAAACCTTTGATCATTGATTGCCACGGTCACTACACCACAGCCCCTAAGGCGCTAGAAAACTGGCGCAATGCACAGATTGCCAATTTGAATACGCCGGAGCTCGGCCCTAAAGTTGCCGACCTCAAAATCAGCGACGACGAGTTGCGCGAATCGATTGAGACCAACCAATTGCGATTGATGAAAGAGCGCGGATCTGACTTGACCCTATTTAGCCCGCGCGCCAGTTTCATGGCACATCACATCGGCGATTTCAATGTGTCTTCCACATGGGCTGCCATTTGCAATGAGTTGTGCTATCGCGTGAGCCAGTTGTTTCCAGAACATTTTGTGCCTGTGGCCATGTTGCCGCAGTCCCCCGGTGTTGACCCAGCCACCTGCATTCCAGAGCTGGAGCGCTGCGTCAAAGAATATGGCAACGTGGGTATCAATTTGAATCCAGATCCATCGGGTGGTCACTGGACATCGCCGCCCTTGAGTGACAAACAGTGGTATCCCATTTACGAAAAAATGGTGGAATACAACATCCCCGCCATGATTCACGTGAGTACCAGTTGCAACAGCTGTTTCCACACCACCGGTGCTCACTATTTGAATGCGGACACCACAGCGTTCATGCAGTGCCTCACCTCTGATTTGTTCAAAGACTTTCCTACTTTGAAATTTCTCATTCCCCATGGTGGCGGCGCTGTGCCTTACCACTGGGGCCGCTTCCGCGGTTTGGCTCAAGAGCTAAAAAAGCCCTTATTGCAAGACCATTTGCTGAACAATATCTTCTTTGACACCTGCGTTTATCACCAGCCTGGCATTGATTTGTTGACCAAGGTCATTCCTGTTGACAATATTTTGTTTGCTTCAGAAATGATTGGTGCTGTGCGCGGTATTGACCCAGAAACAGGGCATTATTTCGACGATACCAAGCGTTACATTCAGTCATCAAGTACCTTGAACGAAGAGCAGCGTTACAAAATTTACGAAGGCAACACGCGCCGTGTGTTTCCAAGATTGGATGCGCACTTGAAAGCCAAGGGGCTGTAAAGGCGCAAACTGCCAAGTATTTTTCTCTCAATATTTTCAAATTGGATTGAACATGACTGAACTCGGAATTGTGAAACGCAACATCACCCGCGCAGACAAAGCGGCCGTCGATAAATTAGGCCGTTTTGGCGTGGCCACAGTACACGAAGCCATGGGTCGTGTGGGCCTCATGCAAAGGTACATGCGCCCCATCTACAGTGGCGCGCCAGTTTCTGGCACCGCCGTCACCGTCTTGTTGCACCCCGGTGACAACTGGATGATGCATGTGGTGGCTGAGCAAATTCAGCCTGGCGACATTGTGATTGCAGCGCTGAGTGCAGACAACTGCGATGGTTTCTTTGGCGACTTGTTGGCCACCTCCTTCATGGCCCGCGGCGCCAAAGCCTTGGTCATCGATGCTGGCGTGCGTGACATTCGCGAACTCACAGCCATGGGCTTTCCTGTATGGAGCAAAGGCGTCAGCGCCAAAGGCACCATCAAATCTACGCTAGGCTCTGTCAATATTCCCGTAGTGTGTGCAGGTATCAATGTCAATCCAGGCGATGCCGTCGTGGCCGATGACGATGGCGTGGTGGTGGTGCCTGCTGCTTGGGCCCAAAAAGTAGCTGATGCTGCTGAAGCCCGTGAAGCCAACGAAGGTGAGAAGCGCGCCAAGTTGGCTGCCGGCATTCTGGGGCTCGACATGTACAACATGCGCGAGCCTCTGGCCAAAGCGGGTTTGAAGTACATCGATTGATGACTGACAACAGCTTAAAAGCAAGCCAACTCAGCAAGGTCATTGAGAGATCTGGTTTGCACGGCACTGCCAAAATTGAATCAAATTAAATTAACTTGAGTGAGAATAAAGATGGAATTTCAAAAGACCCCTGGCTGGCTCGATTGGTACACTGGACCGAGCAAACCCAGATTCAAATTGCCGGAAGGTGCTGTCGATGCACATTGCCACGTGTTTGGTCCTGGTGCAGAGTTTCCTTATGCGCCAGAACGCAAGTACACGCCCTGCGATGCTTCTAAGCAGCAGCTCTACGCACTACGCGATCACTTGGGGTTTGCTCGCAACATCGTAGTTGGCGCCAGTTGCCATGGCACTGACAATAGTGCCACCTTGGATGCTTTGCGCCATTCAAATGGCAAGGCACGCGGTGTGGCCACCGTCAAACGCAGCGTCACAGATCAAGAATTGCAATCCATGCATGATGCAGGTGTGCGGGGTGTGCGTTTCAATTTCATCAAGCGCTTGGTTGACTTCACTCCCAAAGACGAGCTCATGGAGATTGCAGGACGCATCGGCAAGCTGGGCTGGCATGTGGTGATCTATTTTGAGGCGGTTGATTTACCCGAGCTGTGGGACTTCTTCACCGAACTGCCAACGGTTGTGGTCATTGATCACATGGGCACACCCGATGTGAAATTACCTGTCGACGGTCCTCAATTTCAGTTGCTTTTGAAATTCATGCGCGAACACAACAATGTCTGGTGCAAAGTCACCTGCCCTGAGCGCTTGTTTGTCACGGGCGCGCCTGCTTTGAATGGTGAGCAAAACGCCTACCAAGATGTGGTGCCATTTGCCAAAGCCATTGTGGACGAGTTTCCAGACCGCGTGCTGTGGGGCACCGACTGGCCACATCCCAATTTGAAAAAGCACATGCCCGATGACGGCCTGTTGGTGGACTTTATTCCGCACATTGCCACCACGCCTGAGTTGCAACAAAAGTTGCTGGTCAACAATCCGATGCGCCTTTACTGGCCAGAGGAGAAAATTTAATGGCGCTCGATAAACCCTATTTGGATGTGCCTGGCACCATTATTTTCGATGCCGAGCAAAGCCGCAAAGGCTATTGGATCAATCAGTTTTGCATGTCGCTCATGAAAGCTGAAAATCGCGAGCGATTCAAGGCCAACGAACGTGCGTACTTGGATGAATGGGCTATGACAGAAGAGCAAAAACAGGCCGTGATGGCGCGCGATTTGAACTGGTGCATGCGCACAGGTGGCAACATTTATTTCCTTGCCAAAATTGGCGCCACCGACGGTAAAAGCTTTCAGCAAATGGCTGGCTCCATGACGGGTATGACCGAAGAGGAGTACAGAAACATGATGATCAGTGGTGGCCGCTCAGTGGAAGGGAATCGATACGTCGGAGAAAACGGCAGCGCCCAAGCACAAAATCAACCACAAGGCTCTGCCGGCAAGAAAGCACACTGATCATGGCCAAAATTACAGCTTCCGTTTTTACGTCGCACGTGCCCGCTATCGGCGCTGCCCTTGATTTAGGTAAAACACATGAGCCTTATTGGCAGCCTCTATTTCAAGGCTATGAATATGGCAAGCAGTGGATGAAGGACAACAAGCCCGATGTCATTTTCTTGGTTTACAACGACCATGCCACGGCTTTCAGCTTGGACATCATTCCAACATTTGCCATCGGAACAGCGGAGCAGTTTCAGCCCGCCGATGAAGGTTGGGGTCCCCGCCCTGTGCCCGTGGTCAAAGGTCATCCCGATTTGGCCTCACACATTGCGCAGTCAGTCATTCAACAGGACTTTGACCTGACCATTGTGAATAAAATGGATGTAGACCATGGTCTGACAGTGCCATTGTCATTGATGTGTGGCCAGCCATCGGCAGACCATTTTGAGTGGCCCTGTCCCGTCATCCCATTTGCTGTGAACGTCGTGCAGTACCCCGTCCCAAGTGGCCAACGTTGCTTCAATTTGGGCAAAGCCATTCGCAAAGCCATTGAAACTTACGACGAAGATATCAACGTCCACATCTGGGGCACCGGCGGCATGAGTCACCAACTTCAGGGTGCGCGTGCAGGGCTGATCAACAAAGAGTTTGACCGTGTATTCATGGACAAGCTCATCAATGATCCGCAAGCCGCTGCCGATATTTCGCACATCGACTATGTGCGTGAAGCCGGCAGCGAAGGCATTGAGTTGGTCATGTGGCTGATTGCGCGTGGCGCCATGAACGATGTGCATGGTGGTAAAGCGCCTTTGCTCAAGCAACGTTTCTACCATGTGCCTGCCTCCAATACGGCGGTAGGGCATGCCATCTTAGAAAATCAATTTTGAACAGAGGAAAATAAAATGTCTAAAACAATCAAAGTTGCGTTAGCGGGTGCCGGCGCATTTGGTATCAAACACTTGGATGGCATCCAGAACATCGATGGTGTTGAGGTGGTGTCATTGATTGGCCGTGAATACAACAAAACCAAAGAGGTCGCAGACAAATATGGCATCGGCCATGTCACGACAGATTTGTCAGACAGCTTGGCGATCCCCGAAGTCGATGCCGTCATTTTGTGCACGCCAACGCAAATGCACGCGTCGCAATCGATTGCTTGTTTGAAAGCGGGCAAGCATGTTCAAGTTGAAATTCCTTTGGCAGACAGCTGGAAGGATGCAGAAGAAGTGGTTCGCTTGTCCAAGGAGTCTGGCAAAGTGGCCATGTGCGGCCATACGCGCCGTTTCAATCCCAGCCACCAATGGGTGAACCACAAAATCAAGGCTGGCGAATTCAACATTCAGCAAATGGATGTGCAAACTTATTTCTTCCGCCGCACCAACATGAATGCCTTAGGTCAAGCGCGCAGTTGGACCGATCACTTGCTATGGCACCATGCTGCGCACACAGTTGATTTGTTTGCTTACCAAGCCGGCAGCCCCATTGTGAAAGCCAACGCGGTTCAAGGCCCCATCCATCCCACACTGGGCATTGCCATGGACATGAGCATTCAATTGCAAGCAGCCAATGGCGCTATTTGCACTTTAAGCTTGTCATTCAACAACGACGGCCCCCTTGGAACTTATTTCCGATACATCGGCGATACCGGCACTTACCTGGCTCGCTATGATGATTTGTACACCGGCAAGGAAGAGCAGATTGACGTGTCCAAAGTAGATGTGTCGATGAATGGCATTGAGTTGCAAGACCGAGAATTCTTTGCCGCCATCAAAGAAGGCCGCGAGCCAAACTCTAGCGTGTCTCAGGTGTTGCCTTGTTACAGAGTGCTCCACAACTTAGAACAACAACTCATTTCTTGATTTTTGTTACGCAACATTTTCAAAATGGTCTAAATCAATTTTAAATTTGAACATGAAAAACAGAAAACTAGGTCAATTCCAAGTCAGTGAAATCGGCTTGGGTTGCATGAATTTAAGCCATGCTTATGGCGCGCCCGTTTCAGAAGCGCAAGCTGAAAAGGTCTTGCTCACGGCTTTGGATGCCGGCGTCACATTTTTTGACACTGCGGCACTTTATGGTTTTAGCGCCAACGAAACTTTGGTCGGCAAAGTGCTCAAACCGCACCGTCAGAAATTCACCTTGGCCAGCAAATGTGGCATGACGGGAGTAGATGTGAATGGCGATGGTAAATTGGTGCGTGTCATTGACGGTCGCCCCGAAACCATTGGCAAGACCTGCGAAGAAGCTTTGAAGCGTTTGCAAACAGATGTCATTGACTTGTACTACTTGCACCGTTGGGACAAAAAAGTACCGATTGAAGACAGCGTGGGTGCACTCAGTGATTTGGTGCGTCAAGGCAAAATTCAAAGCATTGGTCTGTCTGAAGTTTCAGCCAGCACCCTGCGCAAAGCGCATGCCGTACACCCCATCACGGCAGTCCAAACGGAGTACTCTTTGTGGACGCGCAATCCGGAAATTGCGGTGCTGCAGGCGTGCAAAGAGTTGGGCACGACCTTCGTAGCCTTCAGTCCTGTGGCGCGTGGTTTTTTGTGTGGCGAACTAGACCTTAATGCCTTTGATGCCAAAGACATCCGAAAAGGCATGCCTCGTTTCACTCCTGAAAACTATGCTGCCAATTTCAAGTTGTTTGCACCTTACAACAGATTGGCACAAGAAGCAGGTTGCTCGCCAGCTCAGTTGGCTCTGGCTTGGCTGCTGCACAA
>CALAGS010000061.1 GCA_937891665.1 uncultured Burkholderiales bacterium | reverse complement strand
CGAATGCATAGAAGGCGTAGGGCACCTCATGAGCTTTGAGCAAGAAGCCCCGTTCCATGCCGCTGTTTTGAATTTTTTAAGCCGACATTTTTGAGTTGAGGATGTTTTTATGACGACCAGTGTGGCTTCAAAGCCTTATATGCCTATTTGTGGCGATGACTATCCGCTCACAGAAAAACAAAAACACCTCATGGCAATGGCGCATGATTTGGGAAAAAACAAATTTGCACCTCGTGCTGCGCAATTAGACCGAGACGCACAGTTTCCATTTGAAAACTACAAGGACATGAAGGCTGCAGGACTTCTGGCGCTTTGCGTGCCCGAAGCACACGGCGGCCAAGGCGCAGATTACGCCACCTATGCCATGGTGTCCGCAGAGATTGGCCGTTGGTGTGGCGCTACGGCGCTCACCTTCAACATGCATGTGTGCACCATGATGTGGAGCGGTTTGTTGTCTGAAGATTTGGACATGACCCCCGAGCAGCGTGCTTTGCACCGTGTGCATCAAAAGTCGCACTTTGCACGTGTTGTCAACGACGGTGCCATCTATGCGCAGCCCTTTTCTGAAGGTGGCGCATCGGCAGCAGGCGCGCAACCCTTTGGCACGCAAGCCGTGAAGGTAGAAGGCGGTTGGAAAATCAATGGCAAAAAAATCTTTGCATCGCTGTCTGATGCGGCAGATTTCTTTGGCGTGCTGTGCACTGAGAAAAAGCCAGATGCCGAATTGTCCAGACGCGATACGCTTTATTTGGCCATACCGCGCACAGCACCCGGCTTGACGGTAGAAGGTGATTGGGATCCATTGGGCATGCGCGCCACGGTGTCGCGCAATTTGATTTTCAAAGATGTGTTTGTGCCCGACGATGCAGCACTGATGCCGCAGGGTGTTTATTTTCAAGCAGCCAGTCGGTGGCCGCACATGTTCATGACCCTCTCGCCCACTTACATGGGCATTGCGCAAGCAGCCTACGACTTCACCGTGGCCTATTTGCGCGGAGAAATTGCTGGCACAGGGCCAGTTAAGCGCCGCCAATTTGCAACCAAGCAAATTGCAGTGGCCGAAATGTTTGTGAAGCTGGAACAAACGCGCAACTTATTTTTGCGCGCCATTGAAGACGCCAAAATTGACCCTCCCAAATCGTCACGCTTGCGAGCTTATGCTGCTCAGTACACCATCATGGAAAATGCGCAAGACATTGCACGCTTGGCCATTCGAACCTGTGGCGGGCAATCGATGCTCAAGTCTTTGCCATTAGAGCGTTTGTACCGCGATGCACGCTGCGGCTCTTTGATGTTGCCTTGGACAGCCGAACTTTGTTTAGATCGCTTGGGCCGCGAAACCTTGTACGAAGCGGGCGAGAAAGACGAATGAACGAAAGTTCCAAAATTGCGCAGCGCTTTTGGGAGTTAGCCAAAAGTCAACCTGAAAAGTTGGCGCTTCAATTTGGCATGCCAGGTCAAACTGAAGATTTTGACTTTGCCAAATTTTGGCGACGTGTGGAGCGCGTGACGGGGCACCTTCAAAGCACCCATGGTTTGAAAGTTGGCCAACGTGTGGCTTGGCTGGGCTTGAACCACGAATTGCAGTTGGTCACTTTGGTGGCTTGCGCCAGATTGGGCTTGATCTTCATGCCTCTGAACTTTAGGCTGGCATTGGCTGAATTGCAATCGGTGCTTCAAGATGCAAAGCCAAGCATTTTGATTCATGACGAAGTGCACGCCGACGCTGCTATAAATTTGTCGAAAGCAGGACCACTCTGTTTTCAATTAGAAAGTTTAATTGCGAGTCCCTCGTCAAAAAATCTAGCACTACCTGTTGTTAACGACGAAGCAGATGTGCTTTTGGTTTACACCTCCGGCACCACGGGCCTGCCAAAAGGCGCAGTTCACACGCAAGCCGGTTTGCTGGCCAATGCCCAAGCCAGCCACGAAGCGCACGAGTTCAATGCCACAGACATCGTGTTGTCGACCTTGCCCATGTTTCATGTGGGCGGATTGTGCATCCAAACTTTGCCTGCATTGCTTGCGGGTGTTTCTGTTCATTTGCATCCACGCTTTGATGCTTCGGCCTGGCTCCATGCGGTTTCAAATGTCGAAGTTGCCAAGCGCCCCACACTGTCGCTGCTGGTGCCTGCCACGATGCGCGCAGTGTTGGAGAACGCGCAATGGCCTGCTGCAGATTTGACAAGTTTGCGAGGCATCATGACGGGTTCGTCAAGCTTGCCACAAGCCTATCTAGAAAAATTTCATGAGCGAGGTGTGCCAGTTGGTCAAATTTATGGCACCACAGAAACTGGACCAGTGAGTGTCATCTTGAAGTTCCGGGATGCAGTTCAAAGAATTGGCTTTGCAGGATGGCCTCATGCCAAGTTAGAACTTCAGTTGATAGATTCTGCAGGACGTGAAGTGAAACAGGGCGCGATAGGCGAGGTGCGCGTTCGCGGCAGCAACCTCATGCGAGGCTATTGGTTTGCTGCAACTCAAGCTGCCAAAGAGGGTTTGAACGACGGATGGTTTGACACCGGCGACATGGGGTATTTGGATGCACAGGGGTGCCTTCAAATTGTGGGTCGCAACAAGGACATGATTATTTCAGGGGGTGAAAACATTTACCCCGCAGAAATTGAAAATGCGTTGGCCGCCTTTCCAGGGCTTCTGGAATGTGCTGTGGTGGGCTTGCCCGATGAACGTTGGGGTGAAGTGCCTGTTTTGGTGCTGGTTCGTGCTTCTACGGCGGCAGGGCACAATCTTTCTGAAGCAGCGGTGAAGACCCACTTAGAAGCTCAAATTGCGCGCTTTAAATTGCCCCGTCGAGTCGTCTTTCTGGACGAACTTCCGAAAAGTGCTTTGGGCAAGGTGCAAAAGTCTATTCTCCAGAAACAAATGATGGCTTTGAATTCTTAGACAATGTGATTTCAAACGGCATAAAGGATTTCAAATGACACAGTTGATATTGGGCCTGATCTTGTTTTTAGGCGTGCACTCTGTTCGCATCTGGGCAGATGGCTGGCGAAATCAAACCATCGAAGCGTATGGCGAGAAAGTATTCAAGGGTGTTTACGCCTTAGTCTCAATTTTGGGATTTTATTTGTTGGTGGTGGGTTATGGCGAAGCAAGGCTGCAAACTGTGGCGCTTTGGAATCCGCCCATTTTTACCAAACACATCAGCATGCTCTTGATGTTGTTATCAAGCATTCTCTTAATGGCAACCTACATCCCTCGCAACCATTTCAAAATGCGCTTGAAGCACCCTATGGTTTTGTCGGTCAAGGTGTGGGCCTTGTCTCACCTGCTGGCCAATGGCAATTTGGCCGACCTTGTCTTGTTTGGCTCTTTTTTAATTTGGGCTGTTTTGAACTTCAGATCTGCCCGAGCGCGCGACCGAGCACACGTTGAAAATTCTGATGCCAATGAAGAAGCACCTCGCAAGCCCAATTTGTTGGCCACCCTCATCGCTTTGTTCGGTGGCATGGGTTTGTGGGCTGTGATTACTTTTGTATTGCACGCCAAAATTGTGGGCGTTGCTCCATTGGGATAACTGAGAGAAAATAACGCCATGGCCACAAACGACGTATCCAACACAGAATCACTCAAGACCTGGTTTGATGGTTTTGAGAAAAGACAGTTCAACGTGAACGGGGTGGTGGTGTGTGCCCGCATCTCTGCCAATTGGGTGGACCAAATGGACAAGCCGGTTTTGGTTTTGTTGCATGGTTTTCCTCAAACGCACGTCATGTGGCACCGTGTGGCGCAGGCGCTTAAAACTGAATACCGCTTGGTCTTGCCCGATTTGCGCGGCTATGGCGATTCTTCACACGCGCCAGGCCTGGCTGATCACAGCAACTACAGCAAACGCGCCATGGCACAAGATGTGGCGGGCTTGTTGGACCAACTCAGTGTCGATCAATTCTTTTTGTGTGGTCACGACAGGGGTGGGCGTGTTGCACACCGCTTGGCACTTGATTTTCCTTCCCGCGTCTTGAAGTTGTGCGTGCTCGACATCGCCCCCACGCTCGACATGTACAACCGAACCGACATGGACTTTGCACGAGCCTACTACCATTGGTTTCATCTGATTCAGCCCAGCCCTTTGCCAGAGAAAATGATTGGCGGCAACGTGCTGCATTACTTGCACGCCAAGTTAGGTGGCTGGGGCTCACACGGCACGTCTTTCATTGAGCCCGAAGCCATGGCCGAGTACGAGCGCAGCATGAACTTGCAGCCAGA
>CALAGS010000060.1 GCA_937891665.1 uncultured Burkholderiales bacterium | reverse complement strand
TTAAGATTCGCGGTGCTCGTCAGCACAATCTCAAAAACATTGATTTGGACATCCGCACGGGGGAGCTGACCGTTGTCACTGGGCCCAGTGGGTCGGGCAAGTCTAGTTTGGTGTTTGACACGCTGTTTGCCGAAGGTCAGCGGCGTTATGTCGAGACTTTCAGCGCGTATGCCCGTCAGTTTTTAGACCGCATGGACAAGCCCGCGGTGGACAAGGTGGAAGGGGTACCGCCGGCCATTGCCATTGATCAGACCAATCCTGTCAGAAGTTCGCGCTCCACGGTGGGCACCATGACGGAGTTGAACGACCATTTGAAGTTGTTATTCGCCAGGTTGGGGCATTTGCACGATCGTGAAACAGCAAAGCCCGTGAAGCACGATACGCCTGAATCTATTTATGCTGAGTTGGCCAAGAGGGCTGATGCTGCGGGTGATCCTAGATTGGTTTTGACTTTTCCTGTTGAGCTGCCGGTAAATACGACTGCTGAGCAGGTTGAGCAGTGGTTGTCGGCCAGTGGTTTTACCAAGGTGCAGGCTGAGCGGGAGGTGGCTACGACTACTGGGCCGCGCAAGGTTTTGGATGTGGTGGCGGATAGGTTTCGGTTGGGGACTGCTGAGAAGGCTCGGGTGGTTGAGGCCATTGAGGTTGCGCTTAAGCGGGGTGGGCGGTTGAATGTTTATGTGGTGGAAGACACTTCTTTGGCGGTAGACCCTCAATTGGGGTCAGAGCCAAAAAAATTGGATTCGCCCTCTTCGGGCTCTCCCAATTTATTTGGATCTGACCCCAATTCATCCAGCTCCAATTCATCCAGTTCGACGGACTCCGATGCATCTTTTGTCAAGGCTTCCCTTGCCGCCGAAGGCGGCAATCAATTAGCTTCGGGCGCCGTAGGCGAACGAACACTTATGTGGCGTTTCTCGGCGGGGCTGCATTGTCCTGAGAGCGACTTGCGTTATCCCGAGCCTATGCCTTCTATGTTCTCGTTCAACTCGGCGGTGGGGGCTTGCGAAACTTGTCGGGGATTTGGGCGGGTGATTGGGGTTGATTTGGGCTTGGTCATTCCGAATGAAAAGCTCACGCTCAGATCGGGGGCCATCAAGACCATTCAAACGCCTGCTTGGAAAGAAGCGCAAGATGATTTGATGCGACATGCCGAAGCCGCCGGTATTCCGCGTGACACGCCTTGGTTCAAGCTGACCAAGGAACAGCAGCAGTGGGTGATTGAAGGGTCGCCCAACTGGAATGGCAAGTGGAATCAGCAGTGGTATGGCGTGCATCGCTTTTTTGCTTACCTCGAAAGCAAAGCCTACAAGATGCACATTCGCGTGCTCTTGTCCAAATACCGCAGCTACACCGAATGCGGATCGTGCGGTGGTGCCAGGCTTAAAACAGACAGCCTTTTGTGGCGCATTGGCAGCGCGCAAGATGCCGACGCTGCGTTGCCCAAAGAAAAACGTTTCTTGCCCAAAGGCGTGAAGTGGTCGCGCAAACAACTCGAAGCATTGCCTGGCTTAAGTCTGCATGACCTCATGATCATGCCCATCGACAAGCTGCGAAACTTTTTCGATCGCATGTCGGCCACGGCCATTCAAGAAAACAGCCAAGACGGCGAAGCGCAAGCGCTCAAACTGCTGCTGGAAGAAATTACCAACCGTCTCAAATACCTGTGCGATGTCGGCATTGGCTACCTCACGCTAGACCGACAAAGCCGCACGCTGAGCGGCGGTGAAGTTCAGCGCATCAACCTCACAACTGCATTGGGCACCTCGCTGGTCAACACGCTTTTTGTTTTAGACGAACCCAGCATCGGTCTGCACCCGCGCGACATGAGTCGCATCACGCAAGCCATGCACCGCCTTAGAGATGCGGGCAACACTTTGGTCGTTGTAGAGCACGACCCCGCCGTGATGATGGCCGCCGATCGCATGATCGACATGGGCCCAGGCCCTGGCGAGAAGGGCGGTCAAATTGTGTTTGATGGCAGCACGGCAGATCTTAAAAACGCAGACACCTTAACGGGTGATTACTTGGGCG
>CALAGS010000059.1 GCA_937891665.1 uncultured Burkholderiales bacterium | reverse complement strand
CTGTTGACGCCGACCGAAAACTGACCATTTATTGAGGGTAGTGCCGATTCAAAATTGACCAGGGTGTTCAATCACCTGCTTAACTATTAGGCAGGACAAGGAGATGATCACCATGGACATGTTAGGCAAGGTCAGGCGCATGAAGATGCGCGATAAGTTAACGATCAGCGAGATTTCCAAGCGCACGGGTTTGTCACGCAACACGGTCAAACGCTGGTTAAGGGCGCCGGGGGATGTCAGTCCCAAGTATTTACGTCGAAGTGACCCCACAAAGCTGAGTGCATATGAGGCTACGTTGGTGATGGCGCTCAAAGCTGATGCCCATCGTCACAAGGATGGCAGGCGAACGGCACGTGCGCTGTTTGTACAAATCGCGGCTCAAGGGTATAGGGGCGGCTACAGCGCTGTCACGGACTTCATTCGGGCTTGGCGCAGTGATTCAGGCAAAGCCACCAAAGCTTTCGTGCCTTTGGTGTTCGAGAACGGCGAGGCCTTTCAGTTTGACTGGAGCGAGGAAGGCATGTTGGTGGGCGGGGTGTTTCACAAGGTGCAGGCTGCGCACTTGAAGCTTTGTGCAAGCCGCGCCTTCTGGCTGGTGGCCTATCCCACGCAAAGCCACGAGATGCTGTTTGATGCACACACCCGGTCCTTTGCCGCGTTGGGTGGCGTGCCGCACCGCGGCATTTACGACAACATGAAAACGGCGGTGGATGAAGTGCTCAAAGGCAAGGGACGTGTCGTCAATGCACGCTTTAAGGCCATGTGCAGCCACTATTTGTTTGATCCAGACTTTTGTAATGTGGCCTCGGGCTGGGAGAAGGGCCGGGTTGAGAAGAATGTGCAGGACTCGCGCAGACGCATTTGGATAGAGGCACGCGAGAGGCGCTTTGGCTCCTTTGTAGAGCTGAATGTATGGCTGTCCCAGAGGTGTCGTGCGATCTGGGCTGAGACGGCGCACCCAGAGCATGCGCAGTTCACGATCGCCGACATGCTGGAGATTGAGCGCGAGCATTTGATGGCCATGCCCGAGGCGTTTGACGGTTATGTAGAGCGGTCTTCAAGGGTCAGCAGCACGTGTTTGGTGACGGTGGCGAGAAACCGCTACTCGGTGCCGTGTGAATGGGCGGGCAAACGGGTGAGCACGAGGCTGTACCCCACGCAGTTGGTGGTGGTGGTCGGGGATGCGGTGGTTGCGCGCCATGACCGGTTGACCAACAAGGGGCAAACCGCTTACGACTGGCAGCACTACATTGGGTTGGTTGAGCGCAAGCCCGGGGCGCTGAGAAACGGGGCACCGTTTCTGGATATGCCTGATGAGTTATTGCAGCTGCGCCGCTCATTGATGCGCTATCCGGGTGGAGACCGGGTGGTGGCGGATGTGCTGGCTGCGGTACCCCATGCGGGTATTGATGCGGTGTTGGTAGCGGTGGCGATTGCGTTGGAGGATGTGACCCCCAGCGGGCAAGTCAGCGTGGAGCACATCCAAAACGTGCTGGCCCGCTTGCGAAGTCCGCCCACACCGGAGCTTGCGCAAACCGATCTGCAATTGCTGGAAGCGCCACGCGCGGACACGGCGCGGTACGACCAGTTAAGGGATGTTGAGCAGCAAGCTGTGGAGGTCATTCATGGACGTTGATATCAAAACCAGCTTGAAATCTTTGCGCTTGCACGGGATGGCCACAGCTTGGGAGGAGTTGACTGAGGGTGGGGAAACCGGCCGGGTTCAAAGTTCCCAGTGGTTAATTGAGCATTTGCTGGAGGCGGAGGACACCAATCGAGAATTGCGCTCCATCTCCCACCAGATGAAGACCGCGCGCTTCCCTTTGCACCGGGACTTGGCTGGCTTTGACTTTGCGGCCTCGCCCGTGGACAAGGCGTTAATTCAGAAGCTATCTGACTTGTCATTTACCGAGGAGGCGCACAACGTGGTGCTCATTGGCGGGCCGGGTACGGGCAAGACGCATCTGGCCACGGCGTTGAGTGTGTCTGGTGT
>CALAGS010000058.1 GCA_937891665.1 uncultured Burkholderiales bacterium | reverse complement strand
TCAGCGAGTTTAGATTTGCTGTTTGTCGCCAAAGCCATTGAGCGAATTGGTGATCATGCCAAAAACATCGCAGAGTTTGTGATTTACGTTGTCAAGGGCGCAGATGTTCGCCATACGGCCTTAACAGAGATTGAAAAAGCTGTGCAATGAAAACACTGCCACGAATTCTGATTGTTGAAGATGAGTCCTCAATTGCAGAACTGATTGCTGTTAACTTGCGGCATAACGGTTTTCAACCTATTTGGGCCATCGACTCCGCAACGGCACAACGCGAACTTGATGATATCCTGCCAGATGTTATTTTGCTCGACTGGATGCTACCTGGAGAAAGCGGGCTCACTTTAGCAAGGCGCTGGAGAAGCTCAGAAAGAACCAAGACTGTTCCCATCTTGATGCTCACGGCAAGGGGCGATGAAGCCGACCGGGTTGCAGGTCTCGATGCTGGCGCAGACGATTACATCGTGAAGCCCTTTTCGCCTCGTGAGTTGTTGGCTAGAATTCGGGCAGTTTTGCGTCGGCGCGTGCCTGAATCAGTCGTTGGCGTCGTTAAAATGGGAGAGCTGCAACTTGATGCAGAAACACATCGGGTAAGCTTCGCAGGCAAGCAAATTAAAGTAGGCCCCACTGAATTCAAGCTCTTGCATCACCTCATGCATCACCCCGAGCGAGTGCACAGTCGCGGCGCCTTGCTTGACAAAGTTTGGGGAGATCATGTTTACATTGAAGAGCGTACTGTTGATGTTCACATCAAACGCCTGCGTGAAGCCTTGGGAGAAGCCGCGGATATGATTGAAACAGTCAGAGGTGCGGGTTACCGAATGACGAAGCAAGTTAATATTTGAGTCTGAAATTCAATGCTCTCTGTCGTTTTTGAATTGTTTTTTTGGCTTGCTGTCGTTGCTCTCCCTGTTTGGATTTGGCTCGATGCTGTGGCAGCACTTTGGGCAGCGTTAATTTATCTGGTCCTGCATATTCTGATTCAAAATTGGAAATTTATACGTTTTCAAAACTGGCTTAATTCAACATACGTTCAACCTAATCCAACTTGGAGTGGTGCTTGGCTAGATGTTGCAGTGCGCATTCAACGACAACAGCTTGTGGCTGAAAATAGTATTAAGTTAAATGAAAGACGCTTGCAAGATTTTTTGCTGGCCATTCAAGCTTCTCCCAATGGCGTCATATTGCTAGATGATGAATCAAGGATTGACTGGTGTAACGATACAGCAGCTTCTCATTTGGGCTTAGATGTCAAAAAAGATCGTTTGCAACACATCGTTCATTTGGTTCGCGACCCTCTTTTCACCCGATATTTTTCTCAGGACAACCATCCGAGTGAAGTCTTGATTGACGGCAGATCTGCTTCAGCCTCAAACCTTCGAAAGTTGTCAGTTCAGCTGCACAAATATGGTGATGGTCGTTTGCTATTGCTGTCGCGCGATGTCACCGAAGTGGTCAAAGCAGAAGCCATGAGAAGAGATTTTGTGGCCAATGTTTCTCACGAAATTCGAACACCTCTCACTGTTTTAGGTGGTTTTGTTGAGACCTTGCAATCTGTGCCACTTGACGCTCAGGAAACACAAAAATACCTTCAACTGATGTCAACTCAAGCAGACCGGATGCAATCCTTGGTTGCAGATTTACTCACTTTGTCTCAGCTTGAAGTCAGCCAATCCCCTAATGGCCAAGATTACGTCAGCCTCACTGATTTGGTCAATCAAGTGATGTCTGAAGCCAATGCTTTTACCTCATTGCTTGCAGACCAACAAATTGGCAAAAAACATGCGCTGGTTTTTGATCAAGTACCCCTCCTCTGGATCATGGGCTCCCAAAAAGAACTGTTCAGTGCACTGTCCAATTTAGTCAGTAATGCAATTAGATACACACCACTGGGTGGATTGGTCCATGTCACTTTTTCACAAACAGACGATCAGTTGACAATTTCTGTCAAAGATACAGGACCTGGTATTGCTTCTGAACACTTGCCGCGCTTAACGGAGCGTTTTTATCGAATTGATCAGAGCCGGTCTCGAGAAACAGGTGGCACAGGCCTTGGTTTGGCAATTACAAAACACGTGATGCAACGCCATGGTGGTGAACTTCAAATTCAAAGCGAACTAGGTAAAGGTTCTACCTTTAACTTAAATTTCCCAGCAAGTCGAGTAGCCAATCATGCCGCTACACCCGATCTGCTCACAAACACTTAGTTGCATGTTCGAACATTTGTACCCCGGGACTAGAAACATCTGATCCTTTGACTGCCACATTTATATTTTTTAAAGTTCATTAAATTGACATAAAAAAGTCACAAAATAGTGGGTTTTGACGATCCGTACTTATTCAAACAACTAAATGCAAAATGGACAATTATTAGCAGCCATTGACTTAGGTTCAAATAGCTTTCGCCTAGAAATTGGAGTTTTAGAGCATGGGCACATTCGCCGTGTCGAATACCTGAAAGAGACAGTGCGGCAAGGCAACGGGCTCGATGCTGACAGAATGTTGTCCCAAGAGGCCATGCAACGAGGGTGGGACTGTTTGGCTCGATTCTCTGAAAGACTTTCTGGTTTTGAGCCCAATTTCGTTCGCGCTGTTGCAACACAAACCCTTCGAGAAGCCAAAAACAGAGACGAATTCCTAAGCCATGCAGAAAAACTATTAGGCTTTCCCATCGAAGTCATTTCTGGGCGAGAAGAGGCCCGATTAATTTACTCTGGTGTTGTCAATTTACTCCCTCAATCTGAAGAGAAACGCTTGGTCGTTGACATCGGCGGCCGGTCCACAGAAATCATTTTAGGCAAAGGCTTTAAACCTAAAACCATGGAGTCCTATCGCGTGGGCAGCGTGAAATGGTCCATGAAATACTTTGCAGACAGTAAATTTTCTGCGTCTTCATTTGATTGGGCCGAAGTTGCGGCAAAGGCAGTCTTGGATGAAGCCTTGTCTCTTTACCCTAGAAATTCTTGGGATATTGCCTATGGCTCCTCCGGCACCATTGGCGCTGTCGCGGATGTCCTGCAAGCTGCTGGTTGGCCAGAAGAAACCATCTCGCGTGAGGGCCTGAACTGGCTTAAAGAAAAGTTAATCAAGTCGGGAGATGCTGATTCGCTTCGGTTGGAAGGGGTGAAGGAAGACAGAAAACCAGTCATTGGAGGCGGTTTAGCAGTTCTGTGTGCCCTCTTCGATCTCATGCAAATTGACACCATGCACGCCGCACAAGGCGCACTCAGGCACGGGGTTTTATATGACCTCTTACAAAGAGAAGACAACACAGACCTGCGAAGCACCATGGTGGCCGCTTTGGGCAATCGATTTGCAGTGGATACTTCACAAGCAGAACGCGTACAGAAAACAGCCGACACTTTGTTCAAAGGTGTTTTTGACAAATCGACCTGTGATGCAACCCGCGCTTTGCGACTTGAAAAAAAACTGGGATGGGCAGCACATCTGCTTGAAATCGGTACCCGCATTTCGCACAGCGACTTTCACAAACATGGCGCTTACATTCTCGACAACGCCGATCTGCCAGGCTTTTCCATGTCGGAACTGCATCGTTTAAGCCAACTCATTTTGGGTCATCGTGGCAAGCTCAAAAAATTAGAAGTCGAACTCAAAAACCCCGAATTCATGATTCAACTGATGAGCCTGCGAATTGCTGCCATTCTTTGCCATGCAAGACGAGACCCCGACCTTAAAGGCTTCAATCTCAAAATAGCAGACGACAACAAAACAGGTTTTGTGCTTGAGTGCAAAAAATCTTGGATTCAGCAATGGCCCCAGTCAGCCCATTTGCTTCGAGAAGAGTGCATCGCTTGGCAAAAAACCACCTGGCAATTGGAATTGGTTGAAATCAATGGAAAAACGGTATAAACTATTTGCACGTTTAACTTCTTCTATTTTTTAACATGTCTACAGAGAACACAACCCAGCCATCTGCAAACTCTGCCGCTGCCAAAATCGCAGACAAACCAGCCACGACTACAGCTCCGACGGCTCAACCTACAGCTAAAAAGACTGTGCGCAAAGCCGCTAAAAAAGCACCTCGCAAATCAGCCGTCAAAGCACCTGCCAAGGCCAAGGCCGTTGCGGCCAAGAAGCCCGCAAGCCGGCCTGCCAAAAAAATTGCCACTGCACCTACCAGAAAGGTCTCTGCTCAACCCAAAGCCAAGGCTGCTACTTCAGCTCAGCCTGCTGCAGAGACAAAGCTCAAAAAGCCCAAGCTCATTCGCGACAGCTTTACATTTCCTAAAGACGAATACCAAGCCATTGCTGGCTTGAAACAAAAAGCCCTTGGTTTAAAACACAGTGCTAAGAAGAGTGAAATTTTGCGTGCCGGCCTCAAGCTTTTGAGCAGCCTGAACGACAAAGCTTTTTTGGCAGCCCTAACCAATGTGCCCGCCTTGAAAACTGGACGGCCCGCAAAGTCTTAATCAAAGATGCTCGGGTGTTTGAACGCTCACCACAACCGTTTGTGTGTCGCCATCCCTCACTCGGCTTCTAAGCCACCACACGGCACCCTTTCTAACCGAGCACTCGCCGTTTGCAAGTCCCAACAAGTAGGCAACCGCCTGCCCCAAAACGGGTTGATGTCCCACAATCAGCACTGACATTTTGGAATCTGGCCAACCCGCCGTGACCAACAAATCGTCTAAGCTGGCATTGGGCAAAAGCTCAGATTTGTATTTCACTTTTCTACCTAGCGCTTTAACGGTTTGCTCACACCGAACCGCTGGGCTAGACATGACACGAATACCCTCAGGCAACTGTCGATCTAACCACTGACTCATTCTGACAGCTTGCTTTTCGCCCTTAGGCGTGAGGGTACGTGACAGGTCATCTTGGCCTGCCAAGGCATCAAACGCTTCAGCATGTCGCCAGAAAATTAAATCCATCTTTGACTCTTTTCAAGCTTCGACGAATAAGTTCAACTCAACTGGACTTTGCTTGTACTGGCGAATACTTCTGCATCAAAAGCGCCTGCGCACTTTGAGGTTTGCGCCCCTGCTTTTCTACACGACGGTATTTGCCGTCGGCATCGAGCGTCCAAGCATTGCGCGTGTCATGCAAGTAAGCAAGCAGACATTCATCAATGAGTCTTTGGCGCAACGAGAGTTCTAGGACGGGCCAAGCCAGCTCGACACGCCGGGTCATATTGCGGGTCATCCAATCGGCGCTTGACAGATAAATATCTTGCACTGCATCAGTTTCAAAGAAAAAGACCCGAGAGTGTTCTAAAAATCGACCAATGATGGACCGAACGCGAATGTTGTCAGTCTTACCTGGAATGCCAGCAGGTAACATGCAAGCACCCCTGACGATCAAATCAATTTGGGCACCCTTTTGACCTGCCAGAATAAGAGCATGAATCAGTACCGGATCCGTTAAGGAATTCATTTTTGCAACAATTCTGGCCGGCAAACCTTTGGCCGCGGCAGCACCTACGGCCTCAATTTTTTTCACCATGTTCTTTTGCAAAAGAAAAGGCGCAGCCCACAACTTGTTCATTCTGCCCAAACGGCTGGGACTTGCAAGATGAACAAACAAAGTATCCATGTCTGCGGTCATTCGCGCATCGCTTGTGAGATAACTCAAGTCTGTATAGAGCTTTGCAGTTCTAGGGTTGTAGTTGCCTGTAGACAAGTGGCCGTAGCGCTTAAGCACACGCCCCTCACGCCTTGTGACCAACAACATTTTGGCGTGCGTTTTTAAGCCAACGACTCCATACACCACTTGCGCACCAACAGACTCCAATTGCTCTGCCCAATTGATATTGGCTTCTTCATCGAAACGGGCTTTAAGCTCGACCACAGCAGTTACTTCTTTTCCGCGCCGCACGGCCTCTCTCAGTAAAGTCATCATGGCAGGGTCACTGCCTGTTCGGTAAATGGTTTGTTTGATCGCCAGCACTTGGGGGTCTTCTACAGCCTCTTTCAGAAAGGCCAAGACGCCATCAAAACTTTCAAAGGGTTGATGAATCAGCACATCCCCTTTTTGCATGCGTGTAAAAATGGATTCGCCTTGCTTCAACTGCTTTGGAAAACTAGATTGATATGCAGGAAAAAGCAATGCAGGATCGTCCACCAAGTCAATGAGTTGGCTGAGACGAACCAAATTCACAGGCCCTGCAGCACGGAACAAAGCAGATGCTGGCAAGCTGAATTGTTTGAGTAAAAAATCAGACAAATGTTCAGAGCAACTGTCTGATACCTCTAAACGCAATGCTTGTCCGTACTGACGGTGTTGCAAGCCCTTGCGCAAGGCTGTCCGCAAGTTTTCAACTTCATCCTCATCGACTGACAAGTCTGAGTTTCGAGTGACCCGAAATTGCGAAAACTGTCCGACTTCTCGACCAGGAAATAAGTCATTCAAATGCGCACGAATGACGCTAGACAAGAGAACAAATGCTTTGCCATGGCCAGTTACCTTGGCAGGAAGCGGAATGACCCTGGGCAAAACTCTTGGAACTTTGACAATGGCAATGTCATTGGAACGACCAAACGCATCCTTACCAGACAACTGGACAATGAAGTTCAAGGATTTGTTGGCGACTTGTGGGAATGGGTGAGCAGGGTCGAGCCCTACAGGCACCAAAAGGGGATTGACTTCACGTCTAAAGTATTCTCTAACCCATTTCTTTTGAACCAAATTTCTCTCTCCATGAGAAAGAATTTTGATACCTTCTTTTTGTAAACTGGGCAGCAAGACAGCGTTGTACAAACTGTATTGCTCGTTCACCAAATCTCTGGCCGTGTTGTAGACAGTCTCGAATGTCTTGATGTTGTAAGTGCCTTTTTCGTCACCATTTCGGAATGCCGACATGTGCAAGTCAGCTCGCACTTCGAAAAATTCATCTAAATTAGACGACACAATACAAAGATAACGCAGGCGTTCTAGCAGTGGAACTTCTGGCCGTTTTGCCCAGTCCAATACACGCTCATTGAAAGCCAATATACTGACATCTCTGTCCAGCAACTCTATGCCTGAATTTGAATCACCTGAAGTCAATGAAATAGGCTTTCTCAATTGGTTTTACCATTCTTAAATAAGGAATCTGCCGCACAATCTTAAGCAGGTGTTCAAAGTATTATTGAGCCAATAAATTTCAATTTGATGACAATTTGATGAATATCACAAATAGATACGCGGCAACGATCAATTGTTACAGAGTTTTCTGCATATGACACATGGGCAAGGACCTTCTGAGGATTTGCCATCCTCTTAATCGCAACCAAACTGCTCTGATCAACAGGTGCGTGGACCAAATGGCGATCAAAGAAAAAACAATGTCGCTTAAGAAATGTCCGCCCTGCGCTATTCTCACTAGCCCAATCAAACCACCCGCAACTAAACCCGTGCAGAGCCAAAATTGACGCCTCCTTCGAATGCCAAACATTCCCAAGGACATGAGCGCAAATCCAACTGCGGAATGTCCGCTGACAAATGAGCAGTTTGTTTGACAAAATTGGCTTGGCACAAAGACAGGTACAAATGCAGTAGGACCCGCAAATGCTTGCACATCACGAGGACGCGGGCGTCCCATACCGTCCTTTAAAACTGTATGCACCAAGAGCCCAATGCCAAGAACCACCACCAACACTACGGCAGAGGCACGTCGCCAACTCCTTCTTGAAACTTTGGATGGCATCAAGACCGCCAGCATCAAAAGAACAATAGAAAAAACAAACAGCACTCGACCTGCCCATGGTGTGCCGTGGTATAAAACTTTGACCAGCCATATCTCGTTGGCAGGGAAGCTTCCGTTTTTTGCGTAAAAAAAATGAGACACCCACAGGTCTAATTGTGGATAAAGACTGAAAACCAATGTCGCAAGCAAGAAAAAGGCAATGCAACCTGGTGCGCAATGAAAATATCTTTTCATAATTCGCGCGAGATCTGCTTGCATCGAATGAGTCATGGTTTGCTCCTCAATAGTTCTGGTGCCTTCACTACCGCTAGAGGCCCAACGACCGCCAGAGTCTCCCACTCAACAGGCCAATAAGGCCTGGTGTTCTTGACCAAAGCCATCTCGCCAGGCAATGGCTCTCGTCTTGGAGCCTCTTGCTGTCTGTAAGTGGCAAACGAAGGAAGATGAACGCGCCATTGAACAATGGTGTTGGTGTTATCGCGAAACTTCAAAGCCAGACCCTGCACAGGTGCTTGGATTGTTTGCGCCCACCAAGGCAATACAACGAGTGCTAAGACGCTGGCTTGAAAAACCGAAAAAGAAATAAACCCAAGCCCTTGGGTCCTGTAAGTGTTAGCAGGCTTTACAACACGCAAGAAATAATTCAAGGTGGGCGCAAGATAAAGAAGCAAAGGGACTGCAAATAACCAAACCTTCATCTGGGTTTGTGGCGAGCCCTCTAACAAGGCCTTGTAAAAAACATCTGTCACCCATTCAGGATGCTGCTGCAAATAACTAGGTAGCAACAACATCGCAGTCAAACCAGACATTGCAACAGCCCAGGTCAAGGCCCACATGCGGCGGCTTGCAGACAATGCAGCAGAAGTAAGCAACAGGCATACAGCAGGGCCGGCATACAACAAATAATGTGGCAGCTTGGTATTGGCGATGCTGAAGAAACAAAACACAAAGGCAAACCAAATCCATACGTACTTGAAGAACGGTTGTTGCCATTGAGTTCGAACATTGGCAATGGCACTTAAACACAAGGTCGACCAAGGCAACCACAACAATGGCAAAGCAACTAGGAAGTAAGCCCAATGGCCTGAGTGCCCCTCCATGCTGCCCATGAAGCGCTCGACGTTGTGCTTCAAGAGAAATCCATTGATAAAATTTTGGCCATGCCTTGCATAGGCATAGAGGTACCAAGGACAAGACACTGCAAGCAAAATCAGCCAGGCACCGAAATCAGAGAACAGCTCCTTAAGAGGCGCGCGCGCTTGAGGCATGAGCAAACCGTAAATGGCCAATGTGCCCAATGGCACAACAATGGCCACAGGTCCTTTCACCAAAAGCCCTAATGCAACCCAGAGGGCTAGCTTTCTGCGGGACGCAACACCGTTAGAACTGATGACTCGCCAGAGATCTATAAAAATCAAGACGAAAAAAAGACCCAATAAGGCATCTGCTGTAGCGGTTCTTGCCATCGCCCAAGGACCCAAGCTTGTAGCCGAAATGACGGCAGCAAACAAGCCAGCACGAGGACCCCAATGCTGATGTGCAAAACGGGCCAACGCAAGACTTGCTAACCAACCTGATAATGCTGAGGGCAATCTAAAGGCAAACTCGTTTAAACCAAAAATAGACGCACTGATCGCTTGTAACCAATAAACACCAATAGGTTTATCAAAGCGGTCCAGTCCGTTCAGGGTGGTGTGACTCCAATCACCAGACACCAGCATCTCACGCGTGGCTTCCGTGAATGCACCTTCATCCACATCAAATAACAGAGCTTGATCTAACCCGAGCAAAAATAAGCCAAGCAAGGCCAGAGCCCCCAACACCCACTTCAGCGCCAATGAATTTGCTTGATCACTTGATGACATGCCAAGCCTCATTGGGAGGTGTACTGACGTCGTTCAGCGTGTGATAAGAATTGAATTTTCCGGCATCGTAATAAGTGCGCATTAATATCTCTGCAATGACACCCGTTGTCAAAAGTTGCACGCCACTGACAACAGCAAAGAATCCGAGAAACATCAAGGGTCGATTGCCAATCGATTCGCCCATGAACTTCAAAATACCAAGGTAAGTCAAAATCAAAAGGCCTATGCCTGTGACGATGCTGCCAAGTCCACCAAAGAAATGACCTGGCCGTGAACCAAAACGTAAGAAATAGTGGATGGACAAAAGGTCGAGCAAGACTCTGAATGTGCGCGAAAGACCATATTTAGATTGACCTTTCATCCGAGGAAAATGCGACACAGGTATCTCCGCCATTCTCATAGGCGATGTCACGGTGGCTAACCAAGCCGGAATAAATCGGTGCATCTCACCATACAGGCGAACCTTGCGGAGCACAGAAGCTCTAAAGGCTTTCAAGCTACAACCAAGGTCTTGAAAATTAAGGCCACTGACATTGCGAATCAAACGATTGGCTAATTTTGAAGGTATCTTTCGAAGCCACAAACCATCTTGTCTGTTTTGTCGCCATCCCGCCACCATGTCGAGGTCATTGGAAAGCAAATGCTGGACCAATTTTGGAATATCGCGCGGGTCATTTTGCAAGTCACCGTCCATGGTCACAATCACATCACCTCGTGCGGCATCGATGCCTGCCTGCATCGCGGCAGTCTGCTTAAAGTTACGAAGCAAACGAATCAAGCGAACATGTGGCCCTGCAGCTTTGGCTGCTAACTTCAATTGATCCCACGTAGCGTCACTGCTACCGTCATCTACCACGATCAATTCCCATGGAAATGGATAGCTCAATAAGGCGCTCTGAACCGCTTCTATCAAATCACTGGCCAACTCTTCTTCGTTGTACATGGGCACAACAACTGAAAGTTGATGAAAATGCACAGGAGTATCTGCCTTGAAGGACAATAGGGCTGAATCAGACATGGACACCGTTCTGCTTTGATTTTAAATTTTCAAGCCGCAATGCATTGAAGGACAAAGCCACAACCGCACCTAAAAGAGAAATACACAGAAAGAACAGATGGGCTAACAAAACGCTTCCCATCAAGCCCTTCATCTCTTGCCAAGTAAGTCCTAAGCCAGTCCAAACGCCTGCTTCGTAAGTACCGAGCCCCGCGGGACCTGTCAATGGCAACAACGCAGAGAGCTCACCGGCCAGAGCGCCGCGCAAGGTTTGAAAACTGTCTAAACCTGTCAGCGTAGAAAGCATGAGAGAAACAACAAGTATCTTGACAATCCAGTTGGCTGCAGACCAAAACCACCCCCACGCACTGGATCTCTGATGCAAAAATGCCCGTACTTGTCGAATCAGAAAATGACGCGACCGAAGTAGATGCAGCCACCATTTTTTAGACAAAAAACATAAGCTGATGAAAACTATAAAACCTGCAATTCGCAACTCCGCGCTGAAATAGGGCAACAACAAAAAAGCCAGTGAAACCAATACGATGCCATCTTGGAATCTCAACCACAACAAGCTTCGGATACATTGCTGCAGAGATACATTCAGTAATTTTTGCACCAATACTGGATAACCTAACTCACCTACTCGAAACGGGACTAGCACCACTGCGGCATTGTGCAGAAAAGTTAGGCTCAACGAATTCCACAAACTGATCTTTCCATGCGAATGCCATTCGGACTGGAAACGAAACGCTCTAAACAAAAAACTGCTTAACCAACCCAAAGTGCAAATAACCAGAACCGTTTTGGGTATTTCCATCAAGCGTGAAAATGTCAAATTCCAGTCGGAATGTCGAACCAACGCCAGTAGTAACAGCAGGGCAAGCATCCAAAAAATAAGGCGATAGAACCATTTTCGAATTCGAACATGGGGTTCAAATTTTTTCTCAGAAATGATGTACTTCATATTTTAAGAATTCCACTCATTGCGATCGGAGCCAAAAATATTTTTTAACCAAAAACATAGCTCGTAACAGCGAGATAAAAGCCAAATTAAATTGGACGAATTGCACAAAAAAGAAATCCGATTGAGGTGTCGCCATGTGCAGTGAAATTAGGATGTGCAATGCTATGAGAGACACACCACCCCGGGTTGTTTGAAACCAGGCGTTCCAAGAAGAGTGCCTCTCCCATAGATATGCGAGGGCCACTACAGAAAAAGCCAAGCCTGCCCCAGCAATCACATCAGAAGGCCAATGTGCGCCCACGGCTACTCTTGCCCATGAGGCAATGCCCGCCCCTATAGCAATGAGCGACAAATACCCATTCTTGACGCCCCTTATTTTGAGAACAGTGCAGACAATCAACGCACATGAAATGGCAGCCAATGCATGGCCCGATGGCATTGATCCGCTCAGCAAGGGCGGGTGATCAATGATGCTTAAGTTCTCGACACCCAATACGCTCGCGGGTCTTGGTATGGGCAATGTATTTTTGATCACTTGCGAGACCACTGCACCAATAAGCCATGTTTTAAGCACCCAGGAAGTGATCTCACCTGGAAAACGCTCGATTAACAAAAGGATTAGCAAAATAACCCACGCATCTCCGCCCAGATTGATCAAGGCCCAAAACCATGTGGGTAAAACAGGCGTGGCATGAATGTTCAACATCCAAGCTTGATTCAAGCCCGACTTCATCAGCACAAAACTCAAGCTGACACAGACAAGCAACAAAACGGTAGAAAAAAGTACCACTTTGTAAGACGAAAGCTGCTGGACAGATTGGTTATTCATAAATAGAGCAGCAAACCTTTGATTTGGTTTGCGACATTTTTATTTCAACCAAGTTTCATGACAGTGTCATGAATTTTTTTTAAATTTGTGACATGAAACGCAAAGTTTTAATCACTGGTGTTGCAGGTTTTATAGGATCTCGGCTGGCCGAGCATCTGAATGCGTTGGGTTATGAGATCTTAGGGTGTGATATCTACAACTTTAGAAATCAATTTTTCGATGTGGGCGACTCAAACCACCTGATACTTCAAAGACTGCGCTACGACCGCATTGCTCACTTTCTTCAGAAAAATCAGATTCAATACCAGTCAATAGATCTATCGGACCATGGCGCAGTCATGACTATGTTCGAATCATTTCAACCGGATGTGGTGGTCCATTTAGCAGCACAAGCTGGGGTTCGGCATTCTGTTAAATCGCCAATGGACTTTGTAAAGTCCAACTTAAACGGCTTTGCAAATGTTTTAGATGCATGCAAGCAGTATGAAGTTCAAGAATTTTTGTATGCCAGTTCTTCCAGTGTTTACGGCTCTAGAACAGATGCGCCTTTTAAAGAAACAGACCGTTGCGACACGCCTGAATCTTTTTACGCAGCCACCAAAATTGCCAATGAAGTGATGGCGCAAGCCTACTTTGCTCAGTACAAAACACCCTCTCTAGGCCTTCGGTTTTTCACAGTTTATGGTCCGTGGGGAAGGCTGGATATGGCTCCGCTTCTATTTGCACAAAAAATGCGCAAAAAACAAACCATCCAACTTTTTGGAGATGGCTTGCTAAAAAGAGACTTTACTTTTGTAGGCGATACTATTTTCGCTATCACCCGTCTCATTGAATTAGGCGTCAGTCGCCGAGGCGTTGACGTTGTGAATGTGGGGCACTCAAACCCCATTCAAGTGACAGATTTCGTCAAAATACTGTCAGAGTGTCTCGGGATTGAACCTGTGATCGAATTAGCACCCATGCAAGTGTCTGATGTTCCCCTGACATGCGCCAGCGACCACAAACTTGTGAAGTTGATTGGCGAATGGCCGCATACCTCTATGAAGGACGGATTGACAGATATGGCAAAATGGCTTGTCAATTGGCAACCCGCCTGAATCAACCGATGGCCATGTCAGCCTTAGATTTAAATGACTATTTTTCAAAAAAGCATACACAAAGAACTTCTTAGGAACTTTGGCGGCTCGACGGTCATCTTGTTTACCATTGTGATGACCATCATGCTCATTCGCATTTTGGGGCAGGCGTCTAAAGGTAAAGCAGATCCTTCAGAAGTGATACTTTTGATTGCCTTGAATGGCATTGGCAATGCAGGCCCAATTCTCACATTGAGCATGTTCGTCGCCATTGTTTATACCTTCTCAAGAATGTACCTAGACAGTGAAATGATCATTTGGTTTTCAAGCGGCTTAAGTGTGTCTAAATTTTTAAAGCCACTCTGGCAGTTTTGCTGGCCTGTTACTTTGATCATTGCTTTGTTGGCTGTTTTTGCGTGGCCGTGGAGCAATACACAAACGCAATATTTGAAAGACAGATTTGAAAAGCGCAGCGACATCGAGCGTGTAGCACCTGGCCAATTTCAAGAGTCAGCTTCAAATCAAATGGTCTTTTTCATAGAAAAAAAGAAGAATGACAATGATGTTGCAACCAGTGTTTTCATTTCAAAAATCGATGACGACATTGAAACAATTACAACGGCCAAATCAGGCAATGTCGAGCTCTCCAAAAATGACAAGTTTTTAAGCTTGAAGCAAGGTCAGCAAACCATTTTGAATCACACGACAGG
>CALAGS010000057.1 GCA_937891665.1 uncultured Burkholderiales bacterium | reverse complement strand
CATGGACTCATTGCAAATTTTCCGGCCCAAAGGCTTGTCTGTGATTTCGTCAGCCTGACAGGCAACGTACCATTCATTTTTTAAATACATCTCTTTTCCTTTGAAGCTGCGGCCGATCACACCTCGCAATTTTTCTATCATTTAAAATACTACACCTGCGCGCTGATCAATGGAGGGGCACAGGGGTGTGAATGGTTTTCCAGAGGTAGTGACTGAAACTCCCACAGACAGCAGAATTTTAAACACCTAGGGGTTATTACTCTAGAGTCAAGGCTTTCAGCAAGTGATAGTAGTCTGGTAGTACCCAAAAAAACCAGCTCCCTATGAACCCGAAATGTCATTTGAAACGGCTGCACATCCAGTCGCCTCAGGCTTCAGCATTGGCAAACTTTTACGCACAAGCCTTTGCAATGACCTGTCATGAAGCAAAAGGCACTTGGTTTTGCCAACAAGAAGGCAGAGAAATTCTCATCTCAGAGGGGCAAGCAGGCAAACTTCATTACGCCCTTTTTGAAATCCAAAATTCCGACGATTGGGCAGACTTCGTCGCACAAACAAGTACATTGCCCAAGCTCAGTATGAAGGCTTACCCTGAACTGCCCAATTCAGCGCTTGGCTTCATGGACCCAGATCAAAACTGCATGGTCTTTGTGTTCGGATCTGAACTTGGAGCGCATGGTTCTCTAGCCCATTTTGAAATCAAATCCGAGTTGTTACCTTCTGCTGAATCGCAGCATTTCGCACTTCGCACACAGCAAGTGGAAAATATGAAGCGCTTTTACACAGAGGATCTTGGCTTCACTCTCTCTGATGTAGTTCAAGACGAGACAGGGCAGCTCAAAGCATGCTTTGTTCGAGGCAATGAAATGCATCACACCCTGGCCCTTTTTGGCGCGCCAGTTAGCTGCTTTGATCATCAGTCGTTTGAAACGCCCAGTTGGGACGAACTGAAAGATTGGGCCGATCACATGGGCAAATTGAGGGTAGAGATTGTCTGGGGCGTGGGGCGTCACGGACCCGGCAATGATGTGTTTTTCATGGTGCGAGATCCCGATGGCAATTTAGCTGAAATCTCCTCTGAAATAGAGATTTGCCCAGACAGTCGCCCCGTGGGCCAATGGAAGCATGAAGAGCGCACCTTGAACCTCTGGGGCAAGGCCATCATGCGCAGTTAATTAGCCAATCAATACAACTTTTTTTCAATACCTCAACGATCATGTTCAAAAAAACCCTCCTTGCACTGACTGTTTTTGCAGCCTCAACTTCATCTGCATTGGCCCAACAAGCCAGCTCAGACTACCCCACCAAGCCCATTCGAATCGTTGCACCCTCAGCCGCAGGTGGTGGCTTTGACTTGGTTGCGCGAGTCTTAGGCAGCAAGTTGTCCGAGCAGATGGGCCAACAATTTGTGGTTGAAAATCGTTCTGGCGGTGGCACATTGGCCGGTACATTGGCCATTGCCAAAGCCCCAGCCGATGGCTATCACCTCATCGTGGGCGGCCTGTCCAACATGGCATTGAACGCTGGGCTTTATAAAAATCCGGGCTATGACCCTCTGACAGACTTCATCCCTTTGCGAATTGTGGTTTCGCACTCCTATACCTTGGTCGGCCGTAAAGATTTGCCTTTCAACACCATGAAAGACATGCTGAGTTATGCCAAAGCCAATCCTGGCAAACTGAACTTTGGCACCAGTGGTCCTGGCACAGGCCAATTTATTTTGGGCTCGCTCATCAAAGGCATGGGCAACGTCGATGTTCAATTGGTTCCCTACAAAGGAGCACAACCGGTTTATATGGACTTGCTAGGCGGACGCGTTGACTTGTTTTTTGACAACACCACCACCACCCGAACTTATTTAGAAAGTAACCAACTCAAAGCATTTGCCGTCTCCAGTCGCCAACGCGCGCCCGATGGCCCGCAAATTCCAACGCTCATGGAAACCGGCACCATGGATTTGGAAATGGAAACTTGGTTTGGCTTGTTTGCACCGGCTAAAACACCGCCCGCCGTTGTTGAAAAACTCAGAGCTGAAATCGACAAAGCCATGCAATCGGCCGATGTCCGCAAAAAACTCCAACAAGGCAGTGGCCGCATCGTTCAAATGAACAACGCAGAAACTGAAAGCATGCTGAAGTCTGAGGCGGCCAAATGGCCTCGACTTTTGAAAAACGCTGGCATTGTGCAAGAGTAATTCACGCCAGAAAAAAATCACCATGTCAGTAGCTCTGTTAGAGCGACTCGAAATTGCAGAACTGGTTCAAAGCTGGGCGCTGTTCCGCGACACTGGCGATTGGGACAAACTCCGAGAGACCGTCCACGCTGATGGCACCATGACGGCCACTTGGTTTCATGGCACTTTTGAAGAGTTCATTGTCGCCGTCCAAGACTCTTGGCGCAAAGGTTCAAGTTCGCAACACTTTCAAGGCGGCACTGTGGTTGAAGTGCTTGGCACAAAAGCCATTGCGCAAACTCGCATGTCTATATTGGTGCGCGGTAAATTAGATGACGTGCCTGTTGACGTCAATTGCCTGGGTGTTTTTTACGATCGGGTTGAAAAGCGAAATGGCCAATGGCGAATTGCCAAGCGAAATGTCATTTACGACAAAGACACCCTCACACCCGTTCACGTGGGCGATACCGTTCAACTTTCAAGTGAGCGCCTCTTGCGCTTCCCGGAAGGCTATCGCCACTTGGCTTATCTCCAATCTTTCAACGGTGGCAATGTCAATCCTGCACTGCCTACCGCCAGATCCGAAGCAAGCGCAAAACTAAAACTAGAAACCCAACAATGGTTAAGGAGCAAACCATGAACACACCTCTGAATTCACTTGATTCGACAAACAAGATGTCTTGCTTGTGCAGTCCCGATGGCACTGCACAATCAAAGCCATCCTCTGGCGCGACACGTCGCGGTTTCCTCTCTTCTTTGCTAGCGACAGGCACCGCAACGGGTCTAGGTGCTACTTTGGCAGGGTGTCAATCCATTGAAGGCGTCTTTGGGACCGCCACACCTGCCAAGTCACCGCGCATCGATATTCACCATCACATGGTGCCACCTTCTTATGCAGCAGACATGAAGCGCATGGGGATAGGCTCACCTCGCTGGACACCCCAAATGTCCATTGATGACATGGATAAAAATGACATCGCCACCTCAGTGGTGGCCTTGATTCAACCAGGCGCATTTTTTAAAAATGTGACTGCCGACAGGCGCATGGCACGCGAAGCCAATGAATACGCTGCCCAAATGTCGCGCGACTTTCCAGGTCGGTTTGGCTCCTTTGCTACGCTGCCACTCATGGACGTTGAAGGTAGCTTGCGAGAAATTACCTATGCCTATGACACACTCAAAGCCGATGGCATTGGCCTGATGACCAGCTATGGGGACCTGTACTTAGGCGACAAACATTTTTGGCCCATCTGGGAAGAACTCAACAGGCGCAAGGCTGTGATTTACGTCCACCCCCTGCAACCCGATTGCTGTCGCAACCTCATACCTGGTCTGCCCAACTCCTCTCTTGAGTACGCAACCGACACCACCAGAACCATCGCCAGCATGTTGTTCTCGGGCGCAGCCAACAAGTTTCCAGACATTCGTTGGATTTGGTCACACAGCGGCGGCACCATGCCTTTCCTATGGAGTCGCTTCACCCGCCAGGTGGTGGACATGAAAGAGAAAGCCAAGGAAGTCCTGCCCAATGGTGTTTTGAAAGAAGTTCAAAAGTTTTATTACGACACAGCGCAAGGCCATCATGAAGGCGCCATGCAAGCCTTGCGGCAATTGATTCCTACATCCCAAATCATGTACGGGTCTGATTATCCTTACCGACCAGGCGCAGAAACTCGAACTGGATTGGCTGAAAGACAGTTCACTCAGGCAGAACGCGTGGCCATTGACAGGGGCAACGCCTTGCGCCTCATGCCCCAACTGGCCCGAAAAGCTTAAGACGTCCCCACTTCAGCTCACAGCAAAACAAGCACAATATCGCTTTTATCTTCAGTAGGAAATTGTTTCATGAGCCACCCCTCACCCGTGACCAACACCCGCAAGGCAGACTTTCCCGTCGATTCGCAATTTACAGACCGCTGGTCACCTCGCGCCTACACGGGCGAAGTGGTTTCCGAAGCCGATGTCATGAGCATGCTAGAGGCCGCTCGGTGGGCTCCTTCCTCCAACAACGCACAACCTTGGCGATTTGCGGTCGTGCTTCGCAATGACCCACAATGGGATGCTCTGTTTGCCACACTCAACCCCAACAACCAAGCATGGGCCGGCAAGGCTGGCGCATTGGTGGCCATCGCTTCTTACCAATTGGCGGCCAAAGCAGGTTCACCAGACTTGATTCCCAATGGCATGCACGCTTTTGACACGGGAGCCGCATGGGCCTACATGGCCATGCAAGCACACCTGATTGGTTTTTCATTGCACGGCATTGGCGGCTTTGACAAAGTGGCCGGCGCTCAAGTCTTAGGCCTGCCTGCAGACCACACCTTGCAAATGTTGGCCACGGTTGGCAAACGCGGCGATGCCGCCACGCTGCCCGATGCGTTGCGCGAACGTGAAGCCCCCAATGCACGCAAACCGATCAGCGCATTGGCCAAAAGGGGTTCTTTTTAAGTGACGCCAGCCAAGCATCCTCTGCTTCAAGCGCAAGCGGCCCTGACCTTTAGTCACATGGGCTTTTTTGTGCGCGATTCGGAGCGTATGGCCCTGTACTACCAAAAGGTTCTAGGCTTCACCATCACAGACCGTGGCTTGCTGGGCACAGTTCCCTTGATTTTTTTAAGTCGCGATCCCAGTGAGCACCATCAAATTATTTTGGCAGGCGGAAAGCCATTAGGCATGAACTTCAATGCCATCAACCAAATTTCATTTCGAGTGCAAGGCTTGGATGTTTTGAGGGCTGTCAAAGCTCTTGCCGACCAAGACACTGGTACCACCGAAATGCTGAGCGTGACCCATGGCAACGCCATTTCAATTTATTTCCGCGACCCTGAAGGAAATCGAATTGAAGCCTTTGTCGATACGCCCTGGTATTGCGAACAACCGCTTCGAGAAGATATCGACCTGAACGATGATGATGAGGCCATCCTTGCGCAAGCAGAAAAAATTGCCCGCTCTCGCCCCAAATTTCAATTGCGCTCAACATGGCAAGCCGACATGGCTCGTCAAATGGGCTACTCCCCTTTTTAACTTGAAAGACACACCATGAGACTCATTAGCTTCTTGCTCAACAACACCGCTTGCTATGGCGCAGTTCATGGAAATAGAGTTTTAAACCTCACACCTATCTTGGGTACAGAAGCACCCGATCTAAAAACTCTGATTGCGAAAAAAATGTTTGCGCAAGCAGCGGAAGCACTAGGCAAACACACACCCGATTTGTTATTTGATGACCTGTCGCTTTTACCGGTGATTCCCAACCCAGAAAAAATCATGTGTGTAGGTCTAAACTATCACGATCACGTGAAGGAAACAGGCCGTGACCTCACAGAAAAGCCAGCCATTTTTTCACGCGTCAATTCTTCGCAAGTGGGACATGGCCAAGACATCATGCGCCCCCCAGAGTCGCATCGCCTCGACTACGAAGGTGAAATTGCCATCATCATTGGCGAAGGTGGCCGCCGCATTTCGGAAGCCGATGCTTGGAAACACATTGCAGGCTACTCATGCTACAACGATGGCTCTGTGCGCGATTGGCAAAATTTCACCACCCAATGGACTGCTGGCAAAAATTTCTGGCGCACTGGCGGCTTTGGCCCATGGATGGTCACTGCCGATGAAATCAAACCCGGCCAAACTTTGACACTGAGCACACGCTTGAATGGCGTTGAGTTGCAGCGCGCCACCACCGACATGATGATTCATAGCATTCCACGTCAAATTGCCTATATCTCGACCTTCATTCCACTTGAACCCGGCGATGTCATTGTGAGCGGCACACCCGGCGGCGTGGGGAACAAACGTACACCGCAAGTTTTCATGAAACCCGGTGATGTGGTTGAAATTGAAGTTGATGCAGTTGGCATCTTGCGCAACACCATCAAGGAGGACGTGGCATCATGAGCCTCTTCAAACTCTTGCTTGCAGCAAGCTTGACCCTCGGTCTTCTACCAACGGTAAACGCACAAGACAACTGGCCCCAAAAACCCATTCGCATTTTGCTGGGATTTCCAGCAGGTGGCGGGTCAGATATGGTGGCCAGACTTGTTGCCAAATCACTCAGCGATCGACTCGGACAAAATGTGGTGGTCGACAACAAACCAGGCGCAGGCGGTAACATTGCCACAGAAATGTTGGTCCGCGCTCCTGGCGATGGATACACACTGCTTTTAGTCCCCAGTGGCCACGCCAGTGGTGCTGCCATGAAAAAGTCACTGCCCTTCGATCCCATCAAGGATTTGGCATGGGTCAGCACCATCACAACTTACCCACTGGCCTTCACGGTTGCCCCCAACTCACCCATCAGGTCTTATGCTGACTTGATCCAAAAAGCCAAAGCAGAACCCAACAAGTACACCTATTCGTCTGTCGGCATTGGCACCGCCATGCACTTGGCTGCAGAATGGGCTTTTGGCGATGCCAACGTACAAGTGACACACATTCCTTTCAAAGGTGGCACGGGACCTCTGACTGAATTGTTGGCTGGGCGCCTAGATGTGATGGTTGACACCATGACATTGACGGCCTCTCTCTTGAAAGATCAGCGTGTCAGGGCCATCGCCGTAACGTCCGCACCTGGCGGCAGTCCTGTGCAAGGTGTTCCAGCCATTGCCGAACAATACCCTGGGGTCGTGTTTGAATCATGGCTTGGCATTGCCGCACCTGCCAGCACACCACCCGAATTGGTCGAGCGCTTGAACAAAGAATTGCGTGCGGTTCTAAATCAAGAGGATGTGAGACAACGCCTCATTTCTTTTGGCGGGTCACCCAATGCCAGTTCTTCAAATGAATTTAAACAACGTGTAGAGCGAGACATCCGCAACTTGAAAAAAGTCATTCAAGATAAAAAGATTGAACTTGAATAAAGACAAGGCCTTAAAAAATGACACATGAAATGACACAGCAGTTGCGAATTCGTCAGTTGGTTGAAAACTGGGTGGTATGGCGCGATGCAGGACTTTGGGACAAATTTCGCACCGTCTGGCATCACGATGGCGTCATGATGGCCACTTGGTTTCAAGGACCCTTCGAGGAGTTCATCAAGGTGACCATTGAGGGCTGGAACAAGGGCGTCAGCATCCTGCACTTTTTGGGCGGCTCCTCCATTGAGGTCCAAGGTACGCGCGCTATTTCACAAACAAAAATGACCATCTCTCAACGCGGTCTGGTGGAAGGCGTGTTGTGCGACGTCGTTTGCACGGGTCGTTTTTATGACTTCATTGAAGAGCGCAATGGTCAATGGGGCTTGGTTCACCGACAACCCATTTACGAAAAAGATCGAATTGACCCGGTTGATCCCTCAGCCGTGCTCAAATTAGACGCCGAGGCTTTGTCTCATTTTCCAGAAGGCTACAGACACTTGGCCTACATTCAAACGCGTATTGGCTATACCGTGAAAATGGACATGCCCATGCTCAAAGGCGAAGGTGTTCAAGACCTTTACCGAAGAGGCGACAACTGGCTAAAAGGTTTGCCTCTAGAACGCTAAATCACTGGCCCTCGATGACCGGTGACATTGTTTGTTTCAAGAAAAGCTTTGACGCTGTGCCATAGCCCCCATGCGGACACTGATATGAAAAAACTCCGCCACGGTGTCTTCAATGATGTCCTTGGCGGTTTT
>CALAGS010000056.1 GCA_937891665.1 uncultured Burkholderiales bacterium | reverse complement strand
CTCATAATCCTTTGGTCCCAGGTTCAAGTCCTGGTGGGCCCACCACTTTAAAAGGGTACATACTGGAGACATCGTTTACAGTTTGTACTGGTCGCTTTGTAAGTACCTTGCATTTAGTTACAAAAGTAGATGTAGTCGTCAAGACTTCAAACAAACGCACTAGAATGCAATCACAATCCCTTCGCAGTGTCATTTAGTTGGCTCGGGCTTAGGGCGAAAAGGCCATCGAAAGATGGCCTTTTTACTTTCTAGGCGTACAACTTGTCACCAACTATCATTTATGTAGACGGCTACAACCTCTATTATTCAAGGCTCAAGGGGACGCCTTATAAATGGTTAGATTTGGGAACTTTGTTTCGCGACCAAATTCTCAAACCTCAAGACCCCGGTGCAAATGTCATTTGCATCAAGTACTTCACCTCACCTGTCAAAGCTTCTTATGCACGTCATGGTGAAGCACCTGTGACCTGCTCCTTACTAGCCGCACCAAAGTGATGAAACAAAGTCCTCTCATTGAATTCTCCATCAAATTTTGAATTCAAATACTTTAAGTTCTTGGTTTGAACATTCGCTCCGAGCGGGGGGGAGCGGTTGAATTTCTCAACACTAGATCTGGGTGTAGCAGGCGAGTTGCTGGAACTGCGCCTTGAGGATCGCTCATTCGTTGTATCAAGACATCAGCAGCTTCTTGCCCCATCGAATCGGTGTGAACATGCACGGTAGTCAGTGCCGGGAAGACCAAGTCCATGAAGGGCATGTCGTTGTGTCCGAGCACTGAAAAGTCGGAGGGCACTTGTCCCCCCAATTCTCGGATGGCCTCAATGGCGCCTAAGGCAATTAAATCATTGCCGCACACCACGGCCGTTTGTGGACAACCGTTTGGACTTTTTAAAAGGTGTTTTCGCATGGCTTCATAGCCAGCGGCTCGGGTGAAATAGTGAGTTTCTGCTACAGCTTGTTTGCTGCCAGCCCATCGTTTAAAGCCCTCTAAGCGCGCCAAGCCTGTACTTGAATTGAGTGGGCCTGAGAGGTGTAACACATGTTGATGGCCGAGATCTTTTAAATGGGTAATGCTCAGTCGCATGCTTTCTAGGTCATCGTTGACCACGCATGGAAAACGTCGATCGCCCAAACCACGGTTAATCAGAACCGTGGGTATGGTTAGTTGTGCCGCCAATGTGAGTATGGGGTCGTTGCTCTGTGAAGTTGCCAAAATCAAACCATCCACTCGCTTGCTGATGAGGGTTCGCAGGGCGGTCAAACGATCTGATTCCTTGGGTTCAACTTGCGCAATTAAGATGGTCCAACCCTTGGTTCGCAGGCGTTCCTCCGCGCTTTTAAGCATCGGGGCAAATAGTGGATTGGCCAAGTCTGGCACCAGCATGCCAACAAATCCGCTGCGGCCAGTGCGAAGCGTGGCGGCCGCCGCGTGAGCCAAATAGCCCAGTTTTGAAGCCGCGTGCTCAACCTTTGCTCGGGTGTTGAGAGCTACTTTGTGTTGCGTTGACTCTGACAATGCCCGCGCAGCCGTCGCCGTGTGTACACCGGCCATCTGAGCCACGTCTCGAAGGGTTGCGCTCATGCGAACCTCGTTTGACTGACCAGTGAGTAATTCTCCAAATTGAATGCCATGACCCATTGTAAAAGCGTAAATTTCTGCAAACGATCGCATTAGGCATCTTTCTTCGGGTTTGTACCTAAATAATTTATTCTTTATCAACTTATTTAGGGAACTTATTCAGATAAATTGCGAACGTTCGCATTTCATTGGTTGTTTAATTTATGTCATCTACACCTCATCTAGGCAGTCCGGCGGATGCTGCATCTTTGTTGGTAGCGGTTCTGGCACAAAACGAAAGGACTCAGCCCGAACGTTTGAAAACTATTTTGAACTCACTCATCCAACACTTGCATGCCTTCGCCCAAGAGACACAACTCAACTACGAAGAGCTAGAGCTGGGTTTGCAATTTTTAAATGAGATCGGCCTAGCCTCAGGCCCAAAGAAAAATGAAGCGATCTTGTTGGCCGATGTATTGGGACTTTCAACCTTGGTGCAGTTGCAAGATGCAAAACGCATCATGGCGCATGGCGGTACAGAGCCTGGATTGATCGGTCCCTTCTGGCGCGCCAATCACCCACAGCTACCGAGCGGTGCAAAAATCTGCACGGCTGATACACCCGGCGATTTAATGACGGTTCGTGTTCGTGTGATGGACTTGAATAAAAAATCTGTTCCAGGAGCATTGGTGGATGTTTGGCAAGCATCACCATCTGGACTATATGAAAACCAAGACGATCATCAAGTTGACATGAATCTGCGGGGTCGTTTTACGGCCGACAACCATGGAGAATTTTTCTTTCGAACTGTCAAGCCTGCGGGATATCCAATACCTATCGATGGCCCTGTAGGTCGATTGCTTGACCATCAAAAGCGTCATGCGATGCGGCCTGCACATTTGCACTTCATTGCAATTGCACAAGGCTACCGCGTCTTGGCCACACAAATATTTGATTCTCAAGATCCTTGCATCAACTCCGATGTGGTGTTTGGCGCGGTAGGTTCTTTGGTGCGTCATTTTGAACCAGACCCTACTCAGGTTAATGCATGGCAGTTGCAAGTCGACATCATGCTTGAGCCCGGTGAAACTCGCATTCCACATCCACCATTGTCATGACCCAATCTACATTTCAACCTATTACTCAGCTTGACGGCAAAGTCGCTGTCATCATCGGTGGTGCAGGCGCCATCGGTATCGCAACGGCACGCCATTTGGCAGCACTTGGTGCGCGTGTGGCTCTTGTACACCGTAGCGACGATCCCAAACGTACACAGCCTATATTGGATTCGTTGCCAGGGACCGGCCACAAGTTCTACACGGCTAGCGTGACCGATTCTGCATCACTTAAAAGTGTTGCAGCTCAAATTCAAAATGAGATGGGTGCAACTCATATTTTGGTGAACAGTGCAGGCTTTACTCAGCCCGTACCTTTGAACGATTTGGACGCGTTGAGTGACGAATTAATTGACAGTATTTTTCAAGTGAACTGGCGAGGTGTCTTTGCTTCTATTCGCGCATTTGCACCCCACATGAAAAAAGCGCAAGACCCCGTCATCATCAACGTATCGTCTATTGCGGCCTTCACGGGTATGGGAAGCAATTTAGCTTATGCGGCTGCCAAGGCCGGCACTGACTTAATGACCAAGGCTTTGGCCAAAGCTTTGTCGCCTGAGTTGCGTGTTGTTGGTATTTCACCTGGTGTTGTCAACACTTCATTTGTACCGGGTCGCGGTCCTGAGTTCAATCAGAAAGCAGCTTTGTCCACACCTCTGCGCAGGGTTGGTGAATCAGAAGATGTTGCACAAGCCATCGTCGCTTTAACCACTACATTGGCATTTGCTACGGGCACTACCTTGGTAGTGGACGGCGGCCGACATTTGGTTTCTTAAACAAGCGTTAAATCATGAATCCATTCACTATTCTTACATGTGCCGTGACTGGTAACTTAACGCAGCCCAGTCAGACTCCGCATTTGCCAGTCACACCAGAGCAAATTGCCGATGCTTGCTTAAGCGCTGCAGATTCCGGCGCAGCTGCCGTTCACATTCACGTGCGCGATCCGGAGTCGGGAAAACCGTCCATGTCTCTTGATTTGTATGCCGATGTGGTGCGCCGCATTCGTGCGCAAAATCGAGACTTGATCATTAACCTGACAACTGGCCCTGGTGGTCGTTTTATTCCTTCTGCCAAAGATCCTCAGATAGCTGCCCCCGGAAGCACCTTGTGCTTACCCGAAGTGAGGGTTGCGCATGTGGCTGCTTTGAAGCCTGATGTGTGCTCACTCGACTTAAATACGATGAACTCGGGCGATCAGGTGGTGATCAATACGCCCAATTCGGTTCGGCAAATGGCACAAATTATTCGTGATGCGGGCACCTTGCCTGAATTGGAATGTTTTGATTCAGGCGATTTGGTACTGGCCCAAAATTTGTTGAACGAGGGTGTGTTGCCAAAGAATAGTATTTACACCCTAGTCACCGGGGTTAGGTATGCATTGCCTTCAAGTCCTGAAGCTTTGATGTTTGGCAAAAGTTTAATTCCATCAGGAATGCATTGGACGGCATTCGGAATTGGCCGCATGGCCTTTCCGGTGGTGGCGCAAGCTTGGTTGCTAGGGGGGCATGTGCGCATTGGTTTAGAGGACACCATCTACCTAGACAAAGGTGTATTGGCTCCCAGCAATGCCGCCTTGGTTCAACGAGCCAAAGAAATCATTCAACATTTGGGTGGCTCTTTAGCCACCAGCAAACAAGCCCGCGAATTGTGGGGCTTGCGATCACACAACGGATAAATTTATGAAAGCATTACAACTGGTTCAACCCAGCGCTTCACCTGACGCTATACAAGTCAGTACCTTTACACAACAAATGCCCACCTGCGGTCCCACTGAGGCGGTGGTGCGTGTAATTATGGCTGCCGTCAATCCATCTGACGTTAAGGCCAGCTTAGGCCACATGCCGCAAGCGGTGTTTCCTAGAACGCCTGGGCGTGACTACGTTGGCATTGTTGAGCAAGGGCCCAAAGCCTGGCTTGGTAAAACGGTCTTTGGTTCAGGTGGTGATGTCGGTATTACGCGCGATGGCAGTCATGCGACTTACCTGGTATTGCCGCAACGCGCCTTGTTAGAAAAGCCCGAGGCCTTAACACTCAATCAAGCCGCATGCATGGGTGTTCCTTATTTGACTGCTTTAGATGGTTTTGCCAAAGCCGGTTTTCCGCAACCGGGTGAAACCATTCTCATCGGTGGTGCCATGGGTAAAGTGGGCCTTGCAGCAGCGGCCATTGCCAAGGTGTATGGCGCTCGTGTAATTGGCATTAAACGCAAGAACACCGCAGCAGTACCAAGCCACGTGTGTGATGTGTTGTACGATTTGGAAGACCCTGAGTTGGCTGTCAAGTTGATGGCTGAAACGCAGCAAAAAGGCTTTCCATTGTTTTACAACACCGTGGGGAGTCCTTATTTGGCTCTATCACTCGATGTGTTGGCTCACAAGGGCAAGCAAATTTTAATCTCTACCTTAGCGCGTGATTGCCCATTTGATATTTTCAAATTCTTTAGAAAAGAAATGACTTTCTATGGCGTTGATACCTTGAAGAAAGATACGGTAGCAAGTAACCAAATGTTGGCTCAGTTGGTGCCGCACATTGCCAGTGGTCGTTTGCGGTTACCTCAAGAAGACATGCCAAAAATTTACACCTTGGATCAAGCAGCAGAAGCTTTTCAACAAGTCTTTGTAAAAGGTGGTATTGGACTTTTGCAGATCAGTACACCTTGATTTATTCGGGAATAAATATGCACATTACTCGCTCATCAGATGCTAAAGGCTATCAAGCCGCAGGTCATCACAATATGACCATGCATCGTATTCAGGGGCAAGACGTTACGCCACTTCACCAAGTGTGGTCTGCGCGCTTATCAATGGCACCGGGTGGCCATGTGGAAGCTAAAGCCTCGCCAGCGGGCAAGTTGTACATTGTGATCGAGGGTCAGGTGAAGTTTCGCGGTGGCGACACCACCGTTGAGTTGCAAGCGGGTGATTCGGTGTTTATATTGCCCAACGAAGAGCGTGAATTCAGCGAATCAGCCGGTCGCAATGCATTGCTCTATTTGGTGATGCTGGAGAATTACCAAGAACACATTTAAAAGCTTTTTTTAACCAACTTTTTTAGGAGACAGTCATGAACAAAGTAAACAATGCCCTGAATTTTAAAGTTTCAGCACTTTTCGGTGCGATAACCCTGAGCGTGTCTTTTTCTGCTCATGCGCAAGCTTGGCCAAGCAAACAAATTACGTTTGTTGTGCCATTCACCGCTGGCAGTGCCACCGACATAATGGCGCGCGTCATTGGTGAAAAATTAGGGCCTCGATTAGGTCAAACCGTCGTTGTCGAAAACCGCGTGGGTGCAGGCGGCACGATTGGTACCTCTGCAGTCGCTAAATCTACGCCAGACGGTTATACCTTTGTCGTTGTTTCAACAGGCCACGTGGTCAATCCGGTTCTTTACAGCAAGCTCAATTACCAATTGAAAGACTTGGCGGGCGTGAGTCCATTGGGCACCTTGCCCAGTGCTTTGTTGGCAGCACCAGGCCTGGGCGTCAAGACGGTCAAAGAGTTGGTTGAAAAAGTAAGAGCAGCGCCTAATGGCTTGAATTACGCTAGTGCAGGCGTAGGCAGTGCAGCCCATGTCAATGTCGAGAAGTTTGTGGTGGGTTTAAAACTCAAAGGCAACCATGTGCCTTACAAAGGAACGCCACAAATGTTGGTTGACATTGCAGGTAATAACGTCGATTACGTGTTTGCGCCGCTTATTTCTAGCGTCACCATGATTCGCGAAGGTAAGGTAGTTCCATTAGCGGTCAGTTCCGAAAAGCGAACTGTTGCATTTCCCAATATTCCCACCATGACGGAAGAGGGCTACCCACAAGGGCAATTCAATTTTTGGATTGGCATGTTGGCTGCAGCGCAAACACCTAAAGCAATCTTGGACAAAATGAACGATGAAATCAATGCAATTGTGGATTTGCCCGATGTGCGTGAGCGTTTTGAGAAACTGGGTGCCTTGCCATTCAAAATGAAGCCAACTGCGTTTGACAAATTTATCCAAGATGAAGCTGCAACACTTGGTGAAGTCATGAAGGCCAGCGGCGCCAAATTGGATTAATCTATGTGTCCTTCATCAAGCGGATCCCTTCGTCTGGCCTATATTTCAGGAGGCTTCCCTACTTGGGCCTTGTTTGTTGCGAAAAGCCAAGGCTTTTTTGAAGCACAGAATGTGCATTGTGATATCACGCACACTGGCGCATCAACTGCGCAAATGCTAGGATTGCGCGAGGGACGCTTTGATGTTGGACTCCAGCTGCCAGACCACGTTGTTCGTGCAGGTTTGTATGGCACCAACTTGTGTGTGCTAGCTGCACAATCGCACGCACCAGATGTGGCGCTAGTTGCTTCTCCTAACATTCAAACCATTGAACAACTGAAAGGCCATCGAATAGCCGTTGATGGTGCGCGCAGTGGTTATGCCTTATTGCTGGCGAAGCTCTTTTCTTCCCTTGGTTGGCGATCCAACGATTACCAACTGGTGGAAGTAGGGGACAGTCAGCAACGCGTTCAAGCCTTGCGAAGTGGTGAATTGATGGCCAGCTTCATCAACCCGCCATTAGACAAAGCTTTGGTGAATGATGGCTTTATTCGTTTAACGACAACTCGAGAAGCTTTTCCAAGTTACCCAGGTCCCGTAGTGGCTGCCCGTCGCGAATGGGCTGATGCACATCCGCAATTGGCCAAAGGTTTTCAAAACGCCTGGTCCAAGTCTTGGCAATGGTTGTTGGATACAAACAATCAATCGCAAGCCATTGAAATTGCGCTTCAGCATTTAGGCGCAGAAGCGCCTGCTGCACAAAATGCACTGCAAAACTTGCAACGTCAAGGCATGCCCCAAATTGCTGCAGAAGGCATGGCGCAGGTGATTGCTTTGGTTTGGAGTCATGAAGATGTTGGTCAAAAAGAAATGCCACATCCTGGCATTTATTTTTGGCCTGCAACAGCTGCATAGATTGAGGCGCTGTTTTAAACAACTTTCAACTGACTCATCAACCTAAGATTTGACCACAGAACCCTTGATAAACAGGATACGTATTGGAGTCGTCGTTTACAAATTGTACCGGTCACATCGTTAACACCCTAGGCCCAAACGGATTGGGACCGGGCTCCAGGCGACAACTGTCCATATCGAAGTACCCCAGATCGTAGCCCATAAAGCTGACTTGCCAGATCTGGTCTTCCACTTGCGTCACTCACACCCTCTGCCCAGCCAACACCGAGCTGAGCATGATCTTCTTGCGGTCCATGCAGATGCGGCCACACTCGGTGATCACAATCGCCCTG
>CALAGS010000055.1 GCA_937891665.1 uncultured Burkholderiales bacterium | reverse complement strand
TGAAATGCCCAGTCCCCTTCTTCATCGGCCACAAACTCAATTTGACGCATTTGCCCGACTGCTACATCAGTTGTGACTTCAGGCCAGCGCGCGCCTTTGGGTGTTGGGCCACCATCCGTACCTGTGACCTGAAACTCATGCCCATGTAAATGGATCGGATGATTGGTCATCGTGAGGTTGCCGAATCGAATGCGGACCTTGTCGTTCAAGCGAACGTTCAAACTGTCAATGCCAGGAAAGATACGGCTGTTCCACGACCATAAATTGAAGTCCAGCATGGTCATGATTTTGGGCGTGTAGCTGCCCGGGTCAATGTCGTAGGCGTTCAGGAGAAAACAAAAATCACGCTGAACCTCATCAATGAGAGGGTTCTTTTCTTTGGGATGCGTGACCCAAAAACCCATCATCCCCATAGCCATCTGAGTCATCTCGTCGGCATGCGGGTGGTACATGAATGTGCCGGGTCGACGCGCTACAAATTCATAAACAAAGGTCTTGCCTGGTTGAATAGATTTTTGAGTCAGTCCGGACACCCCGTCCATACCATTAGGTAGGCGTTGACCGTGCCAATGGACGCTGGTGTGCTCGGGCAGTTTATTGGTCACAAAGACACGGACCCTGTCTCCTTCAACCACTTCAATTGTGGGTCCGGGGCTTTGACCGTTGTAACCCCACAAATGCGCTTTGAAGCCAGGCGCCATTTCGCGCACCACAGGCTCTGCCACCAAATGGAATTCTTTCACGCCTTGGTTCATGCGCCAAGGAAGTGTCCAACCGTTAAGTGTGACCACTGCGTTATAAGGTCGTCCAGTATTTGGGACCAAGGGCGGCATAGTGTCAGGCTTCGTTTGGATGACGGGCTCTGGTAGAGCCGCCATGGCTACACGACTCACAGCAGCCGCTGCGATCGCTCCACCTGCGATACCAGCAGTTTTAAAAAAATCTCGTCTTGAACTCATTTTCTATCCCCAATCAGTGGCCAGCGGCCGTATTGTTTGTAGTGCTGCTAATCGCTGCTACCCCGACAGAAGTGGGTCGACCAATCAGTGTGGCTTGTAACGCCGCATCTGTTAACCAGAACTGTTGCTCTGCTGCGATGGCGGAGATAACTGCACCAATCTGATCGCGCGAGTCAGCAAGCAACTCAAATACGCCAATGAGCATGCCGTTGTAACGAAGAACGTTTTCTTCTGAAATCACTTTGCGAAGTGGAATGACCTCCTCTTTGAAGTGCCTAGAAAGATCATAGGCAGTTCGGTAGGCTGCATAGTTTTCACGCAAAGAAGAACCTGCTGACCGAACAGTTGCTTCCAGTTGATTAGCCGCAGCCAAGGTTTGCGCGCTCATGATGTCGCGCTGCATATCGCCCCAATCAAAGATGGGTAATTTCACGCCGACCTCATAGCCACGCCTAGAGCTGTTTGTGGATGTACTGCTGTCCGATACGCTGCCACGTCTCACGGACAGTTCTATGTCCGTCAAACTCGTCACCCTATTCAAGCCCTGCGCTTTGGCCGCAGCATTCAGCGCAGCTTTCGCTTGCTTAATGTCGAGTCGTTCTTGACTCACTTGCTTAGCTACGTCCTCTGGTGTCATAGGTTGCTTGGGAAGGCTTGGAAGCCTCTCTGGAAGAACGAGTTGTTTTGCTTGGGCCTCATCTAGACCCAGTAGTCTGATTAACTCCTCCCTACGGAGTAAAGCCACTTGCTTGGCATTTGCCAGTTGCGTGGCGGCGTCTGCATAAAAGGCTTGATGTCGTGCGCGGGTCAGTTTGTTGAAGTTGCCAACCGACTCCATGCGTCGAGCCAATTCAGCACTCGCCTCTGCGCTAGCTAAAACTTGATCTGCGTAGTTGTAAGACTGCGCAGCGGCAACGGCTCGCACCCACGATTGACGCACTCGAGTGACTTGATCAACAACCTCCGCTGACATTCGGATCTGAGCTTGTTCAACTCGGTCCTTAGCAATCGCCGATCGTTGAGGTAATGTAATGAGGTCCAACAACCCAAAGGTTAGGAAACGATTCAACTCGGTCTCAGTGCCCATCACTGCACTTTCAAATGCAAACGTAGGGTTTGAGATACGACCCGACTGAGCAGCACTTGCCGCCTCAGTCCAGTTTTGAGCCAGTAAGGCTTGGAATGCAGGACTGTTTGCAAGTAACAACTGCACAGCTTCTTTTTGTCCCACAGGTTTAGCTAAAAGCTGAGTCGTTGCAGCAAGGCGCTTGTCACGATCTTCCTTGTTCTTTGCAAGATTTAGCTCGCTCTGCGTAAAGCTACTAGCGTCCCGGTTCACCCTGTCTAAACCTTGGTTCAAGTTATAACTGGCACAACCTGATACCCCAAGAACCGCTATGAACAAAATTAATGTTTTGAACTTTTTGAATCTAGAGTTCATTGATGAGCTCCATGAGAATGAGTGGGAGGGGTAGAAGGCTTAGGGTTTTGTTCTTGCGTGATTTCTTTTGCATACGCCCGCCAGCCACCAATATCTTTCACGGTGTCATTCGACTGCTTCCAAGATTGGATGGGAGACGCAGAGTAGCGTTGGTAATTTTGAAAAGACGACTGATAGACCAATTCGACAGGCTTTTCAACTTTCGAGACTTCAGGTTTTATTGCAGTCTGCGCAAAGGCACTGCTCAATTGCAGGCAAGAAAACAATACTGCTACAGCCAGTTGATATGACTTAAGAGATTTGATATACATAAATTCCTCGTTGATCTTGGATCAAACGTCTCGTAATGTCTACGCATCACAAGGACGAACTGCAACTAGAGCAACCGGTAGGCTGCTAAATTGTTCAGGCGAGGAAGGAGCGCGGAGGTCGTTCTAAATTTAGGGGAGAAATGGCCCCTATGAGAACAATATTGGTTGCAACAAAGGTGCTTGGTTCTTGACTTAAAACCAAGTTAATCGGAGCTGGCAACAAAGCAGTTCCAAAGCAGCATTGTGCGCAAGTGCTGCATTTGTGATTTGCGCTTTTAGAGACCTTTACTTTGGATACTTGATTATCCGAAGGCTTGGTTTGGCCATGATGGTGGTCGTCTACTTGGTGATGTGAATGATCAGCAGTTTTGTTGCTGACTGAAGAAACCGCACCAGAACCATGACAGAAAATTTGAGTGGACGCGGCCATTCCTTGCAATGGAATTGCAAGAGAAAGCAGACACATCACCAAATATCTGAGGGTTTTCACGTATCTAATAGTATCAGGATTTCTATGCCTAGGCAAAGCCCCCCCAACGCTACGAACGTTGAGGGATGCTAGGTTTTAATGAGACATTTCGCCCATAGGCATCTGACCATTCATTGAACCCATGTGCTTTTGCAGCATTTGCTGACGCTCAGCCATATTGCCGGTCATACCGCCCATGCCATGATCTTTTGAATGCATTGCCATCATTGAGCCCTGTTTACCTTGCATCAATTTCTGTTGCTCGGTCCTCAAAGCCTGACGCTCTTCGTCCGTTTTTGCTGCATTCATTTTTTTCTGCATTTCCTGTTTCATCGTTTGCATTTCTGATGAATCCATGCCGCTGTGTTGACCGTTTGAACCATGGGAAGAATGGTCTTGCGCAAAACTAGCTATAGATGAACCAATCAAGGTGATGGCTAAAGCGGAAGCGAGAAACTTTTTCATATAAAACTCCATACGTGAATTAAAAACTTGAATCGAAAACTTGAATCAAGACACCCGGCCGATAGCGCAACTGACGAATGATTTAGCGGTGGCCAAACCTGCATCAATTCCAGACAAGGCGCCTTTTTCCGGATAACCCATTGAGCGCAGTTTGTTAACGACTGCGTCTCGGACAGACTTGTCTCCACTGAAACTCACCAGTTTGTGCTCGTGGTCAACCACAACATCGGAAATTTCGACCATGGTGGCCAACCCTTTTAGGATGGACTTTTCACATCCACCACATTTGAGGTTTTCAATCTCAATTTGCATTGCTTCTGTCATTTCCATACCCCTTCTTGTTAGTACCGCTTGGACCAATTTCCTTGCGGCATGGATGAAGTATGTGCCTCTTTAGCTTTTGTGTGTATGATCGTAGTCATATGAAAAGCGTAGTTTTACCTCCTTCGTTAAAGACTCTTCTGCCCTCGCAAATGCATGATCTTTGCACTGGGGCTTTCTACAAGAGGAACGAGCGCTTGTTCCTGACTGGGGGAAAACCTGAATGGATGTTTTACGTTATTGCAGGCGAGGTAACCCTTGAACGTACGGGACTGCAAGGAGAACCTGTTGTTTTACAAAGAACAAGGCTGGGGTTTGTAAGCGAGGCAAGTCTGAAAGTTGCGAAATACCATTGTGATGGATTGGCAATTACAGATTCCAATGTCATCAAAGTCCCTGCCAAAGAACTGGCAGCGGCACTTGATCGTGATCCAGAATTTGCGAGTCGATGGATCAGCATGCTCAACGCAGAAGTCAAAAGACTTCGGCTTCACTGCGAACGGCTCAGTATGAAATCTCTGAAAGATCGCGTTCTTCACCTCATCAACACTGAGGGCAAGAATGGCAAATATCAAGTCAACACGGGGCTGAAATCGTTAGCTGGTGAACTTGGCGTCACGCATGAAGCTCTGTATCGAACACTTGCTGCTTTGGAAAAGACAAAGACGATACGGCGCGAAGAAGGACTACTTGCTCTTACCCATTAATTGATGAGCAGCCTACGAACTGCAAACCAATCGCACAAGGTATTCCACGGTTTTCACTTGGCAGGCTACACGTTGAGCTAAGTTCGAGCCCCAAACGTAGATCCGAACTTTTGCCCCAACTGGTTCGAGCCCCAAGCCTAGCGTCTAACTTTCATGTGTAAAATGATCTGACTGAACGTAAATTTGACTGTTTTGGCTGGAAAGTTACATAATGTAACTTTTGGGGTTATTACACGAAATATTACACGTTTAATAAAAACGCATGT
>CALAGS010000054.1 GCA_937891665.1 uncultured Burkholderiales bacterium | reverse complement strand
GGCCTTGGCCGCGCACCGTTCAGCGAAGAAAGTTTGAAGCTGATGGGCCAATTCAAACCCGCCGTGGTCAGCTTTCACTTTGGTCTTCCCAAAGCGGAATGGGTGCAGCAGCTCAAGTCATGGGGCATTCAAATTTGGTCTTCTGCCACCACTGTTCAAGAAGCGCAATGGCTAGAACAAAAGGGCGTCGACGCCGTCATTGCCCAAGGCCTCGAAGCGGGTGGCCATCGCGGCATGTTTCTTTCAGACGATCTGAGCACGCAAATGGGCTGTCTGGCGCTGCTGCCTCAAATTTGCAAAGCAGTGAAGTTGCCCGTGATTGCGGCGGGCGGTATTTCCACTGCAGCTGCCGTCAGCGCCGCCAAGGCTTTGGGCGCCAACGCAGTTCAAGTGGGCACCGCTTTTTTAACCAGCGACGAAGCCACCACCAGCGCATTGCATCGCCAAGCCCTCATGTCAGACGCGGCAAAGCACACCGCTTTAACCAACCTGTTCAGTGGCAGGCCAGCACGCGGCATTGTGAACAAATTCATGCGCGACTTTGGCCCCCTCAACCCAAAGGCCCCCGCCTTTCCACTGGCCACCGCAGCCGTCGCGCCTTTGCGCGCTGCGGCAGAAGCCAAAGGGCAGAGCGACTATTCGCCCTTGTGGTCTGGCCAAAACGCATCCGATTGCCAAGCCTTGCCTGCCGCCGACATCGCTGACAAACTCTTGCAAGGCTGGACTTAAGGTGGCTTGTTTTTCATTTGGCAACAGCTCAGTGTTAGGCTTGCGACATGGCCAAAGATAAAAGCATTTTCACTTGCACCGATTGCGGCGGTACCACCCCGCGCTGGTTAGGCAAGTGCCCCGCCTGCGGTGCCTGGAACACGCTCATTGAAAGCACCGTCGATTCAAGCGGCAGCTCAAAAAACAGATACACCAGCCAATTTCAAGCCTTGGCCAAAACCTCCGAGCTCACCAAACTGGGCGACATCGAAGCCACCGACATCGATCGCACCGCCACTGGTTTGGAAGAACTCGACCGTGCCTTAGGCGGCGGCGTGGTGGAAGGCGGTGTGGTTTTAATTGGCGGCGACCCCGGCATCGGCAAATCCACCCTGCTGCTCCAAGCCCTTGATGCTTTGCAACGCAAAGGCATGAACACGCTGTACGTCACCGGTGAAGAAAGCGGCGCGCAAGTGGCGCTGCGTTCCAGACGCCTTGGCCTAGACAACAGCCAAGTTCAGGTTTTGGCTGAAATTCAATTGGAAAAAATACTGGCCACCCTGCAAACCGAGCGACCCAACATTGCAGTCATTGACTCCATTCAAACGGTGTACTCCGACCAACTCACCTCGGCCCCAGGCTCGGTGGCGCAAGTTCGCGAGTGTGCTGCCCACCTCACGCGCGCAGCCAAAGCCACCGGCACCGCCATTGTCTTGGTGGGCCACGTCACCAAAGAAGGTGCCTTGGCGGGCCCGCGTGTTTTGGAGCACATGGTTGACACCGTCTTGTACTTTGAAGGCGATACGCACAGCAGTTTCCGTTTGATAAGGGCCATCAAAAATCGCTTTGGTGCCGTCAACGAGATTGGCGTATTTGCCATGACCGAAAAAGGCCTGAAGGGCGTTTCCAACCCCAGCGCCATCTTTTTGTCACAACACGAAGAGCCTGTGGCGGGCAGTTGCGTCATGGTCACTTTGGAGGGCACGCGGCCCCTTTTGGTCGAAATTCAAGCGCTGGTCGACAGCGGCGGGCCCAGCCCGCGCAGGTTGTCTGTGGGCCTAGAAAGAGACCGTTTGGCCATGTTGTTGGCGGTCTTGCACCGCCACGCAGGGGTGGCTTGCATGGACCAAGACGTGTTCGTCAATGCCGTGGGCGGTGTTCGAATCAGTGAGCCTGCAGCTGACTTAGCCGTAATGTTAGCAATCACTTCATCACTTCGTGGCAAGCCTTTGCCCAAGGGTTTCATTGCCTTTGGCGAGGTCGGCTTGGCAGGCGAAGTGCGGCCCGCACCCCGCGGTCAAGAGCGCCTCAAAGAAGCTGCCAAGTTGGGCTTTACCGTGGCTGTGGTGCCCAAAGCCAACGCGCCCAAAAAGAACGACAAAAACTTTGAAGGCCTCACCATTTATCCGGTTGACCGCATTGAAGACGCCATGAACTGTGTGCGGGGACTTTAAGATCCCGCCATGAACTTTTCAAGAATACTGATCCCGATCGCGGTGATAGCCTTTGTCGCGGGTGCCTGGCACCAGTACAAATGGCCGGGCGTGGCAGTGTCGACTGGCGCCGTTGTCATGTGGATTTTGTTGCATTTCACGCGCATGGTGACCGTCTTAAGCCGGGCCTCTAACAGGCCTGTAGGGCATGTCAGTAGCGCTGTCATGCTCAATGCCAAACTCAAAAAAGGCGTCAACCTGATGCACGTCATTGCCATGACCAAGTCTTTGGGTGTGCGCTTGTCTGAAGAAAACGCCCAGCCCGAAATCTTCAAATGGACCGATTCAGGTGACTCCTTTGTCATTTGCACATTCAAAGCGGGCAAGCTTCAGTCTTGGGACATGACTCGGCCCCAAGTGGCAGAAACCGAAGAATCCACTGCTTCTCCCTAAGACCCCCTTAAAGTCAAGGAAGTCAGGGAAATAAGGCCGATAAGGCTCGTAAAATAAACTCCTTGCGAAACTGGCAACAAAGGACACAACAATGAGCACCGCAACACCCTCAATGGAAGACCGTGACGGCAAAATTTGGATGGACGGCAAGATGGTCGAATGGCGCGACGCCAAGATCCACGTCTTAACCCACACCCTGCACTACGGCTGCGGCGCCTTTGAAGGCGTTCGTGCCTACAAGACCATCAATGGCACGGCCATTTTCCGTTTGCACGAGCACACCGACCGCCTTTTTAACAGCGCCAAAATTTTGCGCATGAAGCTTCCCTTCACCAAAGAGGAAGTCAGCGAAGCGCAAAAAGCAGTGGTGAAAGCAAACAATTTGGAAAGCGGTTACATCCGCCCTCTCACTTGGATTGGTTCAGAGAAATTGGGTGTCAGCCCCAAAGGCAACACCATCCACCTGATGGTGGCCGCATGGACTTGGGGCGCTTACTTGGGCGAAGAAGGCTTGAAGCGCGGCATTCGCGTCAAAACGTCCAGCTTCACGCGCCATCATGTGAACATCACCATGACACAGGCCAAGGCGGTGAGCAACTACACCAACTCTATTCTGGCCAACATGGAAGCTGTCGATGAAGGCTACGACGAAGCGCTGTTGCTCGACCCCTCCGGCTTCGTGTCCGAAGGTGCTGGCGAAAACATTTTTGTGATCAAAGACGGTGTGATCTATACCCCTGATTTGTCGGCTGGCGCCTTGAACGGCATCACACGCAACACGGTGTTCCACATTGCCAAAGACTTAGGCTTAGAGATTGTTCAAAAGCGCATCACACGCGATGAAATTTACATCTGCGACGAAGCCTTCTTCACAGGCACTGCCGCTGAAGTCACGCCCATTCGCGAACTTGACCGCATTGAAATTGGCGCCGGCAGCCGCGGCCCTATCACTGAAAAAATTCAGACAGGTTTCTTTGACATCGTGAACGGCAAGAACCCCAAATACGCTCACTGGTTGACGCACGTTTAATTCAAAGAGGGAACTTGCTCATGAGCCAAGCTGTTGAACTTCTGGCCAAAGATTTAAACCCACAAGGTGGTGTTTTTTGCCCCAGCCCCAAGGCTGACATGAAGATCTGGAACTCGCACCCCAAGGTTTATTTGGACGTGGCCCGTGAAGGCCATGCCAAGTGCCCTTACTGTGGCACGGTGTACCAACTGAAAGCGGGCGAAACAGTCGGTCACGGCCACTGATTCAACCCACTCCTTCATGGCGGTGCCCACGCTGACCATTGCGGTCTTGACCAAAAACGAGGCCCACCGCATCGAGGCATGTTTGGCCAGCGCAGCGTTTGCCGATCAGGTCTTGGTAGTCGACAGCGGCAGCACTGACAGCACCGTGGCTTTGTGCCATCAATCGGGTGCGGATGTTTTTGAATACCCCGATTGGCAAGGCTTTGCGGTGCAACGCAATCGACTCATTGCCCATGCTCGCGGCGATTACATTTTTTTCTTAGATGCAGACGAGCTCATCACGCCTGCGTTTCAAAAAGAACTTCAAGCCATTGTTCAGTCCAACGCCAAAGCCGTTTGGCAAATTCGGTGGCGCATGGTGGCGTATGGGCACGAGCTCAAATACTACATCTCTCGCTCCAAAGTAGAGCGACTTTTTAGGCGCGACATGCTGAAAGAATATGTGGGCGCCGTACACGAGCAAGCCATTTTGCACAACGAACAGACAGGCATGCCCACCCCGCGCAAAGTGATGGCTGCCAAGCTGCTTCACCACTCGCGCGAAACGGTACGGGGCAGTTTAGAAAAGCTCACGCAGTACGTCATGTTGGGCGCGAGCAAGCGCGCGCAAGCAGGCAAAAGTGGCGGTGTTCTGCGCGGCTTGGCCTCTGGCCTCGCCATGTTCTTGCGACTCTATATTTTTCGCTTGGGATTTTTGTGTGGGGGTGCAGGCTTTTTGTATTGCCTGTTTGTGGCGCTGGAGGCTTTCTTTCGATACGCCGCCTTGCATTACGACAAAGACCACCTGAGCAATGACGTGGGCCGCGCTTAAAGCAGTCAGTGCTTGTTAAATTCCACGCCTGGGTCTTCGGGGGGTGGCTGAAAATGCCAGGCCAAGGCTACCAAAATTAGAACAGGCATACCCAACATAGCAGTGGCGTTGAAAAAGTCTGCATAACCATGCGCATTGACAAAATCGCCCGAAAAGCCGGCAATGAATTTAGGCAAGAGCAGCATCATGGAGCTGAGCAATGCATATTGTGTGGCCGAATATTGAATGTTGGTCAAAGAGGACAAGTAGGCAATAAAGGCCGCTGAAGCAATGCCACTGGCCAAGTTGTCAGCCGAGATAACCGCAATCAATGCATGCACATCGTGGCCATGTCCCGCCAACCATGCAAATAACAGGTTGCTCAAGGCACTGAGCAAGGCACCTACCATCAAAATGCGCATCACCCCCCAGCGCATGGCCATGACACCGCCTACAAACGCGCCCAACAGTGTCATGATCACACCATACACTTTGGTGACGCTGGCCACCTCGGCTTTGGTGTAACCCATGTCGACATAAAACGGATTGGCCATGATGCCCATGACCACATCGCTGATGCGGTAGACCGCAATCAAACTCAGTATCAACGCAGCCTGCCATTTGTAGCGTTTGAGAAAATCTGCAAAGGGCTCAATCAGAGCGCCTTGCAACCATTCACTCACATTTTTAGCGGGCGGCAATTCGGCTGGCTTGGGCTCACGCGAACGCAGCACCGTGATCACACCGACGCACATGCTAGCGGCCATGACCAAATAGGCGGTTTGCCAAGCTGCATGCATGTAGCCGCTGGCATTCTCGCCCTGCACCCAAGCGGCCACCCATAACACGCCCGCACCAGCCCAAATCATGGCCAGTCGGTACCCCGTTTGGTAGCTGGCTGCCAAAGCGGCTTGTTGTGTGGGGTCGGCTGACTCAATGCGAAAGGCATCGAGTGCAATGTCTTGTGTGGCCGAGCCCACGGCAACCAACAGAGCGCACCAAACCACAGGCCCTAAAGTTTGAGAAGGGTCGCTGAGCGCCATGCCCACCAAGCCAAGCATGACCATGGCCTGCGCCAACAACAACCAACTGCGCCTGCGACCTAAACGATGCGTTAAAAATGGAATGGGCATTCGATCTACCAGCGGCGCCCAAACCCACTTAAAGCCGTAGGCCAAACCCACCCAACTGAGGTAGCCAATGGTGCTGCGGTCGATGCCCGCCTCACGCAACCTGAAACTCAAGGTGCCCAAGACCAACAACAGTGGCAAGCCTGCGGCAAAGCCCAAGAACAGCATGCGCAAACTGGCTGGCTGCACATAGACACGCCATGAAGCGAGCCATGAAAAAGTAGTTTGATCGGTCACTGTCTTTTCTGTCATGTCGCCATTATCCAAGCTCTGATGAGGTTTTGCGAAAGTTCTGATTTGAAATCTTGGCGTGCCGCACTATCATTCAAACATGTGCTGGCGATGTTTTACAAATTTCAATGCTGACGATCCCTTGGCGGCTTCAATCACTGAAGCAGAGGGACCTTCTCGGCGCGTTTTTTTGAATCAACTGGGCGGGGCTGGCTTGGGATTCACAGCCTTGCTGGCCGGCACTGCGCAAGCGCAAGTCGATGTGGGTAAAGCCTCTGGTATCCGTAAGCTCATTCCAGCCGAAACACTGGAAGCTTCAGCCGTACAACAATACAAGCAGACCTTGGGTGAAGCCGATAGCAAAGGTGCTTTGGCGCCAGACGATTACCCGCAACTCAAACGCTTGCGCGCTATCGCCGCTAGATTGATTCCTTTCACAGCACAGTGGAACCCTGATTCGCGCAAATGGAAGTGGGAAGTGAATTTGATTGGCAGCAAACAAATCAATGCTTGGTGCATGCCCGGTGGAAAGATTGCGTTTTACACCGGCATCTTGGATCAACTGCAACTGAACGATGACGAAGTAGCCATGATCATGGGCCATGAAATGGCGCATGCATTGCGCGAACACTCACGCGAGCGCCTTGCCAAATCAAAAGCCACCGGCATGGGCTTGTCGGTGGCCTCACAGTTGTTGGGCTTAGGCCAAATGGGTGATGTCGCTGCCAACCTCGGCACCCAATTGCTGACCTTGAAATACGGCCGTGACGATGAAACAGAAGCCGATTTGGTAGGGCTTGAAATTGCTGCGCGTGGCGGATTTAAACCGGAGGCCAGTGTGCAGCTTTGGAGGAAGATGTTGGGTGCCACGGGGGGCGGCAAAGGTCAGCCGAGTTTTCTGTCCACACACCCCAGTGGCAACAATCGCATTCAAGAACTTGAAGCCAACTTGCCCAAAGTTGCGCAGCTTTACGAGCAAGCGCTCAAAGGCCGGCCTGCAACAGTTTTGAATTGACGCCTCAGGGTCTTGCGTCTTCAAGTCCCACCCACGTAGGGATTGCTAATGCGCTCACGACCAAATGTACTTTCGGGGCCATGGCCTGGAATGAACACCGTGTCATCGCCCATGGGCCACAAACGCTGCGTGATGCTGGCAATCAAGGTGTCGTGATCGCCCTGTGGAAAATCAGTTCGGCCAATGCTGCCCGCAAACAAAACATCGCCGACAAAGGCACGTTTGATTTCAGGGGAATGAAACACCACATGACCTGGCGTGTGGCCAGGGCAATGTCGCACGTTCAGTGTGTGTGACCCAAGCGTGACGGTATCGCCATCGGCGAGCCATCGCGTGGGTGTGAAAACCTCGGCATCAGGAAACTGGAACATGCGGCCTTGATCGGACAAACGATCAATCCAAAACTGATCGCCAGGGTGCGGTCCCACGATGGGCAAATTCAAATTGCGCGCCAAGACAGCCGTGCCACCCGCGTGGTCGATGTGCGCGTGGGTCAGCCAAATTTGCTCGAGTTTCAAGCCCCTTTGCTGGACCTCCAACAAGATCAAGTCGAGATCACCACCTGGATCGATCACGGCTGCTTGTTGGGTTTGATCGTCCCAAATCAAAGAGCAGTTTTGTTGAAACGGCGTGACAGGAATGGTTTGGTACTGAAGCATGCTGGTATTTCAATGGGTTTCGCTTGCAAGGCAATGTAACAAAGTTTGATGCAGAAACTCGTATTGTGAGGTCTTGTTCACTGACTCACACATGACCACGCCACTTTTTCGCTCAGAAGTAACCTTGTCCAAGCAGGCCTCTTGGATGGGTCCCATTCACCTTGCACACAATCCGCGCTTCACCATCGTGGCCAGCATCGCTTTGGTGCTTGCGGGCGCCTTGTTGGCATTTGGCGCTTGGGGCAAAGTGGCGCGCAAAGTTCGAGTGCCTGGCGTGCTCATGCCGCAATGGGGCACCGTGGAATTAAGTCCCGCCGTTTCTGGTGTGCTGCTTGAGCAAAGAGTGAAGGAAGGCGACTGGGTTCAACAAGGTCAAGTTTTGTTTGTGCTCAACACCGACAAAACTTCGGCTGAAGGCAGCACAGCCAGCTTGCTGGCTTCTCATTTGGCGCAACGTCGCAGCACCCTCTTGGCTGAACGCGCCTCGCGCGTTGCTCAAAACCGCCAGCGCGAAGCGCATCTGGCAGATCGCACTCGATCCTTGTCGCTTGAAACAGCGCAAGCCACCCAAGAACAAGCATTGTCAAAGCGCAGGGTTGAGTTGGCGCAAAAAACGTCTGCACGGTTTGAGCAAATGGCTGCCGAAGGTTTTGTGTCTGACATTCAAGCGCAAGTCAAGCAAGAAGAACTCATTGACCTTCAAGCGCGCTTAGAAAATACACTTCGCAATGGTGTTGCCTTGGCCCGCGAACACAAGGCCGCCCAAGCCGACTTGGCCCATCTTCAAAAACAGTTGGCCATCGATCTGCTTCAACTCGACCGCAACCTGGCCAGCCTTGATCAAGAAACAGCCGAAATCAAAGCGCGCAAAACCAGCAGTGTGTTGGCACCCCAAGCGGGCCAGGTCAGCACGGTTCATCTCAGCTTGGGCGCTATGGCACAGGCAGGTCAAACCATTGCCAGCTTGGTACCGCAAGCCAACGCACATAGGCCCGATCACTCAGCACACACTTTGGTTGCGGCCCTTTTTGCGCCCACCCGCACCACCGGCTTCATCCAACCTGGTCAAGAGGTGTGGCTTCGCTTGGCGGCCTACCCCTATCAAAAATTTGGTCTGGCCAAGGGTCGCGTGCTCAAGGTCAGTGGCACGCCCATTGCCCCGCAAGATTTGCCGCACGGTCAGGGCACAGCCCTCCTGGCCTCCACGCAAAGCAACGAGCCGCTCTACAGAATCCAAGTCGAGTTGGCATCCCAGCATGTCATTGCGTTTGGCCAGTCTCATTCTTTGCGCCCCGGCATGACCCTCGAAGCCGACGTCATTCACGATGTACGCGGCATTTGGGAATGGGTCTTCGAGCCCCTCTTGGCCATTCACGCACGTCAACAAACATCATGAGTTTCATTCAGAGCATCAGGGCTTCGCACCTCAACCGGCATGGCTTCATCGATGTTTTGGTAGGCATCACTGTGTTTCAAGCCATCAACATCACCTTGATCGTGTTGTTTGGCAATTTAGACGTCGGGCCAGACGAAGACCCCGCTATCACCTTGTTGGAAATTGCTTTCTTGATGCTGTTGGTAGCACCCCTCCTAGAGAATTTGTTATTGGTTGCGGTGGCAACCCTCCACGAAAAATTGCTCAACCGAAGCATGTTGTTTGTGGTGGCACCTTTGTTGTTAACGGCGCTTCACTTCACAACGCCACAAGACCTGCCATTCCCCACGTTCATCAGAGTTGTTGAACTCTTTGGCTTCTTCTCTATTTTTTTAAAACAATACGATTTGCACAAGTTGGAAATAGGCAAATGCAAGGCATTGCTTTTAACCAGCGTTCTTCACTTTGCAGTCAATGCAACCGTGATTTCCGTCTTGTGTTTATTTGATTTTTATATCGCCGCTGAAACGATTTTTTCAGCACAACCAGGAGATTGACATGAGAAGTTTAAACATTGAAGAATTGAACGAAGTCCAAGGGGGAGGGATAAGCACAAAATGGGCTTTCAGAATGGGTGAACTGATTGCAGACCTTTACACCTTGTATGAAGCGTCCCAACAAATTGAACTCGAGCCCTCAAGCTATGGCGCTGTCGACGCCAGTGGATACAACGCCATGGGCGACTATTCTGGCAGTTGAACCCACTAAGCGCCAAACAGTCGCCATTTAAACCGGCAACAGGAAGGCCTGCGCAGTGTCTCATTGCGCAGGCTTGTTTGTCTTTACCTCGGAGATAAGTCCGCCTTGAACCCCGTCTTGCAACTTCAAACTTCCGAATGTGGCTTGGCTTGCTTGTGCATGATTGCCAATGCGCACGGTCAACATTGGCACCTCATGGATTTGCGGCATAAGTTTCCACAATCACTCAAGGGCGCCAACCTCAAGCAACTCATCGATCACAGCCTTGTTTTGGGTTTCAATGCCAGGCCTGTTCGCTTGGAATTGGAAGAGTTACACCAACTGCGCATGCCGTGCATCTTGCATTGGGACCTGAATCACTTTGTGGTACTCCAAAAAATCAGCGGTAACAAAATAACCCTGCTCGATCCTGCGCTGGGTATCAGGGTCGTCTCTCACTCAGAAGTTTCGCAACACTTTACAGGCATCGCCTTGGAACTCACGCCCCAAGCCGACTTTACAACCAAGCCCTCACCCAAGGCCTTTCCACTTTCAATGCTCACCGGCAAGCTTCAAGGCTTTGGTCAATCTGCGCTTCAAATATTGGCCTTGGCATTTGTCCTCGAACTGTTTGCCATCTTCATGCCCATGTTCAACCAAGCCGTGGTAGACGATGTCTTAACCTCAGGTGACCACGAATTGCTTTCTGTTTTGGTTGCAGGCTTTGCCATCATTCTTCTCATTCAATCTGCACTTTCCTTCGCCCGCAGTTGGTGGGTCATGGTGCTCAGCCAGAGCATTTCTATTCAGTGGCTAGGCAATGTGTTTGCACACTTGGTCAAGCTGCCAGCAGATTGGTTTTCTCAGCGGCATTTGGGCGATATCTCTTCACGCTTTAACGCTGTTCACGACATTCAAAGAACGCTCACACAAACCACCATTGAATCTCTGCTCGATGGCTTGATGGCCATTGCTGCACTTGTCATGATGTTCATTTACTCACCCAACCTCACTTGGGTGGTTTTATCGGCCTCGGCTTTGTATGCGATTGTGCGCTGGATCAGTTACTCGCCCTTTAGACATGCTGCGTCTGAGCGTTTGGTTTTAGCTGGTCAAGAACAGAGTCACTTCATTGAAACACTTCGCGCCATGACGCCACTCAAATTGTTTGTACGCGAAAATGAACGGCGTGCAAGGTGGCAAAGCCTCATGGTGGAAGTCATGAACCGCGATTTTCAAACCGCCAAGTTGAACATGGGCTTCAATGTCGCACGCACACTTATTTTTGGTCTTGAAAATTTATGTGTCTTTTGGCTGGGTGCCAAAATTATTTTGCCCTCGCAAACACAAGATCACAGCGCAAGCGTTTTTACCGTGGGCATGCTGCTGGCTTTTATTAGCTACAAGGTTCAATTTACAAGCCGCATCAGTGCACTCATCAATCAAGGCATTGAGCTCAAAATGCTCAATTTGCACCGCGACAGGCTGGCCGACATCGTGCTCACGCCCCCCGAGCAAGACACGCCCCAAGGCAACTTGCCTGCTCACGACTTGGCTCACTTGCCTGCCAGCCTCGAGCTTCGCAAAGTTTCATTTCGCTACAGCGAGGCAGAGCCTTGGCTGCTCTACAACATGGATCTTTTCATTCAAGCCGGTGAGCATGTGGCCATTACCGGCGCCAGCGGTTGCGGCAAAACCACCTTGCTGAAAATTTTATTGGGCCTGCTAACGCCAACACACGGCACCGTCTTGTACGGTGGCGTACCCGTCGGCCAACTGGGCATGTCCAATGTTCGCCGAAAAATTGGCGCAGTCATGCAAGAAGACGCTCTGCTGACCGGCAGCATTGCGGACAACATCGCCTTCTTTGACTTGGCACCTCAACTTCAGAGGATAGAAGCCTGCGCGCAATTGGCAGAAATTCACAATGACATTGCGCGCATGCCTATGGGTTATCACACCCTCATTGGCGAGCTTGGAACTGGTCTCAGTGGCGGTCAAAAGCAGCGCCTGTTGTTGGCACGTGCGCTCTACGCACAGCCTTCCATTTTGGCTTTAGACGAAGCCACCAGCCATTTGGACATGCAAAACGAAAGCGCTGTTTCAAACACCTTGTCGCAACTCAAGCTCACGCGCATTGTCATTGCGCATCGCCCTGAAACCATTGCCCGCGCAGACAGACACATCAACTTCAGCTTGCCAGGGCTTGCCTCTTCCGCGTAAGATGAACACATTCAGACACAACCCGTGCCTGCCTGATTGTCTATCTGACACACCCTTTTTCAAAGCTGGCACCTGCCCCAGATGCCTTGCCGCCTAACTGCCCCCGTGGCTATCTAACCAAGCACGAGTGCATCGCCATTCAAGGCGCTCCCAATTTGTTCATTCGATCGTTGCTAGACAAGCAACAGTTCTACGACCCTGAAGACGCCGCGTTGGCACTGGGCATTTCTTCCGCTTTCTGGTCGCTGTTTGGATTGCTCTGGCCCTCAGGTTCGAAATTGGCAGAGCGCATGGCGCAAAGGCCAGTCAACGCCAATGAACGCATTCTTGAAATTGGCTGTGGCTTGGCCCTGTCTAGCTTGGTGGGGCATCGACGAGGCGCCAACATCACGGCGTCAGACTGTCACCCGCTGGCTGGCGAATTTCTGAAAGAGAATCTGCGCCTCAACCATCTCGGCCCCATGAACTACCGACATGGGCATTGGGGTGAACACGCCACACAACACCAAGACCTTGCTGTGAGCAGCAAGTTTGACTTGATCATTGGCAGCGACATTCTTTACGAACGCGATGAACGTGGCGATTTGGCGCAGTACATCAATGAACACGTTGAAGATCACTCAGAAGTTTGGGTGGTCGATCCCAATCGTGGCAATCGCTCACACTTTCACCGCAACATGGCCGCGCAAGGTTTCGCACTCAGCGAAGAGGCGCTCGACATTTCAGCCACAGCAAACGTGGCCGCCTACAAAGGCAGAATGCTCACATACTCCCGCGATTAAGCGTGCACATTGGCGCGCAATGGGGCAGCGCCCCTCTCACAGAGTCCAGTCGTAATCAATGGTCAATGGTGCGTGGTCACTGAAACGCGTCTCTTTGTAAATCTCTGCTCTTTGAGCCCCTGCTGCCAACGCTGCAGTTGCCAATTGATAATCCAATCGCCAACCCACATTCTTGGCATACGCTTGCCCGCGATTGCTCCACCAGGTGTAGCACGCGTCTGTGGTCTCAGGATGCAAGTGCCTGTAAACATCGACCAAGGGGCCTTCCGTGGTCATGTGCGTCATCCAAGCGCGCTCTTCTGGCAAGAAGCCACTGTTCTTTTGGTTGCTTTTCCAGTTTTTCAAATCGGCTTGCTGATGCGCAATGTTCACATCGCTGCACACAATGAACTCGCGCTCAGCGCCCAAAGACTTCAAATGCGGCCCCATGTAATCCAAGAATCGAAACTTGGCCTCTTGCCTTTCAGGGCCCGATGAGCCACTTGGAAAGTAGGTGCTGATGACAGAAAGCTTGCGCTTGGGGGTGTCAAACCGCAGTTCGACGAACCGGCCCTCGGCGTCAAACTCTTCAGAGCCCATGCCCACCTTCACATCGGACGGCTCATGCTTGCTGTAAACCGCCACACCAGAGTAGCCTTTTTTCTCAGCAAAATGAAAATGCCCCTTCAAGCCTGCCAAAGATTCAAATTTTCCCGCCACATCGGGCGCTTGCGCTTTAACCTCTTGCACGCAAATACAATCGGGATTGTTTTGAGCAATCCAGGCCTCCACCCCTTTGGTGGCTGCAGAACGGATGCCGTTCAAGTTCAAGCTGCTTAATTTAAACAAGGAATTCCCCATGGTGACTGGACACACACCGCAAACCGACACAGCGGCATTGGCGCAAGAGTTTGTTCAATTTTCTGTCGATGCGGGCGTGCTCAAGTTTGGTGAATTCAAAACCAAAGCCGGCCGCATGAGCCCTTACTTCTTCAATGCAGGCTTGTTTGACGATGGCGCCAAACTCGGAAAACTCGCTCAATTCTATGCAAAAGCTTTGATGGCAAGCGGGATCGAATTTGACATGATTTTTGGACCCGCCTACAAAGGCATTCCTTTGGGCGCAGCGGTGTCCATTGAACTGGCTCGCTTGGGCAAAATCGTGCCCTTTGCCTACAACCGCAAAGAAGCCAAAGACCATGGCGAAGGTGGCAGCTTAGTGGGTGCGCCACTCCAAGGCCGGGTACTGATTGTGGATGACGTGATGAGCGCTGGCACAGCCGCGCGCGAATCAATTGAGCTGATCAAAAAAGCGGGCGCCACAGCACACGCCATCGCCATTGCTTTAGACCGCCAAGAAATGGCCACCGAAGTTCAAGCCGATGGCTCGGTCAAAGATGTGCAGCACAGCGCTGTGCAATATGTGCGCAACACATTGGGCATGAGCGTGTGCTGCATTGCAGAGCTGTCTGATTTGTTGGCTTACCTGTCTACGCAAACTGGCAATCAGATGGGCCAACACCTGCCCAAAGTGCAGGCCTATCGCGATCGTTACGGCGTCTAATGACAGCCAAGTGAAGCGTAAATTTTCATTTTACGCTTCACTTTTGAAGCGTAAAAGTCTAAGATACGCTTCATGTACCTCTGGCAATCTTCCAAATGGCCTCACTTTAAGGTCGACCTGGCTGCGCTTCAACCGGCCATCGCGGCCACACGCTTTTCACAGGGAAGGGCCATGGGGCTCGCGACGCACCTGCAATTGCCTGACCTCGTAGCGCTTCAACTTCAGGGCTGGTCAGATGAAGCTTTGGCAACAGCTCAAATTGAAGGCGAAATACTGCAACTCAACTCGGTCAGAGCGTCTGCCGCACGTCGCTTGGGTTTGGCTGACGGCAAAAAACACAAGCGCGACGCGCGCGCCGAGGCCACACTCAATCTGCTGCAAGGCGCCTTGCAAAATAGTCATCGCGCGCTAAGTCAACAAACCTTGTGTGACTGGCAAGCCGCTTTGTTTCCAACGGGACGAAGTGATACGCAAAAGATTCTGACCGGCGCTTATCGGACACATTCGGAGCCCATGCAAATCGTCACGCCGCGAATGGGCAAGCCCGACCTTGTGCATTATCAAGCGCCAGCTTCAGAAGATGTCAAGCGCCACATGGACTTCTTTATCCAGTGGTTTAACAGCAGTCTGGGCACGCAAGATGGTTTGGTGCGTGCCGCATTGGCACACCTGTGGTTTGAAACCATTCATCCCTTTGAAGATGGCAATGGTCGCATTGGCCGCGCTTTGGTGGAGATGGCCTTGGCGCAAGACCTTAAAACAGAACAACGTCTGTGGAGCTTGTCACAACAAATTTGGCATGAAAGAAGCGCTTATTACGAACAACTTCAATCGGCAACCAGCAGCGCCAACATGGACGTCACGCCTTGGGTTCAATGGTTCGTCGCTTGCATTCACAAGGCCGCTGACAGCAGCTGGGAACAGATGCAATCGGCAATGCGCAAAACACGCTTTTGGGCAGATCTGCGCGAACTTCATCTAAGCCTCACGCCATCACAAAGCAAAGCCATCAACAAACTCTACGATGCAGGCCCCGATGGATTCAGTGGCGGTCTGAGTACCGAGAAATACGTCAACTTGTGCGGCGTGTCACGCGCCACTGCTTATCGCGAATTGACCGCATTGTGCGAAGCTGGTTTGTTGGCGCAAACAGGCTCCGGGCGAGGCACCCGGTACCAGCTTCATCCGTCTCAAAGGGTTGGATTAGCCCTGTAACTTCTTCAGCAACAACTCATTCACCTGCGCCGGATTGGCCTTGCCTTTGCTGGCTTTCATGATGGGGCCCACTAAACCGTTCAAGGCCTTGCTGTTACCCGCTCTGAACTCTTCCACGTTCTTCGGATTGGCCGCCAGCACTTCGTCAATGATGGCTTCCAAAGCGCCGCTGTCGTTCATCTGCTTCAGGCCTTTGACCTCAATGATGGCGTCCACTTCGCCGCCTTCAGTCCACAGCGCATCAAAAACTTGCTTGGCAGCGCTGTTGCTGATGGTGTTGTCGGCAATGCGGCCAATCATGGCGGCCAGTTGCGCAGCGCTGACGGAAGCGTTCTCAATGCCCACTTCGCCCGCATTCAAGCGACGTGACATTTCGCCCATCACCCAGTTGCTGACCAGCTTGGCTTGACCGCAAGCCTTGGCCGCCGCTTCAAAGTAAGCCGCCATGGCTTTGCTTTGCGTCAACGTAGTGGCGTCGTATTCTGGAAGACCGTAGTCGGTGACAAAACGCGCCGCCATCACGCGGGGCAATTCGGTCATATCTGATTGCACTCGGGCCACCCAATCTCGACCAATCACCAGAGGTGGCAAATCAGGATCGGGGAAGTAACGGTAATCGGCCGCATCTTCCTTGGTGCGCATGGCGCGTGTTTCGCCCGTATCGGGATCGAACAGCACCGTGGCTTGTTGAATGGCGTGACCCTCTTCAATTTGTTCAATTTGCCAGCGCACTTCGAAGTCGATGGCCTGCTGCATGAACTTGAAGCTGTTCAAGTTTTTAATTTCGCGGCGCGTGCCCAAATCATCGCCGGGTTTGCGCACCGACACGTTGGCATCGCACCTGAAACTGCCCTCTTGCATGTTGCCGTCGCAAATGCCAATCCAAGTCACAATTTTGTGCAACTCTTTGGCATAAGCCACCGCCTCGTCGCTAGAACGAATATCGGGCTCGGTCACAATTTCTAAAAGGGGCGTGCCAGCGCGGTTTAAGTCAATGCCGCTTTGGCCAATGAAGTCTTCGTGCAAAGATTTGCCCGCGTCTTCTTCCAGATGCGCACGCACCAAGCGAACGGTTTTCTTTTCATCGCCCACAAAGAACGACACCTCGCCACCTTGCACCACCGGAATTTCAAACTGGCTGATTTGATAGCCCTTGGGCAGATCGGGGTAGAAATAATTTTTGCGCGCAAAAATACTTTGCTCTGCAATGTGCGCGCCCACCGCCAGGCCCAATTCAATGGCGCGCTCTACCGCACCTTTGTTCATCACGGGCAGCGTGCCAGGCAAGGCCAAATCGACCGCGCAAGCTTGCGTGTTGGGCTCTGCACCAAACGATGTGGGAGCGCGGCTGAAAATTTTGCTCTGCGTCGAAAGTTGGGCATGTGTTTCAAAGCCAATGACCACTTCGTAGCCTTGAACCAACAGAGATTTTTGTTTCGTGCTCATTTTGCGCCTCCAGGTTGACGGAGGTGAAAGTCGGTGGCTTGCTGCAAGCGATGTGCGGCATTGAGCAACTGTGCTTCTTTGAAATAATTGCCGATGAGCTGCAAGCCAACAGGCATGCCCTCTTCGCCAAAGCCCGCTGGCACGCTCATGCCTGGCAAACCCGCCAAGGACGCAGGTAGCGTGAAAATATCTGCCAAATAATTGGCGACAGGGTCATCTGTTTTTTCGCCTAACTTCCAAGCCACGGTGGGGGCAACGGGCCCTGCAATGACGTCGCAAACTTTGAAGGCCTGCTGGAAGTCATCAGAAATCATGCGGCGAATTTTTTGCGCTTGCAGGTAGTACGCATCGTAATAACCGTGCGACAACACATACGCACCCGTCATGATGCGGCGCTTGACTTCTTCGCCAAAACCTTCAGCGCGCGAGCGCTTGTACATGGACACCAAGTCTGTGTAATCTTTGGTGCGATGGCCAAACTTCACGCCATCAAAGCGGCTTAAATTGCTAGACGCTTCTGCCGGTGCAATGATGTAGTAAACAGGAATAGAAAGCTCTGTGCGCGGCAAGCTAATGGGCACCAACTTGGCACCCAGTTTTTCATATTCTTTCAGCGCAGCATCGACCGCAGTTCGCACACCCGGTGCAAGGCCTTCACCAAAAAATTCATTGGGAATGCCAATGCGCAAACCATCCAGTGATGCGTTCAAGTCGCGCGCAAAGTTTTCTGCAGGCACATCAAGCGAAGTAGAGTCGCGGTCTAAATCGGGGCCGCACATGGCCGACAACATAAGCGCACAGTCTTCGGCCGTGCGGGCCATGGGGCCAGCCTGGTCCAAACTGGACGCATAGGCAATCATGCCGTAGCGTGAGGCGCGCCCATAGGTAGGCTTGATACCCGTGATGCTGCAAAAGCTGGCTGGCTGGCGGATGGAGCCGCCCGTATCAGTGCCCGTTGCAGCAGGAACCAATCTCGCAGCAACCGCTGCAGAGCTACCGCCCGAAGAACCGCCAGGCACCCGGGAGGTGTCCCAAGGGTTTGTGACGGGTTTGTAGGCCGAGTTTTCGTTGGAAGAGCCCATGGCGAATTCATCGCAGTTGAGCTTGCCCACATTGACCATGCCCGCGCCGCCAGCCTGAACGCCCAATTTGCGGACCACGGTGGCGTCAAAGGGAGAGCGATAGCCCTCGAGCATTTTGGAGCCCGCGGTGGTGGGGAAGTCGGTGGTGACAAAAATGTCTTTGTGCGCCATGGGCACACCGGCCAAGGGGCCTGCTGTGCCTGTGGCCAATTGCGCGTCGGCTTCTTTGGCTTGCGCCAGCGTAGCTTCTGGGTTGAAGCTTAAAAAAGCGCCAGATGTATCGGCTTGGCTGCGCGCCAATAAGTGCTGGGCGACCTCTGTGGCGCTGATTTTTTTTGCGCGAAGCTGGTTCGCCAAAGCTGCGACGGTCATGTCATGTAAAGCTGTCATGTGGCCCCCTTACTCGATCACTTTGGGAACCAAAAACAGGCCGCGCTCGACAGCAGGTGCACTGCGTTGGTTGGCTTCCCGTTGGTTGGGCTCACTGGCGATGTCGTCGCGCAAACGCAGCGCCACTTCCTGAATGGTGGCAATAGGGTGCGGCAAGGGCTCAACGCCGGTGGTGTCCACAGCACGCATGGCTTCGACGATGCTGAAAAAACCGTTGATTTGGTCCAACATGCGTTGGCCCTCCTCAGGCGGAAGCTCTAACCTAGCCAAATTGGCAATCCGGTCAATTTCTTGGGCGTTCAATGACATAAAAATTAATTCTTTACAGACACTTTTCTGGCGTTGATGTCTCCAAATTTGGAGCCGGAATCAACGTTTTTTTTCTAGCGATGGGTTATTATCGTGTGTTCGCTGAAAGCTCTCCAAAAAAGCTTGTTCAAGCCCACAATTTACACCCTTCAATGCTCCCCCGAACTGCAGGCTTGCAAGATGAAGCCACAGTTGATTAGGATTTGTTATGTTCAGTTCGTTTCGCCGTTATTTTTCTACCGATTTGGCCATTGATTTGGGTACCGCCAACACCCTGATTTTTGTGCGCGACAAAGGCATTGTTCTTGACGAGCCCTCCGTCGTAGCCATTCGCCACGAAGGCGGCCCCCAAGGCAAAAAAGTCTTACAAGCCGTTGGCCACGAAGCCAAGTCCATGCTGGGCAAGGTACCAGGCAACATTGAAGCCATTCGCCCCATGAAAGACGGCGTGATTGCCGACTTCACCGTCACCGAGCAAATGCTCAAGCAATTCATTCGCATGGTGCATCCCCGTAGCACCTTCCGACCTAGTCCCCGCATCATCATTTGCGTGCCTTGCGGCTCTACCCAAGTCGAGCGTCGTGCTATTCGCGAATCAGCCTTAGGCGCTGGTGCCTCCGAGGTGTACCTCATTGAAGAACCCATGGC
>CALAGS010000053.1 GCA_937891665.1 uncultured Burkholderiales bacterium | reverse complement strand
AAAACCGCCAAGGACATCATTGAAGACACCGTGGCGGAGTTTTTTCATATCAGTGCCCGTATGGGGGCCAAGGCGCAAAGTCAAAGCTTTTAAGCAGTTGTGGCCTGGTCGTCTTTGATGGTGTTGCGCAAGATGCCAATTGCATCGACTTCAATTTCAACCACATCACCGGGCTTCATGAAAACCTGAGGTGTGCGTTTGTTGCCTACGCCGCCGGGCGTGCCACTCACAATGACATCGCCAGGTTCAAGCGGAATGAAGGTCGAGATGTAGGCAATTTGACGTGGGATGCTGTGAATCATCATGTCAGTTGTGGCGCGTTGCAACTCAACACCATTCAAGCGGGTGCTCAGTGTCAGAGTTTGACCCGGTTTAATTTCATCGGCAGTGACCATCCAAGGCCCAAAGCCACCCGTGCGCCAGAAATTTTTACCAGCTGTCCACTGGGTGGTGAAATTTTGCCAATCGCGCACCGAGCCATCGTTGTAGCAAGAGTAGCCGGCTATGTGCTTCCAAGCATCAGCTTCCGAAATGCGGCGACCACCTTCACCAATGATGATGGCAATTTCACCTTCGTAGTCAAGGCGGTGCGACTCAGGTGGTCGCATGATGTCTTGACCATGTCCTACTTGCGAAGCGTTGACACGTGAAAAAATAGCTGGTTTTTCAGTCAAGTCTCGACCTGTTTCTTTCACATGATCGTGGTAGTTCAAACCCACACACATGATTTTTTCTGGATTGGGAATGACGGGCAAGAGCGACAAGTCTTCGAAAATCAAGTCGGGCGTGTTTTTGCTCAATGCGTCAGCCGCTTGCGCTACCATTTTTTTGGCAATCAGGGTTTTTAGATCAGGTGCTTGCGCCCCCAAGATAGGGGTTAGGTTTAAAACTTTGTTGCCGTGCACGGCGCCATAGCATGCGGTGTTGTTAAGCAAGAAGCTAATGAGTCTCATGGTGTCTTTCAAGAAAAAAGATGTTGTTTGGCTTAAAAAGAACCGCGTTTGGCCAATGCCGTCAGTGGCTTGCGTGCATTGGGTGCTTCTCTTTCGCGCAATGCATCGGGCAATGTGGCGGCATCGCCGCGTTTGCCAACAGTGGCCAACATTTGCAAAGTGTGGTCTGCAGGCAGGCCCAAAACTTGTGCGCCTGCTACTTTGTCAAAGCCGCCAATGCCGTGCAACGAAAAACCTTTCAGGTGCGCTTGCATGGCCATGTAGGCCCAAGCGGCACCCGTGTCAAACGCGTGCATGCCATTGGGGATCAAGTCAGGCGAACCAGCTTTGGCCGCCAACTGGTAAGACGCGATGGCCACCAAAGCGCCAGCCTTGCCAGCCCAAGCTTGGTTGTTAGGATTGAGTGTGGCAAACAAGGCATCCCATTGTGGGTCGTTGCGCAGCACGACCGCAAAACGCCAAGGTTGTGCGTTGTTGGACGAGGGAGCCCACCGAGCGGCTTCCAGCATGCTCATGACATCGGCTTCGGAAACGACTTCGCCCGTGTAGGCACGGGGCGACCAACGCTCTGTAAATTGCGAGTCGATGGGAAAGTCTGCCTTGCGGGTGTTGGTCACGGGTGAGGGGTGGCTCATGAAGTAATTTCCTGCTGAAGATAAAAGCGATATTGTGCTTGTTTTTTACGTGCGCTGAAGTGGGGGCTGTTGCTGCTTTGGGTTTCGAAAGTGTTGATCTAACTGCATTCGATGCCGTTTAAAATGAACAAGTGTCTGAATGGCTTGATTTCAGACAATGCAGCCTTTAAGGAAATAATATGTTTCTAAAAAATGAATGGTACGTTGCCTGTCGGGCTGACGAAATCACAGACAAGCCTTTGGGCCGGAAAATTTGCAATGAGTCCATG
>CALAGS010000052.1 GCA_937891665.1 uncultured Burkholderiales bacterium | reverse complement strand
TCTTCAAATTCAATTTCCGAGCCCACCGCCGTACGGCACAAACTCACGTCGTCTTCACTGAAACAAGGCTCATCAAAGTCCATGGCTTTGGCCAACAAGCGAAAGATTTCTGAGTTTGATTTAGCCTGTCCAACCGGCTCAATGGCCGGCCGGTTAAGCAACACATCGGTGTGCCCATAACTGCCCTGCACATCCCAATGCTCAAGTTGCGTAGTGGCAGGCAGAACATAGTCGGCATAGTCTGCGGTGTCTGTTTGAAAATGTTCCATGACCACGGTGAACAAATCTTCACGCGCAAAGCCTTGAACCACTTTGCCCGACTGGGGTGCAATGGCCACGGGGTTGCTGTTGTAAACCAACAAGGCTTTGACTTGCGGGCCCCACTCGGCACCACCAGCATGGTTCAAGTCATTCCCAAGGGTGGACATGTTCAAAGTTCTAGGACGGCGCGAGCCTAATAAATCGGGCCGATGCAAATCGATTTTGTTCACTTTGAAATTGCTTGAACTGCTGAGCAGCATGCCGCCAGCTCGGTCACGCCAAGCACCTGTTAGCGCTGGCAAGCACGCAACAGCCCTAACGGCATTGGCGCCGCCTTTGACCCTTTGCATGCCGTAGTTCAAGCGAATGGCGGCCTTCTTTGTGGTACCCCAATCTTTGGCCAACTCGCGTATCAAGGACTCGTCAATGCCGCACACTTCTGCAGCGCGAGACAAAGTCCAAGTCATGGCGCGCTCACGCAATGCGTCCCATCCCAAGGTGTACTTTTCAATGTAGTCGTGGTCTAACCAATCGTTCACCACCAACTCGCGCATGATGGCAAAGGCCAATGCGGCATCGGTGCCTGGCTGGATCGCCAAATGCACATGGCATTTTTCAGCAGTCTCGGTATGGCGGGGGTCAATGCAAATGAGCTTGGCGCCGTTGCGTTTGGCTTCCTGAGCACGGCGCCAAAAGTGGATGTTGCTGGTGATGGAATTGCTGCCCCAAATGACAATCAATTTGGATTCGGAAAAGAATTCGGTTTGCATGCCGAACTTGCCACCCAAGGTGTACACCAAGCCCTCGCCCCCGGCCGATGCGCAAATGGTTCGATCTAACAAAGAGGCGCCGATCTTGTGAAAAAAGCGCGAGGCCATTGATTCACTTTGCACCCAGCCCATGGTGCCGCCATAGCTGTAGGGCAAGATGGCTTCAGGATTGTGGGCGGCGATGGTTTGAAGCTTGGCAGCAATGTCCGCAATGGCCTCTTCCCATGAGACGCGCACAAACTGCCCCGACCCCTTGGGGCCCGAACGCTTCAAAGGAAACATCAGTCGCTCAGGGCTGTAAGTGCGCTCTGTATAACGCGATACTTTGGTGCAAAGCACCCCATCGGTGTGCTTGTGATCTGGGTTGCCTTGCACCTTCACAGCGCGTCCGTTCTCTACGGTGGTGAGCAAGGCGCAGGTGTCTGGGCAGTCGTGCGGGCACAAACCACGCACAATGGCATTTTTTTCAAGCACTGAATTGGTCATTCTCCCATTCTAAAGGGGGCGAATTTGGGGATAACCCTAAACGAAAATGTCCCCCAAGTGCAATAGGGGTGTAGCGCAATGGCACGACTATCGCTAGACTGTAGGCATGAAAATCATCGACTCCATCCTCACAGACGCGGCCAGCATTGCGGCCATTCGCAAAGACATTCACGCTCACCCCGAGCTGTGCTTCAAAGAAGAGCGCACAGCCGACGTGGTCGCCAAGCAGCTCACTGACTGGGGCATTCCCATTCACCGCGGCATGGGCACCACGGGTGTGATTGGCATTGTGCACGGCCGTGATGGCGGTGCATGCGGCCGGGGTGTAGGCCTTAGGGCAGACATCGACGCCTTGCCCATGCAAGAATTCAACACCTTTGCCCACGCCAGCAAGCACGCCGGCAAAATGCACGCTTGCGGCCATGATGGCCACACGGCCATGTTGTTGGCTGCTGCCAAGCATTTCTCCAAACACCGCGACTTTGATGGCACCGTGTACCTCATTTTCCAACCCGCTGAAGAAGGCGGCGGCGGTGCCCGCGAAATGATCAAAGACGGCATGTTCGAGAAGTTCCCCATGCAAGCCGTGTTTGGCATGCACAACTGGCCAGGCGCCCCAGTGGGCACCTTTGCAGTTAGCCCTGGCCCTGTCATGGCGTCTAGCAACGAGTTCAAAATTACCATTCACGGCAAAGGCAGCCACGCCGCCCTGCCCCACAACGGCATTGACCCTGTTCCTGTGGCTTGCCAATTGGTCATGGCTTTTCAAACCATCATCTCGCGCAATAAAAAGCCGGTCGATGCGGGCGTTATTTCGGTCACCATGGTGCATGCGGGCGAAGCCACCAACGTGGTACCCGATTTCTGCGTCATTCAAGGCACAGTTCGCACCTTCACCCTCGAAGTGCTAGACCTCATTGAAAACCGCATGAAGCAAATCACAGAAAATCTGTGTGCTGCTTTTGATACAAAAGCTGATTTCCATTTCAACCGCAACTACCCACCCACCATCAACAGCGCCACCGAAGCAGACTTTGCGCGCAAAGTGATGGACGGCATTGTGGGCAAAGACAATGTGATGGTGCAAGAGCCCACCATGGGCGCTGAAGATTTCTCTTTCATGTTGCAAGCCAAGCCCGGTGCCTATGTCTTCATTGCCAACGGCGATGGCTCACACCGCGAAATGGGCCACGGCGGAGGCCCTTGCATGTTGCACAATCCCAGCTACGACTTCAATGACGACCTGATTCCCTTAGGCGGCACTTATTGGGTTGAATTGGCCACGCAATGGTTGGCCAACCCCACTCAAACAAAGTAAGCTTCTGCTTCAGTCGAATTTAGACAACTTTCTATTGAAGCCCTTCGGGGCTTCTTTCATTTGGACCTCGCATGACAAACATTCATTCCGCATTTTCTAAAAGTTATGCCGAAGCACGACAAAAGTTTTTGAGCGCAGCACACAGCGCTGGCCTCCAAGTTGAATCGCACATTCATCCCGAAAAAGGACGTGACGGCGAAGAACTGGCCATGGATGTGGTGCGCGAAGGCCCTGCCAATGCCAAACAAGTTTTGCTCATCAGCAGTGCTTGCCATGGGGTTGAAGGCTATTGCGGCAGTGGCGTTCAAATTGACGCACTGCGCAGTGCTGAATGGCACAAGGCAGTTGCACAAAGTGGCGTAGCGGTGGTGTACGTGCACGCTTTAAATCCACATGGCTTTTCGCATGTACGCCGCGTCACGCAAGAAAACGTTGACCTCAACAGAAACTTCCAAGACTTCAGCAAACCCTTGCCAGACAACACGGCCTACAAAGAAGTTCAGCACCTGTTGCTGCCCGATCAGTGGCCACCCAACGAAGCCAATCAGCAGGCCACCCTGCAATACATCGCACAACATGGCATGCCCAAGTTGCAATCGGCTGTGTCGCAAGGTCAGCACCACCACCCTCAAGGCTTGTTCTTTGGCGGCCAAGCGCCCACTTGGAGCAATCAAACCATTCGCAAAGTGCTGAAGCAGCAAGCGGCCTCAGCCCAAAAGTTGGCTTGGATTGACTTGCACACGGGCCTTGGCCCCAGCGGCGTAGGCGAGCGCATTTATGCAGGCGCCAACGATGCCGCAGCCATTGCTCGCGCACGCCAGTGGTGGGGCCCTGGTATCACTTCCATCTACGATGGCAGTTCTTCTTCAGCCTTCCTGACGGGCCTCATGTGGATGTCGGTGCAAGACGAATGCCCTCATGCCGAATACACCGGCATTGCGCTTGAATACGGCACGCTGCCCATGAACGATATGCTCTCGGCACTCAGAGCAGACCACTGGCTGCACATTCACCCTGAAGCGTCTGATGAACTCAGGAAAAGCATCAAAGCCCAAATCTTCGCGGCCTTTTACACCGACACCGATGTGTGGCGCGAACAAATTATTTCTCAGGCCCGTGAAGCCATGTTCCAAGCCGTTGAAGGTTTGAAATGACCCACTCACCAGCTCGCGTTCTTTTGTTGGGCGGTACAGGCTTTGTAGGCCGCCATGTTTGCGAGAAGCTCACGCGCATGGGTTGCAGCATGACCGTTATCACGCGGCGCGCCAGCCAAGCCAGTGCTGTCAAAAATTTACCTCGCGTTCATGTCCTTGAAGGCGATGTTTACAACTTGGAATTTTTAACGCAGTGCATGCAGCAGCACGATGTGGTCATCAACCTGATTGCCATCTTGCACGGCACGCCCGCTGCATTTGAAAAAGCCCATGTGCAATTGCCGCAGGTCATTGCGAAAGCATGTCAAGACAGCAGTGTGAACCGGCTGATTCACATCAGTGCCTTGGGTGCCAGTCTTGCTGGGCCATCCGATTACCAGCGCAGCAAAGCGCGCGGCGAAGAAATCTTCAAGCAAGCAGGTCTTCAACTCACTTTGCTTCAGCCCAGTGTGATCTTTGGCAAAGAAGACAAGTTTTTAAACCTGTTTGCGCAACTTCAAAGCATCACCCCCATCGTGCCCTTGGCCGGTGCCAATACACGTTTTCAAGCTGTGTGGGTCGAAGACGTAGCCAATGCCATAGCCCATTGTGTTTTCCACAGCGATACCGCAGGAAAAACCTACGAGCTTTGCGGCCCCGAAGTTTTCACACTCCAACAATTGGTTCAGAAATCTGGCCAATGGGCGGGCATTCGCCAAGGCAAAGGCCGTTTGGTTTTTGGCATCCCTCACGCACTGGCATGGCTTCAAGCCTTTCTGATGGAATTGGCGCCAGGACAACCCTTGATGAGCCGAGACAACCTTGCCTCCATGCAGGTCGACAA
>CALAGS010000051.1 GCA_937891665.1 uncultured Burkholderiales bacterium | reverse complement strand
TTGCCCAGCGTCAACGAAGTCGATGCCATTCGCGGCAAAGCTTACCAAGATGCCTATGCCCGAGGTCTTCAAGAAGGCCTGACAGAAGGCCATGCGCAGGGCGCTGCCAAGGGCCGCGAAGAAGGCATTGAGCAAGGCCGCACTGAAGGCTTTCAATTGGGCTACCAGCAAGGCTATCAAAGCGGCATCAAAGACATTGAACACATGTCCCAAGAAATGCAGCGCGTCATGAACGAGTTGCAATCTTTGCCACAAGCTTTTCAAACGGCTTTGCCCGAGTGGGTGTATGAAACCGCCTTGCGCTTGGCCGGCAAAGAGCAAATGGACCGATCGGTGTTTGTGGCGGCTGTGCAAGAAGCCCTCATGCGCCTGCCCCGACCTGGTGAAAATTTAGTTGTGGGCGTGCCGCCTGCAGAGCTTGAAGCTTGGCAGTCTTTGCTCAGCCACCCCGACATGCCGTTTCAATCTTTGGTTCGACCCGATGCCGAACTGAGCAAAGGCTTTGCCTATGTGCTGGTCGACGGTACCCGGCTCGATGTGGGCATTAGCGCACGCGACGCTTTGGTTCGCAGCGCATTGGGTTTACTTCCGCAGCACGCTTCGGATTCAGTTTAAAGGAGACCGCCTTGAGCCAGGCCGATCTTCAAAACTATGTCGATGCTCAACGCGCCAAGTTGGCCAATTTGCCTTTGTCTGTGCGCGAAGGCCGCGTCAAGCGCGTGTCTGGCCTGTTGGTAGAAGTTGAGGGCTTGCCCTTGTCGATAGGCGCGCAAGCGTGTGTTGAAAATTCCCGCCAAGGCACTTGGGTCGATGCCGAGTGCATTGGCTTTGAACGCGACACCACCTACCTCATGGCCTTTGATCAAATGGCCGGCCTGTCTCCTGGTGCCGTGGTCTACCCCTTGCTGACGCCGCAGCGGCGCGCGCAGGGCTATCAAATGCGACAAGGCATTGCGTCTGTGCCCATTGGTCCTCAGTTGTTAGGTCGCGTGGTCGACGGCTTGGGCAGACCCCTCGATGGTTTAGGCGGCGCCAGTTGGAGCGACACCCTCATGCGCTTTGCTTCGCCCAACCCGCTCAAGCGCAAACCCATTCACGAACCCCTAGACACCGGCGTGCGCGCCATCAATGCCATGCTGTCGGTAGGGCGTGGCCAACGCATGGGCTTGTTTGCGGGCTCTGGCGTGGGCAAGAGTGTGTTGCTGTCCATGCTCACACGCAATTGCGTGGCCGATGTCATTGTGATTGCGCTGGTGGGCGAACGCAGCCGCGAAGTGCGCGAGTTTTGTGACGACCAATTGGACGACACATCGAGAGCCCGCGCGGTGGTGGTGGCTTCGCCTGCCGATACCTCGCCCTTAGCGCGCGCCAAAGGTGCCGAATACGCCACCGACGTGGCCACTTGGTTCAGAGACCAAGGCAAGCATGTGGTGCTCATTGTCGATTCACTCACACGCTACGCCATGGCGCAACGCGAAATTGGCTTGAGCTTGGGCGAAGCACCCGTGGCACGTGGTTACCCCGCCAGCGTGTTTGGCAAACTGCCTGCGCTGGTTGAGAAAGTAGGCAATGGCGAACATCCAGAAGGTTCCTTAACGGCTTTTTACACCGTGCTGCTAGAAGGCGACGATGTGCACGACCCCGTGGCCGATGCTGCGCGGGGGGTACTAGATGGGCACATTTTCTTGTCACGCGAATTGGCAGACTCAGGTCACTACCCCGCCATCGACATTGAGAAATCAATTTCTAGGGTGATGCCCAAAGTGGCGTCGCAAGACCATGTGTTGGCGGCACGGCGCATTAAGCAATTGATCAGCCGGCATGAACGCAGCCGCGACATGGTGGCCATGGGCGCTTACATGCAAGGCAGCGACCCCGACTTAGATGCGGCGCTGCGTTTGTGGCCGCACATTCAAACTTTTCTGCAACAAGAGTCGCACCAGGTGGCTGACTTGGAAGGCAGTGTGACGGCCTTGAACAGCATTGCGAGGGCTTCCAAAATATGAGCAATCGCGTGTTTGAAGTGTTGCAGCAAATGCTGAAATTGCGCAAAGATCGGTCTGTGGCGCAATCCAAACGGGTTCAGGCCGAATACGAGCGCGTGCGCAATTTCAATTTGCAAGTTGAGTCCTATGCCAAGGAATACGAGACGCAGTGGGTGAAAGCGGCGAAAGAAGGCGATACGGTTTTGAACTTGCAAACCCAAGCCAACTTTGGGCTGAATTTGCGGGCCACGGCCAAATCGCAAGAGCCCGAGGTGCAGGCCTTGAAGTCACAAAGCCGTGAGGCGCTAGACAAAGCCTTGCAAGATGCCCAAAGGCTGAAGACCCTTCAATCTTATTTGGCCAAGCGCAAACAACAGCGCCAGCACCAACTTGAGAAGGATGAGGACAAGGCCCTCGAAGACGTTTTACAGGCGCGCCAACTCAGTAAATAGCAAGGTGGCACTGAAGTTGCATAACTTGATTTAAATTTTGGAAATTAAATCATGGCCATCTTTGTATCGAATCCAACTTCTGCAGCCGTTCAAACACTTTCTAGCGACGCACTGGAGCCTTCGGCCGTAGTCCCAGAAGAAGGCTTTACAGAGGAGCTGGCAGCTGCCATGCAGCCTTTGGCAGGACCAAGCGATGGGTCTGCCAAAACGCCTTTAGACATGCTTGAAGAGGCGGCCAAGAAAGCATCAGACCTGCAAATTTTGCCGGCAGAAGTGCTCAAGAATGCAGTGGGAGATGCAAATTTTGCCTTAACAGGACAGGTCGGCGCTTCTAATTCAGCGGCTCAAAATGCCATAGCGGGCTCGGTTTTGACCCATGCTGCTGAGGACTTGAAGGAAGACACCACTGCCTTAGATTTAGCCAATCAATTGCAAGGGGCTGAACTGGCTGCAGCCAATTTGGCAGCGCAAATGTCTGCTTCTGCAGCCAATGTGGCTGCACCCTTAGCCTCCAAAACCGGAGAAGTATCTGCAACACTTTCCGTGAGCGCTAGTTCGGGATCTGGCCAAGATGCCGGTCAAGCATTGCAAGCGCCAGCTACAGGCCCCAACCTTCAAGAAAGCGAGCAAGTTGCCACTTTGGCAGAAAGCCAATCAGCGCCCGTTGCATCGCTTGCAACAACGCGGCCACAAGTGACTACAGCATCTGAATTGGAAGCCTCACGCAACTTGTTGCAAGACCATGCGGCTTCTAAAGCAAACGCTGCCAGTGAAAGTCAAGCGCAGCAAGCAATGTCTGTAGCCTCTAACACCATCAAGTTAGGCGGCACGCAACTAGAAGGTGCCGCTCAACAAGTGGTCAATGTCAATCAGGCTTCAACTTCAGCAGAAGCAGCCACAAAGCTTTCCCAAACTTTGGGTACAGAGGCAAGCTCCATCAGCGCCAAAGCTTCAAGCGATGTGGTTGCAGCCAATGCGGCAGCAAGCACAGTTGGCAAGGCTGGCAACACACCCACAGATTCATTGCAAGCTGCATCTATCAAGCTTTCAAGCGCCACGCAGATGCCTGGCGCTGCAATTGCAGCCTCCGACAATCAAACCGTTTCATCCGACTCAAAAGTCGAGGTACAAGCCAAGCAGGCTCAAGAAAGTGCATTCAATTTTGATGCAAAGTTAGCCAAGTCAGATGCATTGCAAAACGCAAAAGTACTTGAGACGCCCATCAGCCTTGGGGGCGTGGCCAAGTCCAACGTACAACTGCAACAAGCAGGCCTGTCATTGGACGGCAAGACGCTAGGTGTTCCAGCAACTGCAGGTACTGGCACACAAACTGGCATACAAGCAAGCGCACAAATAAGCACCAACACAGCGGCGGCTGCCCCAGAAATTGACGCTGCAACTTCCACCTTTAGCAATGCACCATACGGTATTCAATCGGGCAGAACAGGCGAAACCATTTCAGCGGCAGGCAGTTTGCCCACAGCCAACATCGCTTCGTCCAATCGATTGGACGCTGCAGCGGTGTCGACCACAAACTCCAATGCAACAGTGATTGCGCAAGAGGCTCCCAGGGCAGAAACAACGCAAAGCTTGGAAGACATTTCTTCAAGTTTTGTGAGCAGCTTGGTGGGTGGCCCGCAGCGCCCCGTTACCACCGTCATGGATTGGATTTCTATGCAATCGCAAGAGCGTCCAGCGCCCGTTGTACCTCACGAAGTGCGCTTAGATGCAGGCGCAGTGCAACTGGAAATTCAGAAGATGGTGAAGCAAGGCGGGGGTCATGTGGTGATGGAGCTCACACCCCCCGATCAAAGCAAATTCACCATTGAACTCAAGCTCGATGAACGCGGCAACGCCTTGCTCATTGTGGAAGGTGTGAGCGACTCCACCAAAACTCGCTTGGAGCAAAGTGTACCGAATTTGCGTGAGCAATTTCAGCAAATGGGTTTGGAGTTGCAACTTGACATGCGGCAACAAGGTCAATCTGCATCTTCAAGCACAGCAGATTTTTGGGGCTCCCAAGAACGAGGCTCTGGCGACAACAATTTAGCCAGCAGTGGCCCTGGCGACTCAACCAAGATCTTGACGCAGCGTGAAGCAGGCGCCAACCGCGCTCGCGAAACAGGCTCTAACCAAGTTTATCTGTACGCATGAAACTTGGAGCCTAGAGACAAGCTATGAACACCAACCCAGACAACATGCAATTTCCATTTGCCAAAGATGCCCTTGAGGGACTTGACAACCAAGTCTCGCAAGACTGGAATCGCGAGCAAATGGATGCCATGCACATGCAATTTGTGGCGCAGTGGCGTCAATCGATGTCCACCTTGGTCCCTGCTGAAATCAAGGTTTTAGCGGGTGACATGCAGCTTAAAACTTACGAAGCCTTTGTGCTTGAAGCGCCCTCATTTGCAGACATTCAAGTGTTTGAAATCGATGCGCTCCAAACACTTTGTGCTTGGAGCTTTGACACGCGGTGGGTGGCTGCAGCCGTCGATTGTTTGTTTGGTGGCGGCGGCAGAGTGCCCATCCGAGAACGAAGCGGCAAGCTCACACACATTGAATTGGGCATTCGGCAACGCTTGCTAGAAACTCTGGCCACGGCCTATGAAGCAGCATGGCAAGCCGCCTATCCCATTCGACTGCAAACTTTAAGACAAGAGCAGCAACTTTCTTCATTAAGGCTCACCTCGCACAAAGATACTGTGCTGCACGCCCAATTTGCCATCCATTTCAACTTGCTCGAGTTAAGGGTTGAT
>CALAGS010000050.1 GCA_937891665.1 uncultured Burkholderiales bacterium | reverse complement strand
AGTAGTACGTATCGGGCGGCTGCAGAGCCGCGAGAACTTCGCCTATATCAAGCCATGAAAAGGGCCGAGCGCATTAGTGCTTGACTCGTTCACGGATGAGACTTCCCTTTGAATAACGTATCACGAGAAATCTAACGTGCCACGTATTGGTGATTACTCTTTAAATTTCGTTTGTTTAAAAAGGGATTGCAGACGATTCGGGCACGCCAACCGATTCAGGATGCAAAGCTCGCTGCCCTGGCTGCTATAGCTATAGAAATGGCGGCCAAACATGCCCAACCTGACCTATCGGGCGTCAAGGCTTTCTTGGATGCTGGCTATCAAGAACGCGACTTCCTTTACAGTGTGTTTGCGGCGGCGGTGAAAATGCTGTTTAATCACAACAATCAGGCCTTCCGTACCACTGTCGATGAAAAATTTGCACCCTATAAAGTCGACTGAAAGGCCAAGCCCATGACAACCAGTTTTGTGCCTGAGAACTTTGAACGTGTCATGGGCTGCACACCAGCTGATTTGCTGTCATGGCTGCCAAGGGTATTGCCCACAGCAACTTTGACATTGGATGCGGACAATGCAAATTCCACTGCATTGCTAACAGACGGCGCATTGAAATTGCGCTGGTAGCCATTACCCGATGCGCACTTTGCCTTGTTAACGATACCGCGCATAAGCGTTTGGTTTGAGTAAATTGGCCTCAGCAAGGATCGACGCTATACAGTGCAAAGGCGCTTTGATCTAGGGACCCAGCGTGGCGGAGGCTGAGTTGCTCATAAAGGAACCTACATGCAAGTCAAAGCACTCACTTTCGACACCGGCGGCACCATTCTGGACTGGCACACTGGCGTGTGCATCGCTTTTCAGAAGGTTGGCCAACGGCATGACTTGTCACTTGACTGGCACGCAGTGACCAACGATTACCGACGCCTGGCGATGAAAGGTATCGTCGGACAGGTTCAGCCAGCGTTCAATATGGACGATGCGCATCGAACGGCACTCGATGAGGTGTTGACGAAATACGGTCTGCTGCAATTTGACTCTCAAGAGCGCTGGCAGATTTTTCATGCTTGGCACGAACTCTCAGTGTGGCCCGACTTCCCGTCTGCCTTGGTGCGAATTCGGAAAAAACTCCCCGCCATTTCGTTCACGATGCTGCCGCTGTCTCTGGTGCTGAACGTATCCAGAAAAAACGATCTGGACTGGGATGCCGTGATCTCGTGCGAAATGATCGGTGTCTACAAACCCAATCCGCAAGCCTATTTGAAGGCGGCGCAATGGCTGTGCATGGAGCCGTCAGAAATTTTGATGGTCGCCTGTCACAACTTCGATTTAAATGCTGCCCGAGCCTGTGGTTTCAAGACAGCCTTTGTTCGCAGACCGGACGAATGGGGCCCAGAGGGACCACCAGACCCCACACCGCACCCGGATTGCGACATCGTCGTCGACGGATTTGACGAATTGGCAAAACTTATGGGTGTGTGACTTAGTTTGTAAGGATTTTCATGAAATACAGCTCTAAACAAGTTTTATGGCCGCTGGGCATCGTCGCTGCCGGTGTCGCGGTGGCCGTCCTTTGGTGGACCATGGCCAAACAGGCGGCACCGCTGACCGAGTCAGCAGCCATCGGCCCCGATATGGCCGCAGCTGTGTCCGATCCAGTTGCACCGGTTGCCCCGCCAGGCGAGTTGCCGCCGGTCAAAATTCCCGCAGCAGCGCAGCCGCTAGCCGCAGACCAAATAATTTCAGCAATGACAGACTTTTTGGGCAGTAAGGCCGCTCTGACGTTCTTTCAGCTGACAGACTTTCCGCGAAAATTTGTGGCGACGGTCGACAACCTCGGCCGCTCCCACGCGCCGCCCGTGGCTTGGCCGATCAGCCCCACTGAAGGTCGCTTCACCGTGCAGACGTTTGATGGTGCGACGGTCATCAGTTCTGACAATGGCCTGCGCTACACGCCGCTGGTGCTGCTGCTGGAGAAAATCAACGCTGGGCTGGCGATGGACCTCTATGTGCGCATGTATCCCGTTTTGCAGCAGACCTATGTAGATCTCGGCTACCCGAATCGCCAGTTCAATGACCGGCTGCTGCAGGTGATCAACCATCTACTCGCCACGCCAAACGCGCCGCAAGTGATGGCGGTGCAACTGACAGAAGTTAAGGGGCCCATTCCATCAGTGCGCCCTTGGGTGCGCTACGAGTTTGCCGACCCGGCATTAGAGGCTTTGTCGTCTGGGCAGAAGATCATGTTGCGCGTTGGTTCCGTCAATCAAAACCGGCTCAAGGCCAGGCTGTCAGCGCTGCGCCAAGAAATCTTGAAACGGTCAACTGCGGCTCAGTGACCAGAGCTCCGTAAAGTCACTAAGCTGGCATTGAGCCCTCCGTGGGCAGTAAAGGCGACAGCTATGACAGCTTGGGCGGGTATAAAAATTACGTGTCTCATCTAGGGTTAGAACCAGCTTTCAATTTTTGCTGAATTGGCGCAGACTGAAATTGCCAAAAGCAGGCAGCCGGCGTAGGCTGTTTGCACAAGTGTTCCAAGACTGCGACATTGGCGTAAGCCCCTGTGCCGAATCATTCAGGA
>CALAGS010000049.1 GCA_937891665.1 uncultured Burkholderiales bacterium | reverse complement strand
TCAAATCAATGGCGGGGTAGTGCGCTGCATCTGCCAATTTTCGAGACAACATCACTTGGCCATCTAGGGAGGCACGGGCAATGTCCACAATCGGGTCGTTGGCATCGTCGCCTTCGGCCAGCACCGTGTAAATGGCGGTGATAGAGCCATGGCCATGACGGCCTACGCCAGCGCGCTCAATCAAATTGGGCAACAAGGCAAATACAGAGGGTGGATAACCTTTGGCTGTGGGGGGTTCGCCAATGGCCAAGCCAATTTCACGTTGGGCATGTGCCACACGTGTCAGGCTGTCGACCAGCATCAAAACATTCAAGCCTTGATCGCGAAAATATTCGGCAATCACATGCGTCATGTGTGCGGCTTTTAAGCGCAACACGGGTGAAACGTTGGCGGGGGCAGCCACCACCACCGATTTGGCCAGGCCTTCTTCACCCAAAGATTCTTGAATGAAGGCTTGCACTTCACGGCCTCGTTCTCCTACCAAACCAATGACCACCACATCGGCTTTGGTAAAGCGGGTCATCATGCCCAAGAGCACACTCTTGCCGACACCAGAACCTGCCACCAAGCCCACGCGTTGTCCGCGGCCCAGTGTCAATAAACCGTTGATGGCTTTCACACCGACATCAAGCACGCTGTCGATGGGGCCGCGCTCCATGGGGTTGATGGGCAAGCCCAGCAAACTCAAACGTGCTTTGCAAGCTGGCTTGGGTTTGCCGTCTAGAGGTTCACCTCGGCCATCAATCACGCGGCCTAACAGTTCAGGACCCAGGCATGCAGTGCCCAAGTCATAAGCCATGCGCACAGAAGAGCCAGGGCCAATGCCCACAGGTTCTGTCAGGGGCATGAGGTACAAAGTTTTGTCGTTAAAGCCAACGACTTCGGCTTCAATTTTGTGGCCATCTTGGCCAATTATTTCGCAGCTAGAACCGACGGGTGCCATGATGCCGCGCGCTTCCATGCGCAAGCCCACCAAGCGGACCAGGGTGCCACAGCGCTCGGGGCTAGAGGCCCGCGCACGCGACATGGTGCGAGCTACTTCTGCTGCAAAGTTAGTCATGCGCTTCCCCAGCAGTGTCTTCATTCTTTGGGGGCTTTGAATCAGGCAAGTCCAAATCGGGTAAATCTAAAGACGATAAATTCAGGGGCTCGGTCAATTCAGAAGCAGGTGAGGGTGCCTCAACCACATCTTCTGCGGTATCCAAAACCTCTGCTTGTGCAAACCTAGAATTGGTATCGCGTGGTAAGGCATCTTCAACCGTTTCTGCTTTGCCTCTGCGTGCCGAAAGACGCTCGGGCTGGAACGCGGTTTGCGCTTGCCAAGGCTTGGTGTTTTGCAACAAGGCTTGGGCCAAAGTTTCAAGGCGGTGCTCTATCAGATCACTCACCACCGCATCGTCAGCGCGCACACGCACGCTGCCAGGCAATAAATGGGCATCGGCTACCAAACGCCATGTGTGTGTTTGCTCGCCTGGTGCCGCCTTGTGGTTTTGCAACAAAGCCATGTCGGAGGGGTTGAGCTCGACCACGACGCTAGAAACAGATTGCACATCCAAAGTTTCTATGCAGCGGTCAATCAGATTTTGAATGCCGCTGGAAGAAATGCTGAGCTCAGTCAGCGTGAGTTGCTCGGCCAAATGCAATGCCAAGCGTTTTAGGGGTTCGTTCCAATCGGCAGGGCTTTCTTTTAAAGTCAGCACAGCTTGTTCAATGTTGACCAAGAGTTGGTTGGCCTTATCGGCCAAGGCTGCAAGGCTGTCGGCTTCGTTTTGAGTGGTTTCTTCTAGCGCGGCTTCTTGCTGCAGCCTTCGGCCTTCAGCCACACCGCGCTCAAAAGAATCTTGTTTGATTTTGTCAAGCGATTCTGCATCTAGGCCTGAAAGTGAGGCCAAAGGGTCTTGGCCAGTGTCCGTTTCTAAGCTGGCTTCAGAACCTTCCAATGCTTGGCCATCGCCATGCTTGGCCGCATCAGCCCCGGAGAGTTCGTCAGCGGCGTCTGCAATTTTGCCAGCTGCCAATTGCTCTTCAACGGTCCATAACGCAAAATGCGTAGACTTGGGCTGCAAATAATTCTCTTGGACAAAGCCAGCGTTTTGCAACTCTATGGGCTTGAGCGGCTTGAGTGGTTGCCACATTGGGACACCGCGAGGTGCCCCTGTTTTGGCAGACTTGCCTGCGGGTAGGGGGTTATA
>CALAGS010000048.1 GCA_937891665.1 uncultured Burkholderiales bacterium | reverse complement strand
CCTTTGCTTGTTTACCGCGAGTCGGCCAAGCAAGCTTGAGCTTTTCCAGCCCACCCCCTGTACTCGATGAAAAACCCTACTCACTCAAGGCTTGAAATCGGGAAAACAGGGGCCATTTATCCCCCATACACAAGGGAATCACATGTCTGGACATACACCACTGCCCGCTGAATTAATTGACCTGCCGATGTTGCCACTGCGCGATGTCGTGGTCTTTCCGCACATGGTCATCCCCCTCTTCGTGGGTCGTCCCAAAAGCATCAAAGCGCTTGAAAGCGCCATGCTCACCGACCGTCGCATCATGTTGGTGGCCCAAAAAACAGCAGCCAAAGATGAGCCAGAGGCCACCGACATGTTCGAAGTCGGTTGCATCTCAACCATTTTGCAAATGCTCAAACTGCCCGATGGCACCGTCAAGGTGTTGGTTGAAGGTCAGCAGCGCGCCAAAGTCAAAACCATTGTTGACGGCGAAGTCCATTTCGTGGCCAGCGTGTTGCCAGTTGAATTGGCCGCCGAGAAGGCCGAGCAAAGCAGTGAAATTGAAGCCTTGCGCCGCGCGGTCATGCAGCAATTTGATCAGTATGTCAAACTGAACAAAAAAATTCCGCCTGAAATTCTGACCTCCATTTCCAGCATTGATGAGCCAGGACGCTTGGCCGACACCATTGCGGCGCACCTGCCTTTGAAATTGGAAAACAAGCAAGTGGTTTTGGACTTGGCCAGCATTCGCGACCGCTTAGAAAATCTCTTCGCGCAATTAGAGCGTGAAGTCGATATTTTGAATGTAGACAAAAAAATCCGTGGCCGCGTGAAGCGCCAAATGGAGAAGAATCAGCGCGATTTTTATTTGAATGAGCAAGTGAAGGCCATTCAAAAAGAACTCGGTGAAGGCGAAGAAGGTGCCGACATCGAAGAGATCGAAAAGAAAATCAAAGCCGCCAAAATGCCGGCAGAAGCGCGCAAAAAAGCTGACGCTGAGTTGAAGAAACTCAAGCTCATGTCACCCATGTCAGCAGAAGCTTCTGTGGTGCGCAACTACATTGAAGTGCTTACAGCATTGCCTTGGAGCAAGAAGACCAAAATCAAACACGACTTGGGCAATGCCGAAGTGGTGTTGAACGAAGACCACTACGGTCTTGAAAAAGTCAAAGACCGCATCATGGAATACCTCGCTGTACAGCAGCGCGTAGACAAAGTGAAGGCGCCTATTCTTTGTTTGGTAGGCCCACCGGGTGTCGGTAAAACTTCATTGGGTCAATCGATTGCCAAAGCCACGGGCCGCAAGTATGTGCGCATGGCCTTGGGTGGTATGCGCGATGAAGCCGAAATTCGCGGACACCGCCGCACCTACATTGGCGCCATGCCTGGCAAAGTGTTGCAAAGTTTGAGCAAGGTAGGCACGCGCAATCCATTGTTCTTGTTGGACGAAATTGACAAGTTGGGCACCGACTTTCGAGGCGATCCTTCAAGTGCTTTGTTAGAGGTCTTAGACCCTGAACAAAATCACACCTTTGGCGACCACTATGTCGAAGTGGATTTTGATTTAAGCGACGTCATGTTCGTGGCCACTTCAAACTCCATGAACATTCCATCTGCCTTGTTAGACCGCATGGAAGTGATTCGCTTGTCGGGTTATACGGAAGACGAAAAAACCAGCATTGCTATTAAGTATTTGCTGCCTAAGCAATTGAAAAACAATGGCGTGAAAGTCGAAGAACTCAACATCAGCGATGCTGCTGTTCGAGATATTGTTCGCTACTACACGCGTGAGGCCGGCGTCCGTTCATTAGAACGCGAGTTGTCTAAGATTTGCCGCAAAGTAGTCAAGAGTTTGTTGCTCAAAAAAATGACGGCGCCAGTGCTGGTGACACCCGACAACTTGAATGATTTCTTGGGTGTGCAGAAATACACATACGGTCGTGCTGAAGCGACCAATCAAGTCGGCCAAGTGGTTGGCTTGGCATGGACCGAAGTAGGTGGCGATTTGCTCACCATTGAGGCTGCACTCATGCCTGGCAAAGGTGTCATTACCCGCACAGGCTCTTTGGGCGATGTGATGAAGGAATCAGTGGAAGCCGCGCGCACCGTGGTGCGTAGCCGTGCCCGCATGCTAGGCATCAAAGACGATGTGTTTGAGAAGAAAGACTTGCACATTCACGTTCCCGATGGCGCCACACCCAAAGACGGCCCCAGTGCTGGCGCTGCCATGACCACCGCCATGGTGTCTGCCATGACGGGCATCCCTGTGCGTGCCGACGTGGCCATGACAGGTGAGATTACTTTGCGCGGTGAAGTCACGGCCATTGGCGGTTTGAAAGAAAAATTGTTGGCTGCTTTGCGAGGTGGCATCAAGACGGTTTTAATTCCTGAAGACAATGTGAAAGATCTTCAAGACATTCCTGAAAATGTTAAAAACGGCCTGGAAATTGTGCCGGTTAAATGGATCGACAAAGTGCTTGAAGTAGCGCTGGTATCAATGCCTCAAGCACTGCCAGATGAAGAACCATTGGTTGTAGAGGCACCTGTTGCGGCAGATGCAAAGACGGCTACAAAAACAGGCGCTGTGAAGCACTGATAGAATTTTTGGGAGGGCTTTTAAAATTCCCAAAAATTACGCTACAATTCGTTCAACGCAGACAATTTGGCATAGAATGCTAAGTTGATTGCAAATGCGGGATTAGCTCAGTTGGTAGAGCGATACCTTGCCAAGGTATAGGTCGAGAGTTCGAGCCTCTTATCCCGCTCCAAACATTGAAAGATGACCCAACATCTTTCTGCAAATTAGGGAAGCAACAGCTTCCCTTTTTTGTCACCAAAAATGGCGCGGTAGCAAAGCGGTTATGCACCGGATTGCAAATCCGTGTAGGTCGGTTCGACTCCGGCCCGCGCCTCCAAATTGCAGCCCTCAGTTCTTTTGAATTGAGGGCTGTTTT
>CALAGS010000047.1 GCA_937891665.1 uncultured Burkholderiales bacterium | reverse complement strand
GGAATGATGGTGTCTGACATGAGCAAGGGTTTGAGCATGAGCATGATGGGCAAAACAAAACCCAAAAAAACCAGCAAGCCACACCAAGCGGCAATAAAGAGCCCAGAAAGTTGGCTGAGTTCGGCGGGCTGTGCTTCGCGAGAATTTGCAGAATTGGTGTTGCTTGATGTAAATCGCATGCGTGCTTGGGCTTGCTTTTCAAGCTGCAACAAGATAAGAACCACGACCAATAAAAGGGTGGCCAATTGTGCGGCTGCAATGCGGTTGTCCATGATGAGCCAAGCTTTGTAAACGCCTGCTGTGAAAGTTTGAATGCCAAAATAACTGGACACACCAAAGTCAGCCAAAGTTTCCATGAGTGCCAGTGCCACACCCGCCGCAACGGCAGGTCTGGCCAAGGGCAAGGCCACCTCAGAAATGCGCCTGTAAAGGGGCGCGCCCAGCAACCTGGCAGCTTCCATGAGGTGCGATGCACGCTCACTCAAGGCAGTTCTTGCCAGCAAATACACATAGGGATATAGCGTAAGCGAGAACACAAAGATGGCGCCACCTAAGCTTCTGATTTCGGGAAAGACGCGACCCTCTAATGCCCATGTCGATCGAATGAAAGTTTGAAGCAGACCACTGAATTGGAAAAAGTCTGTGTAGGCATATGCCACCACGTAAGCGGGCATGGCCATGGGCAACAACAAAGCCCACTCAAAAAACGATTGACCCGGAAACTTAAACAATGTGACAGCCGCCGCTGTGCTCAAACCCAAAACCGTGACGCCTAGTGCAACGCCTGCACACAGCAGCACACTTGTTAGCAAGTAATCGGGAAGAACGGTTTGAGACAACTCATTTAAAACCTGAGCAGATGCAGCATTCCACTCAAGCCATGAACCGATCAATGCCAAGATAGGCAAACTGATTAAAAGGGCTGTGAAAATAAAGACAACCGAACGGATTCGGAAAGCGTGCATCAGTTAGAAATATTGAATTGAAGATCGGAAAAGGGGATAGCGACAAACCCATTCACACCTTGCATTGTAGAAGCCCCTTACATCTTCTAAACAGGGGGCTTTGATCAGTCCTTACAATTGGAGGCATGTTTCTCACAGTTTCCCATGTCGATGTTTGCTATCCCGGTAACGCCAAGCCCGCGGTCAACGGCGTGTCTTTGCAGTTGAAGGCAGGCCAAATCGGTGTCCTCATTGGCCCTTCAGGTTGCGGCAAAACCAGTTTGCTAAGAGCCATTGCGGGTTTGGAGCCTGTGTCTGCCGGCACGGTTCAGTTGTCCGATCGGGTGGTCAGTCAACCAGGTTTAACGGCACCGCCAGAGAAGCGCCGCATGGGCATGGTGTTTCAAGATTACGCACTTTTTCCGCACCTGTCGGTGGCCGGCAACATCGCCTTTGGCCTGCATGGACAAAGCGCATCGAGCAAAACACAACGCATTGCAGAAGTGCTTCATTTGGTAGGCTTAGAGGCTGAAAAAGATCGATTCCCGCATGAACTCTCGGGTGGGCAGCAACAGCGTGTGGCCTTGGCCAGAGCATTGGCCCCCAAACCCGAATTGCTGCTTTTGGACGAACCTTTCTCCAACCTCGATGTCGATCTGCGCGAGCGATTGGCTTTAGAAATTCGCAACATTTTGAGGGCCGCCAACGCCACAGCTTTGTTTGTCACGCACGATCAAATGGAGGCTTTTGCCATTGGTGACGTGATTGGCGTCATTCAAGAAGGCCACCTGCACCAGTGGGACGATGCTTACCACTTGTACCACCGGCCAGCGTCGCGGTTTGTGGCAGAGTTCATTGGTCATGGCGTCTTTATTCCTGGCGTTCGCTCACAAAGCCATGGGCACCTTCACGTGCAAACTGTTTTAGGTGACCTAACTGACCACCATGAATCCGCTGATTCTGAGGGGGAGGAGGCCAAACATTGCGATGTCTTGTTGCGCGCAGATGACATTGTTCACGACGATGAAGCCATGGTCAAAGCCGAGATTTTGAGAAAGTCATTTCGAGGGTCTGAGTTTTTGTACACCTTGCGATTGCGCTCAGGCGAGACGGTCATGGCCCATGTGCCTAGCCACCACGATCACACAATTGGCGAGTGGATTGGTATTCGCGCTGAAGTTGACCATGTGGTGACTTTTGAGCGACAAACCTAAAAATTCCTGTTAACCATTTTTTTGTTTCCGCATGCAAATGCGAATCATTCTTGTTTGATGTAGAATTGCACCATTCATAAGACGAAACAAATAATGAGTTACAAATTGTTCAAATATGCGGTCCTTTTAATTGCTGCTGCCTGCTTGGTGCCTCATATGGCCATTGCTCAGTCGGCCGCCGGACCCTTTATCAACATCTACTCGGCCCGCCACTACCCAACTGATGAGGCCCTGTATGCAGATTTCACCAAAAGCACGGGTATCAAGATCAACCGAATCGATTCAGATGATGCCGGCATTCTGACGCGATTGAAAGCGGAGGGTGCAGCCTCTCCCGCCGATGTCATCTTGTTGGTCGATGCGGCCAGGCTTTGGCGAGCCGAAGTAGAGGGCTTGTTTCTGCCTGTCAAATCCAAATTACTAGAAGAAGCCATACCCGACAATCTGCGCGCCAAGCGCGCTGACAACGGCGGTATTCCTTGGTTTGGCTTGTCGACTCGCGCCCGAGTGATTGTTTACGACAAGCTCAAACTTCAAAAGTCTGATGTCGACACCTATGAAAAGTTGGCAGATCCCAAGTTAAAAGGCAAGCTGTGCATTCGTTCCGGCTCTCACCCTTACAACCTTAGCTTGTTTGGCGCTATGACTGAGCACATCGGTGCTCAGCAAACAGAAATTTGGCTGAAGGGTCTGGTCACGAACTTGGCCAGAAATCCGGCGGGTGGTGACACCGATCAAATTAAAGGTGTGGCCTCTGGCGAATGCACTGTGGCAGTCACCAACACCTATTACTTAGCGCGCCTCATGCGATCTTCCAACCCCGCTGAAAAAGCAATGGTAGAAAAACTGGGTGTTGTATTTCCCAATCAATCCAGTTGGGGAACTCACCTGAACATTGCAGGCGGCGCAGTGGCCAAAAATTCAAAAAATCAAACGAATGCTTTGAAGTTTTTGGAATACTTGGCCAGTGCCTCAGCACAGAATCATTTTGCCAATGGCAACAACGAATGGCCTGCTGCTAAGGGTGTGATCTTTGACAATCCAGCACTGAAGGCCATGTCTGGCGGTGTCTTCAAAAGTGAAGTGTTGCCAGTAAGCGCTGTTGGCATGAATCAAATTAAGGTTCAGCAAATGCTAGACCGAGTGGGGTTTAAATAAATTCAATTCTGAAAAATAATTTCAAGGACGGCCACTTAATTGCTTACCCAACAACGGACGCATGGCCAAAACTCCTAAAAAAGGGCCTATACCTAGCCATGGTAGAAGGGAAGACAACTGATGTTGCTGAGCCAAACTTGTAAAGATTTCAATGCTCACAATGGAAAGTGCAAACCCAATGCAATTGGTCAAGGTGAGCACACTGCCTACTGCATGCTTGGGCGCATTGCTGGCTGTGAGTGTTGAAAACTGGGGCGAGTCTCCAGCTACAGTGATGCCCCAAACAGCCAACCACAGTAAGAACCAAATGAGCGGTGCAGACATGAACCAAGGCGCTAGAAGGCAACACATACCGCTCATGCTTAATTGAAATGTGGCAACGCGTGCACTGCCCCATCGTTTTGCAAGCCAACCGCCCCCTATGCACCCTAAGGCCCCAATGCCAAGCACACCAAAAGCTGCAAAGGACAAGGCCTGACCATTGAGTTGAGTTGCCAGGATAAGTGGTACCAGCACCCAAAACGTATACAGCTCCCACATGTGGCCAAAATAGCCTAGAACCGAGGCCCTCACACGCCAGTCTGTCCAGATGGTGGCCAATGCTTGCATTTCGAGTTTTTTGGAATTTGCCGTGTAACTCGGCGGTTCTGGTATGACCATAAAAAGCAGCAAGCCACCCGCTGCTGCCAAAAAAGCCACGCTGATCATGACCGTTGACCATGGAAGTTCAACAGACAAAGCGCGAATGCCATGCGCACTGGCTGACCCCAAGACAAGTGCGCCAACCAGCCAACCAAGCGCAACGCCCAAACCTTTGGGAAACCACTGTGAGGCTATCTTCATGCCGACTGGATAGATGCCCGCCAAGAAAAAGCCAGTAGCCGCTCGCCATAGTAAGAGTTCTGTAAAAGACGCTATGCGCATCATTGCGCCCAATGTGCACAGAGCGCCTGCTAAGGCACAGAACAAGAAAACTCGCCTGGCAGAAAATCGATCTGCAATGGCCAGCAAAGCAAAGACCAAGGTGCCCACAATAAAGCCCAATTGCAATGCCGAGGTGAGGCGGCCGACCGCAGATGCAGGCCAGCCCATTTGCTGCTGCAGGTCGGGCATGACTGCATTGACGGCAAACCATAAAGAAGTTCCCGCAAATTGCGCCAAAACAAGAGTGGGAAGAATACGTTTTGGCGCAGTAAGCATGTTTTATGAGTAGACTGTAACGATGGCCATTGTGACTCAAACACCACCTAAGTTGAATTGATCAGACCCACTTCACACCTCATTTAAATTGCACATGTCTCAAAAAATCAAAATCAATGCTTTCGACATGAATTGTGTCGGACATATTCAACAAGGCCTCTGGACGCATCCGCGTGATCAATCGACGCGCTACCTCGATTTGAAATATTGGACAGATTACGCACGGCGGCTTGAAGCTGGTTTGTTTGACGGCATCTTTTTTGCAGACGTGGTGGGTGTGTACGATGTGTTGGGCGGCAGTCCCAACGCCGCAGTGCAGGGCGCAGTTCAAGTCCCTGTGAACGATCCCATGATGCTAATTCCTGCCATGGCCAGCGTGACAGAACACTTGGGCTTTGGCGTGACAGCCAATCTCACATATGAGTCGCCTTATTTATTTGCCAGGCGCATGTCTACGCTTGATCACTTAACAAAAGGGCGGATAGGTTGGAACATTGTGACGGGCTATTTAGACAGTGCCGCCAGAGCTGCCGGACTCTCGGGGCAAATAGCCCATGACGATCGCTACGACTTGGCCGATGAATACATGGCCTTGGTATACCAACTTTGGGAAGGCAGTTGGGAAGAGGGCGCAGTATTGGCCAATCGCCAAAGCGGCGTGTATGCAGACGCCTCTAAAGTGCACTTGGTGAAACACAAAGGACCGCAATACCAAGTTCAAGCCATGCACTTAAGCGAACCATCGCCGCAGCGAACACCTCTGTTGTATCAAGCAGGCTCTTCTGCGCGGGGTTCAAGGTTTGCGGCCACCCATGCAGAATGCGTTTTTTTGAACGGGCAAAGCATGCCTGCCGTGAAAACCATCGTAGACAACATTCGAGAACAAGCGGTAGGTCAGGGGCGTGCTGCATCAGACATTCAAGTGTGGATGGGCGCCACCATCATCACAGCGCCCACTGAAGCCCAAGCGAAAGAGAAGTTTGAAGAGTACAAACGCTATGCCAGTTCGGAAGGCGCCTTGGTTCATGCGGCCGCTTCAATGGGCATTGATTTTTCAAAATACGACATCGACGAGCCCATTGAAACTGGCAAAAGCCAAGCCATTGTTTCTAATGTGGAGGCCATGACCCGTTCTGCAGGACCTCAGTGGACTCGGCGCAAATTGCTTTCACAAATGATTCTTGGGAGTCGGCAAGCGCCTTGGGTAGGCTCAGCACAAACCATTGCGCAGCAGATGATTGACTGGCGTGACCAAGCTGGCGTTGATGGCTTCAATTTGTCAAGAACTGTTGTGCCTGAATGCTTCGATGACTTTATCAAAGAAGTGGTGCCCTGTTTGCAAGAGCGTGGCGCTTATAAAACCGAATACGCCCCTGGCAGCTTTCGGAAAAAACTGTTTGGCAATGATAAGTTGCCAGCGACGCATACCGCTGCAACTTACCGACAATGATGAACCTAACTTGTGCCTCACGGACCATGAGGCCTATGTTGAATGATCAATGTATGACAAGGGTTGACCATGAAGAATCTTGCTAGGGGCAAGTTTCAGCACTTGCGAATTGCCTTTTTATTCAGCTTTTCATCACTGATTTTCTCCGCATATGGAGACACTGGAGCTGACTTAAAAGCTTGTTTGCAGAACTCAAATAATACGGGTGTTTCTGTAGGTTCAGGATTGCCCGGAGACCCCGCAATTCCCGAGAAGTCCTCAGGCTACAAACTTGGTAACAAAGTTGTTACCAGCGCCACCTACATGGCTGTCACTGCTAACCCCCATGCTACACAAGCCGGTTGTGAAGTTCTCAGTGCTGGCGGTACGGCCGCAGATGCCGCTGTGGCTATTCAAACCGTTTTGGGTTTGGTCGAGCCGCAGTCCTCTGGTTTAGGTGGTGGCGCATTTACGCTTTATTACAAAGCCAGTACAAAGCAAGTTCTCTCATACGACGGTCGTGAAACAGCCCCTGCTGCAGCCACTGAAAACTACTTGCGCCATATCAGTGACACCAATCAAACCAATCCATTGCCCACTTTAAGTTCGTCTTTTTCGAGCACGAAAGCCAGTGGCCGATCAATTGGTACGCCGGGCGTCGTCAAGATGTTGGAACTCATCCATCAAGACCATGGTCAAAAACCTTGGGATATGCTTTTTGAACCGGCTATTCAATTGGCAACCAATGGTTTTGGAATCAGTGGCCGCATGGCAGATGCCATTGCAGGCGCCAAAAACGATTTGCTGCGTGACCCAGATGCCACAGCTTATTTTCTCAATGCAGACTCTTCGCCTAAAGCACTTGGCACCCTTATTAAGAACCCTGATTACGCTCAAACGCTGAGTTCAATTGCAAAGGGCGGTGCCAATGCCTTTTACACAGGCCCCATCGCCCAATCGATTGTCAATAAAATTAAAGTGACAAGTTCTGGCGGCGCTAATCCAGTTGCTATTACGCCTGGATTAACCGAGTTGAGCGACCTTGCGAACTACAAAGCCATCAAGCGAGAGCCTGTTTGCACCACCTATCGCAATTATTGGGTGTGTGGCATGGGCCCACCCTCATCGGGTGGTATTGCTGTAGCTCAGTCTTTAGGCATTCTTGAAAATTTTGATTTATCAGCAAGCCAATATTTGCCGACCGTGGTCAATTCAGAAGGTGGAAAGCCTTCTGTGGCTGCTGTGCATTTAATCAGTGAGTCACAAAGACTGGCCTACGCAGATCGCAACAAATATGTGGCAGACACCGATTTTGTCCCCCTTCCAGGTAACGGGGTCAGTTCGATGGTTGCCAAAGACTATTTGAAAACAAGAGCTGCCTTAATTTCCAAAACGAAGAGCATGGGTACAGCTCAGGCTGGCGTCTTTTCTACCGCGACGGCTTTAGGGAGCAGTGCTGCAGAAGGAAATGGAACGACCCATATGTCTATTGTGGACAAGCACGGTAATGCGCTTGTCATGACGACGACCATTGAATCTGGCATGGGTTCTTATCACTTCACGCGCGGATTTCTGCTTAACAACCAACTCACAGATTTTTCTTTCGAACCTTCAGATGCTTCGGGCTTGATTGCGAATCGAATTGGCCCTCTGAAACGGCCTCGCAGCTCAATGGCACCAACTTTGGTGCTCACTAAGGCGACAGATGGCAGTCGAGGCGACTTTGTCATGGCAACAGGTTCACCTGGCGGTGCAAGCATTATTCAGTTTGTTGTTAAAACAGTGGTCAGTGCCTTGGACTGGAAGCTAGACGCACAGCAAGCAACTTCAATGGTGAATTTTGGCGCTGCTAACAGTTCAACCACTGGGGTGGGCGGTGAACATCCTTCTATTGACTTGACAAACAGCGGCTTGAACGATCCGTTGTTGGTAGGCTTGCGCTCGTTGGGTCACACTGTGTCGTATTCTGCGCAGTCAAGCGGTGTCTCAACCATCATTCGCGCACCAGCTTCTTGGAATGCAGGCTTGCCTACTTTGTGGGGCGGTGCAGATCCGCGTCGCGAAGGCATTGCGCTAGGAGACAGTCCTTTTTAAAAGGGCACATGCCTGACTGATGCACAGGCATGGCGCTTAAATCTGAAAGCCTAGTTCATCTTGGCGCCAGATTTAATGATCACCTGTTCCCATTTGTCAATTTCAGCTTTCACAAATGACTTGAACTCTTCTGGGCTGTTGCCTACGGGTTCAGCACCTTGGGCTTCCATTTTGTCTTTGATGTCTTGACTTTGCAAAGCTTTGATAGAGGCGCTGTAAAGCGCTGCCACGATATGTGGGGGTGTTTTGGCGGGGGCAAACAAGCCATTCCAACTGGAGACTTCAAAGTCTGACAACCCGGCTTCTGCCATGGTGGGCACATTGGGCAATGTGGCCATTCGCTTTTTGCTGGCGACAGCTATGACATTGAGTTTGCCGCTTTTCAAATGAGGAATGGCCGACAGGGCAGTTTGAAAACTCATTTGAACCTGACCGCCCAAGAGATCGGCAATGGCAGGTGCCGCACCTTTGTAAGGTACGTGAATCATGTCAATGTTGGCGCGCATTTTAAGAAGCTCGCCCGCGAGATGAGGTGAGCCGCCATTGCCACTTGAGGAAAAAGCAATTTTGCCGGGATTTTGTTTGGCGACATCAATCAGCTCCTTCAAATTTTTGGCTGGCACTGAAGGGTGAATTGTTAAAATCGATGGCGCCGTCATGAATTGGGTGATGTGCACAAAGTCACGCATGGTGTCGTAGCCTAGGCCCTTGAATGCAGTCATGTTGGTGGCATTGGCAATGGTGCCTAAAAGCAGGGTGTAGCCATCTGGAGCACTGCGCGCAACAAATTCCGAAGCAATGTTGCTGCTTGCCCCGGCGCGGTTTTCTACCACCACCGGTTGTCCGAGTGTTTCTTGCAATTTGATGGCAATGCTGCGAGCCACAATGTCAGTGGCCCCACCAGGGGCATAGCCCACCATCAAACGAATGGGTTTGACTGGATAGGCTTGATCTTGCGCATAGCTTGTGATGGATACCAGAGAAAGAATGACAGCCAAAAATCGATTCATGTGAAGCCTGTGTTTGTTGATACAAAATAAGCCTAAAGTGTAGGGACAGTTGGTGCTTTCTAGCAAGACCTTATCATTGGTGTTGACCCTATGTGAGAAAAAACGCGTCGCTCTTCAGTAAGATAGATCTCAACATGCCTTCATTCAACTTATCCCATTTCGAAAAACCACGCGCATGGCTACCACAAGAGCTTGGTCAAGATTTTTCTTGGATTCACCACCTAAGTCGTGAAGCCACGCTCGAAATTGAAGAAGCACTTCAGCATGCCAAGGCCACTGAAAAATCTTGGCTGCAAATGACTGCCAACGACTTCCCTTTAAAACGCCACGCCAAAGAGGCTATTGACCGGGCTTTTGCTGTCACACAAACAGCTTATGGCATGTGTTTGCTAAAAGGTTTTCCCGTGGATCGATGGTCGACAGATGATGCGCGACTGGTCAATTGGGGCATTGGACTTAACGTGGGCGTGGCCAGAACTCAAAACCGAGCCAGCCAGGTCATGAACGATGTCCGTGATGAAGGTGGCAGTTACAAAGTGAAAAATGGGCGTGGGTACAACACCAATGCAGGTTTAGACTTTCATGTCGACTCATGCGATGTGGTGGCCTTGATGTGTTTGCAAACTGCCAAATCTGGGGGGACAAGCAAAGTGACAAGTTCTATGGCCGTGGTCGAAGAAATAAAACGCCTGCGACCTGACCTGATTCCTGTCATGCAACAGCCTTTTTATTACAGCTATCAGGGAACCAACGACGCTTCACAGCCCCCTTTTTACAAGTGCCCTATCTTGGGAGATGACCCCGAATTCTTCGCTTTGCGTGCCAATCGAAAAAATGTCACGGCAGCTCAGCGCGATTTTCCAGAAGTGCCTCGCTTAACGCAAGCTCAAATTGCGTTGCTGGATCTTTTGGATGAATTGCTGCCAGACGATAAGTTTTGCTATTCGATGGAACTCGATCGTGGCGATTTGCAGTTACTGAACAACTATGTGGTCATTCATTCACGCACCAATTTTGAAGATCACGATGAGCCAGAGCGCAAACGACATTTGCTCCGTCTTTGGCTAAGCATTCCACAAGGGCAGCGCTTGCCGCCCTTGTGGAAAGAGTATTTTGGTGACGTAGAGGCCGGCTCGGTCAGAGGCGGCGTACGCGGTAGCCAAATAACCGATGAGTTTTTAGCCTATGAACGGCGTCAGGCTGCTAATTTGGGTATGAGCTTAAGCCAGACGCAATAAAACCATGTCAAAGACACCCGGAGCCACAACGAGCCCTGGCTGATTAGGACGTTGCCGAAGCTTAGGGCAAAGGTTTTCGTTCGTAATAGCAATTTAAGTTACACGCCTTCAATAATTCGAATGTCTCGAACCACTGCATTGCTGCCTAAAGCCACAAGAGCCTCTTGGTACCCAGGGCTGTTGTAGGCTGCCAGAGCGGCCGCAACGTTTTCAAATTCAATGAGAACAGTTCGCTCCTGCTGTCCATTTTCTTTGACAGCAGCAGGTATACCGCGTGCTAGAAATTTACCGCCTGCAGCCGTCAAGCTAGGGCCTGCTAATTTGGCATAAGCAGCCAAGGCGTCGGTGTCGTTGATGCTGCGATATGCACTAATCCAATATGCTTTTGCCATTTTTTGATCCGTTGATTACATTTTTTTAACTTTACCCTATTTGTCAATGAAGGGTTTAAAAGAGTTTGTCCATTTAGAAGCGCGCAAAAATGGCGTCGCATTTGTGCGCTAACTCTATGTCTTTCAAACTCAAGCCTTGCACATCGTGTGTGGTCCAAGTGATGGTGACTTTGTTGTACACATTGCGCCATTCAGGATGATGATTGTGACTTTCAGCTTCTATGGCAATCTGCTTCATGAATTCAAAGGCGCATACAAAGTCGGCCAGTTTAAATTCTCGTGTAATTGCGCCAAGCTTGGCATCGAAGGACCAAAGCTGCAAAGAAGGCATATGTTGCGCAATCTCTAAAGCGCTCATTTTTTGTAAAGCCACGTTGATTCCTTAAGTGATTAGCTAGACCTTAACTTGATTTGAGCGCTCACAATCTCCCTTGCCTCGAAGCAGTGCAAGCATGTCGGCAAATTTGTTAAGACCTAGGGTAACTACCAATCTATTAGCTTTCATCAATAAAGCCTATTGATAAATGCAATGAAGCCGTCTCAAGTTGTGGCTATGCTTGGGATGTCTTTGACAAATCGGTCAGAGCATTTTTTAATATCTAGGAGATAAACCATGGCAGCACTCAAAGGCTCGCGCACGGAACAATGCCTGAAAGACGCCTTCGCAGGCGAGTCTCAAGCTAACCGTCGCTATTTGTACTTCGCAAACAAAGCTGACGTTGAAGGTCAGAACGATGTCGCAGCTTTGTTCCGTTCTACCGCTGAAGGCGAGACCGGTCACGCACACGGGCACCTCGAGTTTCTCGAGCAGTCAGGCGATCCAGCTACTGGCATGCCGATTGGTTCCACACGTCAAAATCTAGCATCTGCTGTTGCTGGCGAAACCCACGAGTACACCGACATGTACCCAGGTATGGCCAAGACTGCTCGCGATGAAGGCTTTGACGAAGTTGCAGATTGGTTTGAAACCTTGGCCAAGGCCGAGCGTTCACACGCCAACCGCTATCAAAAAGCTTTAACCGAATTGGTCGATTAATTTCTGCTGAAACGATTTGCTGCACCTCTTTGGGGTGCAGCGATTTCGCAAGTGGTTGGGTACAACTGTTTGCGAAATCGAATCAACATTAGGAGAACCACATGGCCACAGAAGGCAATTTGGAAGCCCCCACACGACATCCCTTAGATTGGCAAGGCAAAGACTTTTACAACGAAGAGTCTTGCTTTAACGAACTTGAGCGCATTTTTGACATTTGTCATGGATGCCGCCGCTGCGTTAGCCTGTGCGGCTCTTTTCCCACTTTGTTTGACTTGGTGGACGAGAGCAGCACCATGGAAGTGGATGGCGTCGACAAAAAAGATTACTGGAAAGTGGTTGACCAATGTTTCATGTGCGACCTGTGTTACATGACCAAGTGCCCTTACACACCCCCTCACGAATGGAACTTGGATTTTCCGCACACGATGTTGCGCGCCAAGGCCAT
>CALAGS010000046.1 GCA_937891665.1 uncultured Burkholderiales bacterium | reverse complement strand
CCGCCGCCATGATGGTTCCTAGCGCAGACATGGCCAGTGTTTCCCAAGCTGCCGAAACCACTTTGCTCACAAACTTAGGCGACATATCGGGCGGAAAAAACTCCGCCAGAAAGCGGTACATGCTTCGCCCCGCCTCTAGTGATGCAAAGGAAGCCCAGTCAAGGTCTAAGGACACGAAGCTAGCAATGACCAACACCAACAAAGCAAGCGTGAACCAGCAAGCTCTGCATCGAGCGTTGAACAAAGGTGGCGGCAGTTTGTAAGGGAAATTTGCCGCTTCGCGAATAGGCATCATGACAAAGCCCTTCTCAGCCAAGTGCTGACATGGTCGGCCAACGCCACCAGCGCAATGAACACCAAAAGCAAAGTGGCTACTTCGCCGCCATTGAACATCTTCATCGAATTGTCCAGTTGTTGGCCCAAGCCTCCGGCGCCCACAAACCCCAACACCACCGATGAGCGAATGGCACATTCCCAGCGGTACACCGTATAGGAAGCCAGCTCGGCAGCGTGGCTGGGCAGCAGCGCATACACAAACGCTTGTAAACGGCCGCTGCCGTTGCGCATCAGGGTATGGGTGGCATGGCTCTCACCACTTTCTAAAATTTCGGCATACACCTTGCCCAGCATGCCGCCATAGGTGAGTGCAATGGCCAACACGCCCGATGTGGGGCCAAGGCCCACCACGCGCACAAAGACCAAGGCCCAGACCAGTTCGGGAATGCTGCGCAGCACAATCAAAGTGGCGCGCACAAACCATCGAATGACAGCTGGCCAGCGGTTCATGCGACCCGACAAGGCCGACAGCGATAAAACGCGAGTCGCCATCAAGCACATGGGCACAGCCAGCACCAAAGCCAGCGTGACGCCTGCGGTGGCCATGGCAACCGTACGCCAAGTTTCACGGACCACCATGTGCATGAATTCAGCGTTGTACACAAGTGGCCAAAAACTGGCCAAGAAATCAAGGGTGACTTTTCGGTTATCGGGTTCCCACAACACCCAGGGCCGAAACTCGGTGGCCACGCCCAATGGCCAGAGAAGCACTATGGCCAAGCTGAGCCAAAACACACGCGATGAAAAATCTGGATCGCGAAGCTTGCCACCGGATGCCAGTTGGGCTTGAGGCAATTGGGTAGCAGACATGTCTAACAGGAAAGTACGAAAGGCCAGATGGCCTTAACGGCAGTGCATGACAGCAGGCTCGGGCGCAACCAGGTCTTGTTCCAACTCAGCTGGCAAGTTAGCCTGGCTCAACTCGTGTTCGTGCTGATCGTACAAATGCGCCAAGCGTTCGGGGGTGACTTGTGCAGATGGCAAATCAAACATGATTTGGCCCTTGAGCAGACCAATGATGCGGTCAAAGTGCGCGAGGGCCATGTCGACTTGGTGCAAGGTGGCAACCATGGTGATTTGCCGCTCACGCGCAAGCCCCACCAAGGCGGTCATGGCCAAGCGAGCGCGCATAGGATCAAGGGCAGACAAGGGCTCGTCAATGAGCCACAGACTGGCCGGAGACAACAAAGCACGGGCCAATCCTACGCGTTGACGTTCACCCCCTGAAAGGCGGTCTACCCTGTCAAACAACTTGTCACTGAGGTCAAAGTGCTTGAGTGCTTCGTAGGCCGCAGGAATATCGGTGGGGTAAAACAACGAGCGCAAACTGGCCGCCATGCTCATGGCAGGTAAACGTCCGGCCAACACCGAAGTGACAACACGTTGGCGCGGAGGCAACGGCGGCACCTGGGGCGCCAGAAACAATTGACCACGCAAACGCCGCAACCCACCCGTTGACAAACGCCACGGGTCTTGTCCCCCTAAAAGAAACTCACCTTGCGTAGGACGTTGCGCACAAGCCAGCACCTGAAGCAAGCTTGTCTTGCCTGCACCCGAAGGGCCAATGATGGCGACCTGCTCGCCCACGCCAAGTTGCAGACTAATGCCTTGCAAAGCCGCTGGGGCATGCGGTGGTGCAGAGGGGTGGCGGGCCTGAAGGCCCGAAAGCTCGATGTTCAAGAGCGAGTTACCTGTTTATTGCAGCAAGCCTGCGCTGCGAGCAGCCGACTCTAAACCTTTGTAATTTTCAGGTGTCGTAGTGACGTAGCGTGTGGCGCGATTTAGCTTGAGAATTTCGGCATGCTCGGGGTTGGCGGGGTTCAGTCCGAGCAGGGCTGCCTTTATTTTTTCGCGCTGCTGAACCGGCATATCGGCATGCACAGACCAGTTGTAGTTGAAGTAAGGTGGGGTTGTGAAAAACACGTTGACATCTTGCATGTTGACCTTGTTTTCGGCTACAAACTTTTGCCAAACTGTAATGTCTAACGCCGCGGCATCTACCTTGCCGCTAACCACAGAAGCAATGGTGGCATCGTGCGCGCCGCTGTAAGCAATGCGCTTGAAGTCTTTTTCAGGTTCAATTTTAGCTTGCAACAAAAAGCTGCGCGGCATGAGGTGACCCGAGGTGCTGCTTTGCGAACCAAATGAGACTTGCTTGCCCTTCATGTCAGTCAAAGTTTTAATGCCCGAGTTGGTTTTGGCAATGAACACCGATTGAAATTTAGTGTCCTCTTCTCGCTGAGCCAAGGGCACAATTTTGCCACCCGAGCGAATGCTGGCCTGTACAAACGTAAAACCACCAAACCAAACCAAGTCAACCTTTTTGTTCACCAAAGACTCTACGGCTGCAGGATAGTCGGTCACGGGTGTGAACTGAACTTTCATGTTCAACTGTTTTTCTAAGTAAGTTGCAAGCGGCGTGAATTTCCGAATCTGCTCGGTCGCCGCCTCTTCTGGGATGGTGGTGATTCGCAGCGTGGTTTGGGCCTGAGCATTTGCAATGGCAGATAAACCCATCACGCCAAAATAGACGACCGATAGAAAAAAATTTTTTGATTGACGGAAATGTGACATTTTGTGAAGCCAAGTGTAAAAAAAGAAAGTTGTTTGATTTTAAGGCTAAGGCTAGGCAGGCGCATCTGTCAGCCAATATTAGGGCTAATGCAAGCCCTAACGCAATATGCGCAGTTGAAATACCTTACGCAGTGCTACTTTGCAGTTGCACTCGCTTTTTGGCCACAGCACTAACGCCCTGCTCGTCAAGCA
>CALAGS010000045.1 GCA_937891665.1 uncultured Burkholderiales bacterium | reverse complement strand
GTTGGCGTTGGCGTTGGCATTGCAGCAGGCGGCGAGGTGTAAGCAGGACTTGCTTGCAAGTTAATGCCATAGTTGTAGAAATAGAAATTACCACGCGACTCGTTGTAGATAGCGGGTCTTTGTTCATGCCGCACAGACTTGGCCAGCTCTTCCACTGAGTTCTGTACATCGCGCATCAGATCTTCAATTTTTAAACCTGGAACTTTCATGCGTGTGATGAGCTCTCGCGTAAACACGCTATTAGGATTTGGGTCTTTTTCAAGCAAGCGGTCGAGGGCTTGTTGCCCACGGCTTGCGGAGTACACAATCATCTGTCCTTTGGGCGCTTCTATGGCGCTCAATCCTCGAGCGTTGCCAATCGATCTTCCTTTTGACTTTAAAGGGTTGTCTCTACAGGCATCAACAATGACCAGGCTGAAAGCAGGCTTGGCTTCTGCCAGTTTTTCAGTCAATGTCAACAAGTCATAGGCTGTTTTCTCTACTTCGCTTTCACTGTTGACTTCAATATCGATTGGAAGCAAATAACTCCCATTCTTAATTTGTACGCCATGCCCAGCATAAAACACCACAACCTCATCGCCGCCTTGAATGCCTTGGGTGAATGATTCAACCGCTCTGACAGTTGCACGGTAGTTTAAGTTTTGGTGAAGCTGAACTGCAAATCCTGCGTTCCTTAATTCACGCGCCATGGCATTGGCATCGTTACCGGCTTTTTGCAATTTGCTGACAGCCAAGTAATTGTCATTGCCAATGACAAGAGCGACGCGTTTTGCCTGAACATGCAGGCAAAAAAGCATCGCAAAGCAAGTCAAAATGACTTTAGAAAAATGCACGATAAAAGTATTCCTAATTTGACAATTGAATAGTAAAGTCTATTCTTGTATTGTTGTGGTAATTTCAGTTGATGTGAATACTTAAATAGTACTCATTTCTAGCCATCAACCCAAAATTTATAGCAAAGCGGTTTACTATGTTTTTAAGAGCAGTGATTGTGGTTTTTTCTTGGGTACTCGTCTCTTGTGCCTCCAACGTGCCACTGACAACGCCCGTTGACACCCAGACCCTCAGCGGAAAGCTAAATTTCATCGATGTCGCCAAGTTTGACCGCGACTTGGCTTCTGCAATGTCACAAAAAAATAATATCACCGAGGTTGCTTTTTATGAAAAAGTAAGCCCCAACAGCGTTCCAGAGCGTTTGCAAAAATGGCTTGCAGTGGTTGAGGCAAAAGGTGGCAAGGTTTTGGTTGAGCCACCACCCAATGAGTTGGTGTCTCGAAGCCCCTTTGCTGCTCTGAGTCTTGTGGGCTCCTTGATCTCAGCCATCAAAGGTTTAGCGCACTTTAACGCAGAGAAAATTTACGAAGCCGCCAACGGCCGCGACGCTGTTATTTCTTTGCAAAGAAATAACAAAGGTGAAGTTATCGTGAACACCATCAAGTTTGTGAAACGTACGCCCTAAGCACACCATGAGATCCCTAATTGCTCTTATTGCGGTCCTGGTTTCACAAACTGTTTTTGCGCAACTGACATCCAATAGAACTGCGCTGATCATTGGTATCTCAGAATACGCTGTTCCAGGCGCAACTTTGCTTGATGGTGTTCGCTTTGACATGGCCAGCAGTACCAAGATTGCCAATGCGATGGGCATTCCAGACACTCAAATCAAGTACCTTAAAAATGCTGAAGCTACCAAAGAAAATATTCTGAAAGCGCTTAACCAGTTGGCAGAAACAACCAAAGATGGCTCTCGTGCGTTCATCTACTTTTCTGGTCATGGCACACGTGAGCTCATTGACGATTCTTGCGTTGAAGGCCTCCTCACCTACGAAGGCAAAACCATTACCCATCAAGAGTTTGCCAAAGCGACACAAAGCCTTGTTAAATCTGCAGACAAAGTCATCACCATGATTGATGCTTGCCATGCAGAAGGCGTAGCGCCACCCAAGGGTCAAACCCGCGCCATTTCAAAAACCCTGTTCACACCCAAATATTTTGCAAAATCGGGCAATGCCGCCAACAGTTGCTCTGTAGTTGCCAATCTTAAAACCCGTGGCCTGCTTCCAGAGATTACTCGATTGGGCGGACTTCAAGAGAACTTCGTTCAAATTACGTCCTCCAGACCTGACGAACAAAGCTTGGACCAACCCGGTATGGGTGGCTTGGCCACTGTCGCCATCCGCGATTGTTTGTTAGGCAAAGCCAAGGACGTCAATGGCTCAGGTGCTGTCTCAATGAGCGAAGTGCAGCAATGTGCACAAAACGCCATCAATCTAGCGCTCAAAGGCAACCCAACCTTTGCGCCGCACCATGTGACTGTCTCAGGAAATAGAAACTTAATTCCCGTTCAACGCCCAACAACAACCCTCGCCGCCGCCCCTGTTGAGCCGATCAAACAGCACTCAACAACATCTTCTGCGGCACCTACTTCGCCACCTTCAGTGACTGCGTTGACCGTGCCGTCTGCGCCAGTGCCCCCTGCCCCCTTCGTCAATCCAAGTCAGCAAGCAGCCAGCGTGCCTGCGCCTAACATTTCACCCACCAAGTTACCAGCGCCTGAGCCAGCATTGGCTTCGCTCGCAACCCTCAAGGATATCGAACAGCAGAGAAATCCCAAAAGGCTTGTAGAGGTTCAAGTCTCCAAGCCAACCCTGAAAATTGGCAAAGACAGCCTAGACCTCAGTATCAAATCTAGCCACGATGGGTACTTGTACCTCATCCTTCTTGGCAGCGATTCAAAAAGCTTTTATGTTTTGTATCCAAATGGCTTGGACAAAAATAATCAAGTCAAGGCTGGGCAAACAGTTCGAATTCCTCGTCCCGATTGGGAGGTCAAAGCAGCAGGTCCTGTTGGCACCAACAATCTGTTGGTCATGGTGTCCGACAGCCCTCGCAAGCTCAACACACTCACCATGTCTGAACCTACAGCAGCTGAGCCCTTCACTTATGCCTTGAACGACATAGGCGGTCGATCTGCACTCATCCATTTCTTGACCAGTTCAAGCACCGACGGCAAGTCTGAAAGCTTTGGCGCCAAGCTGGTCGCCGTCAAGGAAGTGAAATGAAAATTTGGATGGTCCTTCTTTTGTTTCATTCTGCCGCTTGGAGCCAGGCACCACAACCCATCAAGCAGGCTACCGCAACAGAATTAGTTGAAAGACTTGCTCCGGCTGCGTTCAATGGCAACACCAGGAGCATTGGTCAAAGGAACATTGTGGTTCAGCCCAAAAGCGTTGACTTGGTGGTTCAATTTGATTTGGACTCGGCCAAGCTCAAAGAAAGCAATCGCCCTCTTTTAGACAGCCTTGTCGAAGCCATGAAAAACGAGCGTTTGGTGCATGTGAGGTTCAAGCTAGAGGGACACACAGATGCTCAAGGATCTGAGGCTTATAACCTTCAGTTGAGCCAGAGTAGAGCTGAGTCAGTCTTGGCTTACCTCAGCGCCAAAGGTGTTGATCAACTGAAGCTAAGCACAGAAGGCAAAGGTTTCTCAGACCTACTTTTTCCTGACAAACCCTTTGCAGCAGAAAACCGCAGAGTCAGAATAACAGCACTACCATGATTCAATTTTTTGTTTTATTTGCCCTCGGGTTTCATACGGCTGTTTTCGCTGGGCAGTTTCTAATCACACCAGAAGAAATGAAAGCTTCAAATGCCGCAAAACCGCCCTTTGCGGCTAAGACGGCTACACCCAAGGATGCCCCTTTGATTGAACTTTTTGCACCCAAGTTAACGGCAAAAATCATCAGCCCTACACCCATTGAGTTGAAATTTCAGCCAATGCCACCAAGCATGGTTAAACCAGATACCTTTCGAGTTTTGTATGGTGCGTTTGAATTGGACATCACCAAGCGCATTTTGAGTGTTGCCAAAGTCACAGAGTCAGGCGTTTTCATTCAGGAAGCAAGCTTGCCTAAAGGAAAACACAGGTTAATGATGGTGATTGAGGACACTTCAGGCCGCCGAGGAATGAAGGCCATTGAGTTTGAAGTGCAATAAAAGAACCAGCACCTAAACAGTCAAAGCCACGTATCCACGGCCAATTCTAAATCTCAAACCGTCATGTCTAGAGGCTGTTTTAATTTGAGAGCTTGCACGGCATTGCCATCTTGGCTGCTTGCCATTTCATTTTGAGAAGCGTTGGGCAAAAGTGCATTCAGCATTTGACGAACTTGAAGCAATCTAGGATCGCCATCATGGGCGTCGTCTGTGGTGTCATTGATGCAAAAGAAATCTAAGTGGCCAAACTGCTTTTTGAGATGCTTGAGCGATTGAGTTTCTAACGTTTGCCCCGTTGCTATGTACAAATGTGAATGGTCTATTGTTTTGGCCACACCATGTGCCAAAGCCCAGCGCAGTACAAAGTCAGAAATGATGGTGGGCTTGTTCCATGTGCGAAAAACAGTTGACCGAACCCGCTCAAATAACTCTGGCGCATCGCGCTCAATCTCCATCATCACCGACTTCAGCATGGGCCTAGGTGAATGCGAGAAAGTTCTAGCGATATGCTGATACTGAAGGTCCATTTTTCTGGCAGTTGAATCGGCTCGGGTGTTTGAGTTGTCCGCTTTGGTTTGCAGCCACTGCTTGGACAATCGACTGGCATTTTCAAGGGAGGTCGATTCAGCTTTTAGCTTGTTGCCAATCACCTCGGGTTCATCAGACCAAGAGACGAAAAAACCTTTTTCGAAAAACCAATTCTCCAAACAAACAGGCGCACCAAAGAACACATCGTCGTTCAGATAAAAATAGCATTCCGAAAGTCCTGGAATGTGGTGAATATAAGACTCGATATTGCCAGAATCAAAGGTGGGCAATGAGGAATGGGGAATCAGTTGATGGTGATCAACCAACGTAATTTGATCTGAGGCTTGAAACCAATCGGGCACCTGACCATCTGTAACGATGTAAATGTGGCCGTGTTCAGGAAAGAATTTTTCAAGGGCGCGCAAGCTAAACCGCAGCTCGTCGTTGTCTCGGTAACGACCTTCCACATTGCCGAACTTGGCAAAACTTAAGTTGCCAGTGGCTTCTAATTTCTGGGCATATTTTTCGCGCTTGGCGCGCCACTCGCTATCGTTGCCGTTCACCCAAAGGTAAACGATGTCTATCGCGGTATTTAAAGTCTTTGAAGCTTGATTCAAAATGGGACTGAACAAAAAGGGTTTACAAGACATCTTGTAAACCCTTTGAATTTGATGGGGTGGCTGATGGGGCTCGAACCCACGACAACAGGAATCACAATCCTGGACTC
>CALAGS010000044.1 GCA_937891665.1 uncultured Burkholderiales bacterium | reverse complement strand
AACAAACCACCTTGGCCTTGCGACACAAGCTCAGGCAAGCCCTCAATCGGTTTGGAATTCAGTTTGAAATCTTGACTGACCAGGCGTAAGCGTCCCGCCTTTTCTGTCACCAGCAAACGGCCGTCGGGTAGAAAAGCAACAGCCCAAGGATTTTCAAGTCCTGTCACCAAAGTGGTCACTCGGAACGCGTGTTTTTCAGAATTGAAGATCGGCGTCCCGTCCTGAGCCCAAGTGGGAAGACAGGCTACCATGCACATCAGCAAGGCATAGGTTGATCGAGCAAGCTGGGCTCTCATGAGACAACTATTCCCATTCAATGGTTGCAGGTGGTTTGCTACTCACGTCATAGGTCACGCGATTGATTCCACGCACTTCGTTGATGATGCGACCCGAAACTTTCTTCAGCAAAGCATACGGCAGTTCGGCCCAATCGGCTGTCATGAAGTCAGAGGTCTGAACGGCTCGCAACGCAACCACATAATCGTAGGTGCGGCCATCGCCCATCACCCCAACGCTCTTCACTGGCAAAAACACAGTAAAGGCTTGGCTGGTTAGGTCGTACCAAGACTTGCCTGTGTCGTCTGTGAAGTTGCGCAGCTCTTCAATGAAGATGGCGTCGGCACGGCGAAGCAAATCGGCGTATTCTTTTTTAACCTCGCCCAAAATTCGCACGCCCAATCCGGGTCCAGGGAAAGGATGGCGATAAACCATCTCGCGAGGCAAGCCAAGCGCCACACCCAATTCACGCACTTCGTCTTTGAACAATTCGCGCAATGGCTCTAACAATTTCAAACCCAACTGTTCAGGCAGGCCGCCCACGTTGTGGTGGCTTTTGATCGTGACGGCTTTCTTGCTTTTGGCACCACCCGACTCAATCACATCTGGGTAAATGGTGCCTTGCGCTAAAAAGCTAGCACCTTTGTGCCCACCCGTACCCGCTTTCAATTTGGCCGCTTCGTCTTTGAACACATCAACAAACAAGCCGCCAATGATTTTGCGTTTTTGCTCGGGTTCGCTCACCCCAGCCAACTTGCCCAAGAACAAATCGCTGGCATTGACACGTATCACGCGCGCATGCAATTTGCCTTCAAACATTTCCATGACCATGTCGCCTTCGTTCAGGCGCAACAGCCCGTGGTCTACAAAGACGCAAGTGAGTTGATCGCCAATGGCACGGTGAATCAGGGCCGCAGCCACCGAAGAATCGACGCCGCCAGACAAGCCCAAAATAACTTCTTCATCGCCCACTTGCTCGCGAATTTTGGCGACGGCTTCTTCAATGTAATCGCCCATGATCCAGTCTGGGCTGGCTTTGCAAATGTCCAGCACAAAGCGGTTGAGCAAGGCTTGCCCTTGAACGGTATGTGTCACCTCTGGGTGAAACTGAACCGCGTAAAAACGACGTGCTTCATCGGCCATGCCTGCGATGGGGCAAGCAGGCGTCGAGGCCATCACTTTGAAACCCTCGGGCAACTGCGTTACTTTGTCTCCGTGGCTCATCCAAACTTTGAGCATGCCGTGGCCATCTGCCGTGGCAAAGTCTTCAATGCCCTTGAGCAAGTCGGTGTGGCCGTGGGCGCGAACTTCTGCGTAACCAAATTCGCGTGTGGTGCCGGCCTCGACTTTGCCACCCAATTGCTCTGCCATGGTTTGCATGCCGTAGCAGATACCTAAAACAGGAAGGCCTAATTCAAAGACAGCATCAGGTGCACGATCGTCAACTTCGTAAACACTGGCGTGTGACCCCGACAAAATAATGCCTTTCAGGCTGCCATCTTTGGCGTAGTCACGAACCCAGTCGCTGCTCACATCGCAAGGATGCACTTCACAAAACACATGGGCTTCACGAACTCGGCGCGCAATGAGTTGCGTCACTTGTGAGCCAAAGTCGAGGATCAAAATTTTGGAGTGCTGCATGGAAAGTTCAGAATCAAAAAATAGTTTCAAAAAAGCGATGCACGGAATCAATCAGCGCGGTAGTTGGGTGCTTCTTTGGTAATTTGCACATCGTGCACGTGGCTTTCGCGAATACCGGCTGTCGTAATTTCAACAAACTCGGCTTTGTTGCGCATGTCCTCAATGGTGGGACAACCGCAATAACCCATGCTGGCGCGCAAACCGCCCGCCATTTGGTACAAGATGGCCACCACCGAGCCTTTGTAAGGCACGCGGCCCTCAATGCCTTCGGGCACCAATTTGTCGGCATTTGGATTGCCAGTGCTTGATTCTTGAAAGTAACGATCGGCACTGCCCTGCTGCATAGCGCCAATGCTGCCCATACCGCGGTAGCTTTTGTAGCTGCGACCTTGGTACAAAATAACTTCGCCTGGCGCTTCTTCGGTGCCCGCAAACATGCCGCCCATCATGACGGTGTTGGCACCGGCTGCAATGGCTTTGGCAATGTCACCACTGTAGCGAATGCCACCGTCAGCAATCAGTGGCACGCCGGTGCCTTGCAGTGCTGTGGCCACATTGTCGATGGCCATCACTTGAGGCACACCTACGCCCGCCACAATTCGGGTGGTGCAAATGGAGCCAGGACCAATGCCCACTTTGACGGCGTCTGCACCCGCCTCGGCTAACGCCAAAGCCGCAGCGCCAGTGGCGATGTTGCCGCCAATCACTTCGATGTGCGGGTAGTTTTTCTTGACCCAACGCACGCGATCAATGACACCCTGACTGTGACCGTGGGCTGTGTCAACCACAATGGCATCGACACCCGCACGTGACAAAGCTTCTACCCGCTCTTCTGTACCCTCGCCCACGCCCACTGCCGCGCCAACCAATAAACGGCCTGAAGCATCTCGTGCTGCTAACGGAAAATTAAGTTGCTTGGTAATGTCTTTGACGGTGATCAAACCCTTCAACTCGTATGCATCGTTGACCACCAACAAGCGCTCTAATTTGTATTTGTTCAAGAGGGCCTTGGCCTCCTCGGGCGTGGTGCCTTCGGGCACCGTAATCAAGCGCTCACGGGGCGTCATGATTTCGCTCACGGGCTGGTCGTAACGCATTTCAAAACGCATGTCGCGACCGGTCACAATGCCGACCACTTTGCCGCCATCGACCACTGGAAAACCGGAAACGCCCAGCTCGTCTGACAATGCCATCACAGCGCGAACTTTGGTATCGGGGGTGATGAACACAGGATCTCGCAACACGCCTGATTCGTAGCGTTTGACTTTCAAGACCTGCGCCGCCTGCTCTTGCGGTGTGAGGTTTTTGTGAACAATGCCAATGCCGCCTTCTTGAGCAATGGCGATGGCCAAGCGCGATTCTGTGACGGTGTCCATGGCAGCAGAAACCAGAGGCAAATTCAACCGAAGTTTGCGTGTGAATTGCGTGGAAAGGGACGTGTCCTTGGGCAGAACTTGAGAGTAGGCTGGCACCAACAACACATCGTCGAACGTGAGGGCTTTACCGAGCAGGCGCATAAGGGGTGGCTCCAAAAAAAGGATTGTACCCTCGTCAATGCCTCGAAGAGCGCCACACCAAAAGCCTAATAGCCCGCCACAGCCCCAATTCTGCGTCTTGCAAAAAGACCCGTTCGGCCCTTGCCCTGCCCTTTAAATCTCTTTTTTCGAGCCATTTTGGGATCTACCAAAAGTGGGCGGTAAATTTCCAGACGATCCCCCGTCTTGAGGGCGGTCGTTCGTTGGACAATACGGCCCCAAATTCCCAGCCCGCGCTCTTCTTCACAGGAAGTCTCAAGAACTTTGAGATGGTCATGTAATTCAGGGTACGATTTTAAAGACTGAATGGCGTCAAAGACAGTGCAGCCTTCAGGCAAGCTCAGGCTAAGGTCAATCAACTGTCTGGCTGAGGGACTGTAAAGGCATTGAATTTGCATCATGCTTTGTCAGTTCCGTAAACTTGTTCAGCGCGCTTGACAAAGGCATCGACCAAACTGGCGGCTATTTTGTCAAACACGGGGCCCACCACAGCGGCCAAACTGGCGCTAGCAAAACCATATTCAAGAGACAAGGTGACCTTGCAAGCTCGCTGGGAATTGTCACCGACGGGGTCAAAGGTCCAAGTGCCATCTAATTTAGAAAATGGCCCCTTGACCAATTTCATTTGAACTTCGTGATTTTCAACGTGTGTGTTGTGAGTGACAAACACCTGACTGAAACCGGCCAAGCCAATTCCAACCTCGGCATCCATTTCGTGTTCGCTGAATTGCAGCACTTTGGAGTGACTGCACCAAGGTAAAAATTGGGCGTATTGATCAACATCCGTCACAAGACGGTACATTTCCTCTGGGGTGTACCAGATGAGAACAGATTTGAGGAGTTTCTTCATACAATAGACTTATTCTGCAGATTGTAATTTCTCAGAGGCCCCTCTTGCAAATACAACAAACATAAGCACTTCGCAGTCTCTCACACATGGCTACGCCCCCTTCAAAAAACAAAGGCCCAGGTAAATCTGGCCTGATTGCCGAAAACAAAAAAGCCGCCTTTGACTACTTTTTTGAGGAACGGCATGAGTGCGGTATGGTGCTTGAAGGTTGGGAAGTGAAGGCAGTCAGGGAAGGCAAGGTTCAACTGACAGATGGGTATGTGGTCATTCGCAACAAAGAGATGTACATCATCGGTTGTTTGATTAACCCCCTGAAAACCGCCTCAACGCATGTCAACCCAGAAGCGGCCCGCACCCGCAAGCTGCTTTTGAAGCGCGAAGAAATTGACCGCTTAACCAGCAAAGTCGAACAAAAGGGTTTCACGCTGGTGCCCATCAATCTTCATTGGAAGACGGGCTTCATTAAGTGCGAAGTTGCGCTTGCCAAGGGCAAGGCTGAACACGATAAACGCGACACCATCAAAGATCGCGAAGGCAAGCGCGAGGTAGAGCGGGCTATGAAAAGCCGCAATCGCTAAGCTGACCTCAGTTCAAATGACGCAATGGATGCGTTGCAGGCGTCCAAGGGCTTTCGAAAAAACGTGGCCACTCGTCTTGAACAACATCTGACAACTGCGCATGCGCCCATTTGGGGTGGTGGTCTTTGTCAATGGCCAACGCTCTGATACCTTCCACCGTTTCACTCTTTTGGCGCAAGTGAAAACAATGGTGCACCATGTCGCGCTCCATGCGCAAATCGTCGGCCAAACCCATGCCGCGCGCTTTGCGAATTTGAGCTAAGACCACATGCACCATTAAGGGCGAAGCCTTGTTGAGGCTCGCAAGTGTTTGGTCAGCCCAAGCAGAGTTTTCCTGCGCTAAAGCCAGACTGATTTCCAAGGGGCTAGGCAGTGCAAAGCACTTGTCGATGGCCGCTTTGTCAGGGAACTGCGCAGGCTCAAACTTCGTAAATTGGCTTTGCACCCAACGCTCAACTGCCTCGCCGCTTTCAAAGGGCGTGCTGAGCAATGTTTTCCAGATGAGCGGCAACCTTTGGGCCTCGATCAGGCCATCGGCAAGACCCGCCATGATGGCCTGATGGCCATTGATTTTTTGACCAGTGAGTCCTAAATACTCACCTAGATGCCCTGGGCATCGGCTCAGAAAGTAACCACCTCCCACATCTGGAAACAAACCAATGTGAGTTTCAGGCATGGCCATCTGCGTTCTGTCTGTCACGATGCGAACACTGGCGCCCTGACTGATGCCCATGCCACCGCCCATCACCACACCATCCATAAAAGCAATGTAGGGTTTGGAGTAGGTGTGAATCAAATGGTTCAGGGCATATTCTTCTGTGAAGAAGTCGCCAAGGCTGTCATCACCTGCCAAAGCCGCTTGGTGGAAAAACCGAATATCGCCACCCGCACAAAAATGTCCGAACGCCTCTTCTTTGCCCTGCCCCCGAACCAAGACAGCCAATACTTGCGGGTTGTTCTTAAATTCAAGCAAGGCATTGGTGAGCAAGCGCACCATGTCAAGCGTCAGGGCATTCAAGGCCTTGGGTCGATTCAAGGTAATGCAACCCACACGCCCCGACACTTCATGCCTTACAAATTCTGCAGAATTCACAGAGGGATTGATCACGTTGACACTAGACATTGCGTTGCCTCCATCCAAACCATTCATTGGCAAACAAGGCGGCAATGACCAAGCCACCACCGATTAATACACTCAACTGAGGCTCCTCGTTGGCGCCCCACCAGGCCAAGGCAATGCCGAATATCACTTCCAGCAATGCCAACAAAGAAACTTCAGGCGCCTTCAGCACCCTGGCGCAGATAACTGACAGCGTACACGGAATTGCCAATTGCACAATGCCCAACAAGGCCAGCAAACTGATGTCGTGCGTGTTGGCTTGAAAGGGCCATGCCATTGGCAGAGTCAGGATACAAGAGATGATGGCACCCAATAGCACAGATGGAACCAAATCAATGGAGACGCCCGATTTTTGACTCAGGTGAGTCAAATTCCACTGCGTCGCACCTGCCAAGGGGACAAACAGTGCAATACCGACGCCAAGCAGAAAATTGGGGTCTCCCAATTGCAATTGGCTCACAAACATCATGGCAATGCCAGCACCGGCAACGCCAATGGCAATCCATGTTCTCAGTGGCAGGCGGTGAGAGGTAAAAATCCAAGCGCCAAGGGCTGTGAGCAAAGGGCCACATGCCAAAGTAATCAAGACATTGGCAACTGCTGTCAGTGTGATTGCCATCATGAACGCTGTGAACATGATGCTCCAGCACACACCTGACAACCAAAAATAGCGATTCCGCCAAGGCAGCCGTTTCCAGACGCCCAAGCCTTGCCATGCAGTCAAAATAATCACCAGCCCAAGCACAGTGAAGGCACTGCGCCAGAAGGTCACTTCAAAGCCCCGCGCTTGATCAAGATGTCTTGTGACGACACCCGCAATGGACCACATAGCGGTCACCAGCACCATCAAGGCGACTGCGTGACCATGCTTGAGTTTGAGCACTTTGGGTGCTTGTAAGGATTATCGACTTGATCGCAAGTTAAGCGCGACCCGCCTTCTTGCGCTCGTGTTCTTTCAAGAAACGCTTGCGCAGACGAACACTCTTAGGCGTAATTTCCACCAACTCGTCATCGTCAATGAACTCAACGCCGTACTCAAGCGTGAGGTCAATTGGCGGCGTAATTTTGATGGCGTCTTCTTTACCAGAGACGCGGAAGTTGGTCAGCTGCTTGGTGCGTGTAGCGTTCACCACCAAGTCGTTGTCTCGGCTGTGAATGCCCACAATCATGCCTTCGTACACAGGATCGTTGGCCTTCACAAACATTCGGCCACGGTCGTCCAATTTGCCCAAAGCGTAGGTGAAAATTTCACCGTCGTCCATGGAAATTAACACGCCGTTTTTACGACCACCAATTTCACCTTTGTGTGCTTCATAGCTGTCAAAGATGTTGGAAATCAAGCCAGAGCCACGTGTCAAGTTCAAGAACTCGTTGGTAAAGCCAATCAAACCACGGGCAGGAATGCGGTATTCCAAACGCACACGGCCGCGACCATCGGGTTCCATGTTCACGAGTTCGCCTTTGCGCTCACCCAAGGCTTGCATCACGCCGCCTTGATGTGTTTCTTCGATATCGGCTGTCACCAACTCGATCGGCTCATGGCGTTCGCCATTGACGTCGCGGTAAACCACGCGGGGTTTAGAGACTGCCAGCTCGTAGCCTTCGCGGCGCATGTTTTCGAGCAAGATGGTGAGGTGCAATTCCCCGCGGCCTGCTACGTCAAAGATACCTTCTTCATCGGTTTCTTTCACGCGCAAAGCAACGTTGTGCTGCAGTTCTTTTTGCAGACGGTCCCAAATTTGACGGCTGGTGACATACTTTCCTTCACGACCGGCCAAGGGGCTGGTGTTGACGCAGAAGTTCATGGTCAATGTGGGCTCATCGATTTTGAGCATCGGCAAGGGTGCTGGATTGGTGGGATCAGTCACTGTAACGCCGATGTTCAAATCGGCAATGCCGTTGATGAGCACAATGTCACCAGGGCCAGCTTCGGTCACTTGAACCCGGTCCAAGCCACGGAATGTCAATACTTGGTTAACACGGCCTTTGATGGCAGAGCCATCGGGTCCTTCCATCACCATGACATCCATCATGGGTTTGATGGTGCCTTGGCTGATACGACCCACACCAATGCGACCCACAAAGGTTGAAAAATCCAGTGCTGAAATTTGCAATTGCAAAGGTGCTTCTGGGTCACCTGCTTGTGCCGGTACATGCTTCAAGACTGTATTGAAAAGAGCAGACATGTCAGGGCCCCACTGCTCGCCTGGTGCGCCTTCTGTCAATGAAGTCCAACCGTTAATGCCCGAGGCATACACCACGGGAAAATCCAGCTGTTCATCCGTAGCGCCCAATTTGTCGAACAAGTCGAAGGCCTGATTGACCACTTTGTCAGGGTTGGCGCCTGGCTTGTCAACTTTGTTGACCACCACGATAGGCTTAAGACCTAAGGCCAAAGCTTTTTTGGTCACGAAACGCGTTTGGGGCATGGGGCCTTCTTGCGCATCAATGAGCAACACCACGCCGTCCACCATGGACAATGCGCGCTCTACTTCACCGCCGAAGTCGGCGTGGCCTGGGGTGTCAACGATGTTGATGTGAGTGCCTTCCCAACTGACGGCACAGTTTTTGGCCAAGATGGTAATGCCGCGCTCACGCTCAATGGCGTTGTTGTCCATGACGGTGTCGACCACTTTTTCGTGTTCGGCAAAAGTGCCAGACTGACGAAGCAGTTGGTCAACCATGGTAGTTTTACCGTGGTCAACGTGGGCGATGATCGCGATGTTACGAATTTGTCTAGTCATGCTAAGGCCTTCTCCAAAATTGATTGAATCTCTAGGGGGCTGAGTAAGCGCCCCGGAATAAGTTCACCAGCTTTCACGTGCGCAGTACCCAAGAGCGCGCGCGGTGAATCGCCGTACACAGCAACATGCAAGTTGTCGGGCCAATCGCCCCGACGGCGCACGCCGCTTAAGAATCTGCCAGCATCATCTGCGGGCAAGGTGACAGGGGTATGACCGTCGAGCAAAGCGTCGACGGGCCACAATTTCATTTCTCGCTCTGCTTCAGGCAAAGCTTCTAATTCTTCAAGACTGATGCACTCGGCAGTAACGAAAGGGCCGGTTTGAATACGGCGCAACGCGCTTAGGTGCGCACAGGTGCCTAGTGCAATGGCAATGTCTTCGCCCAAGGTGCGAATGTAGGTGCCCTTACTGCATGTGACTGTGATCTTCATGCGACGATGCTCTTTCTCTGGTGCAATTTCTTCGAGTGCTAACTTGTAAATAAAGATATGCCGTGCTTCGCGCTCTACTTCAATGCCAGCACGCGCGTAGTCGTACAAGGCTTTGCCGTCCTTTTTCAAGGCGCTGTACATCGGTGGAA
>CALAGS010000043.1 GCA_937891665.1 uncultured Burkholderiales bacterium | reverse complement strand
TTGAGCCTGGTTTGTTCGGCATGATTGAGCCTTGGGATAATTTGACAGAATGGGTCAGACAAGTTGGCGCCTCATGGCTTATTTTGGGTGTTGCAGGTTTGCTATTTAGAACCATTCACTTGTTCTTCTTGAAAGATGTGCAAACAGGCTTGGTTTGGATGACAAAAATCATCACAGATCCCTTTCACGATATTGTGCTTTACCACAAAGCACCTTTGTATTTGCTTAAAGGCGAGTTGATTGACAACAATCCAAAGCAGATGTACCACTGATACTTTGAAATTCAAAAAAACCGCTCTGATTAGAGCGGTTTTTTTATGGCCTAAAACTTTGATGTCATCCAACACAATTTGGCGGAGTAATCGCGCTTTTCAGTAGCAGCGGGTGTATTTAATTTGTAAGCTCTACTTGAGATGCTGTCAATAAACAACCTCTCAGCTTGAACTTGTGCAGTAGAAATAGAACTGACTCTAATGAAAAAGTCGCGACGAGGATGGATCTGCTTGTAAGTAGTCACCTGTAATGAAATTGACAGGTGAGAAATTCCACGCGTTAAATGACAAGGCTTTGAATTGGGTGTTGCTTTTGGTCAAGCTAAGCAATGCAGAGTCATCTTCTTTATAAACATCGTCAGATTCAATGCAAACAATATTTTTCAAATAAAACAATTTGTCACACGAATTTAATCTCGCAGGTGTACAAAGTTACTTCATGATCCATACGATGCATGCAATGAAACGAATGAGCCTTGCTGCTCTTTTTCTCCTTGCCTGCATTCTGGTCTCGAATGTCTTACCCAGTTCGGCAAACGCGCAATCCAGCTCAGTTGAAGCAGGTTCAAACACAAATGAGTCTGATCAACTGTATTACACCCTCGGAACAAGACTCAAGTCCAATGACATGGGTAATTGGCAAAACACCGCTCGCGTCAGGCCCGTCATTGGGCTGCGGTATGGCAAGTGGCAACTGGGCATTGGCGATGGTCGAGCATGGCGAAATTTAGGTCAGTTTGGGAGTGAACCGACACTTAGCTACCAAGTCACGGATGAACCTGATTTAAATATCGGGCTTTCAATGCGCGTTCACAACGTAAGCACGGGTGAATCTTTTGATGTTTTCGAGGGTGGCAAAAACACTCTGAGAACACGCGTCATGATGCACCGAAAAATCAATAAACGCTGGCGATTGAATGGAGATTGGACCCAAGACATTTTAAACAAAGGGGACGGCACCACTCTGAACCTTGGCTTATCTTATGCTTGGCCCGTTTTTCAGCAAAGTGAGCTCATTCTGCATGCAGACAGCACTTGGGCAACAGCAGAACATTGGCGCAATTCTGCTTCGCACGTCAAGCAAGGACCTCTCGATCTTGTGTCCACTGGCTTTCAGAAAGTCAGCGCAGGTCTGACTTTCAAGCAATCGATATCTAGACATTGGGCCTGGTACTCATCGTTTGCAATATCTCAGCCTATTGCGGAGCTTAAGAAGGTACAAGCTAGAGAAATTTCATCGGGGCAGATTGGTATTTTGTATTTCCAACGCTAAAAATTGAAAGCTGTTCCTGATTTTTTTTGAAAAATTGACATCGTCATAGCTTTGAAATGCGAGGGGCATAAAATTTTCACAGGTTCTCCATCCAATCGTCATTCAAAAAGCTTTGTTTTGAAAAATACATTCATTCAAGTTCCAGCTCAAACATTGTTGTTGCTTGCCAAAGTCGCCTTGCCGGTTTTGCCTTTGCTCTTTGGTTTTATTTTTTTAAAACCAAAGTACATCCTCAACTATCGCGAAACAATTCAGAAATTGAAAATTCACCACAAGGCCCTTTCGCAGGGGCCAGTGCAAAGATACTTTGAATCATTTTTTGCTGTGCGCCTGAATGAGTCGAGTCAAATCTCAGGCGCCTGCACCCAATGTGGCAATTGCTGCTTGAATCAACAATGTTTTTTTCTAGAGGCCATACCGGAGGACAAGTTCCAATGCGGTATCTACAACTCGCCATTTAGAAAATTATCGAATTGCGGTGCTTTTCCTATTTCGGCTGAAGACATTGAGAGGTACGATTGTCCAGGTTATGTCCTTAATCTGAAAACAGTGATAAAGATTGCAGTTGCAAACTAAGGCGCGTCTTAGAATGCCAAAAGAAAAAAGAAACCTATGAATCAAACACTGCTTTCACTTTGCGCGTTCTGCTGTTTGGCAAATGTGCATGCTGCCGAAGTCAATTTCAACTTGGAGTCGACCCACAAATGGTCCTTTGAATGGGGTTGGAACAACGAGTCGTATTCAAAGAGCGACATTCACTTTAAAGGGATTGACCATCAATTCACACTGCATGGCGTTCGCGCAACAGATACCCAAAAGACCCTAACCCCCCAAACCTTGTTCAATACTTATTTGAACCCCGGAAAAATCACAATTCCCCAGACTAACGCTCGGATTGCTTATCAACTCAATTCTGATACCGCATTGGCATTGAATTTGGACCACATGAAGTATGTCGTTTCTGATGCGCAATCGGTCAGTGCATCAGGCCAGTACCTTCAAAAGAACTACCCAAGCGCTGGCCAGCAGTACCTGTCACCTGCATTCATGCACTACGAACATACTGATGGCTTGAACGTTGTTTCATTCGAATACGAAAAAAAGTATCCTCTCAATGACTTGCCAGGCAAGCTTAAAGGACATCTTTTTGCCTTGGTAGGCGTTGGCATTGTGATACCCAAAAGTAATATCACCATGACCATGCTGGGTCAGGTGCGCAATGACAAATTCCATCAGGCCGGTACCAACTTGGATATTGCTGGCGGCTTGGAAGTTGACTTTATGAAAGACTATTTCGCAAGAACAACTTATAAAGTTGGGCGCATCAATCTTTCAGATGTGGTCACCAGCGCAAGGCAAGACAAGGCTTCTCAGATATTCAACTACCAAGAAGCCAGTCTCACCTTGGGGCTTCGCTTTTAAGCTTTCAATGCCTCTCGTTTTTGAAACATTTCCTTCAAAATCGATCTGCGAATGAGCTTATTGGACAGTTGAGCTGGTGCCCAAAACC